>CAYTLD010000242.1:0-1507 GCA_964438585.1 uncultured Blastochloridaceae bacterium | reverse complement strand
TCGGCGCGACAGGCCGTATCCTCCGTTGCCCGCACCCGGCAGAGACGGTCTACCCACCATAGCCGGGAGGACTAGCACGGCATCGATTAGGAATTTACTGATCTTTGCTCTGTAATGACTTGAGTGTGGGTATGACAGCAGGCACGTCTTCCTGAATAATGCTCCAGAGGGTGTCGTTATCAATGCCAAGATAGCCGTGAATGAGACGATTACGTGTAGCGATGATCATGCGCCACGGGATTTCCGGATGGTTGTCGCGTATGGTATTCGGAATATGAGTGGCGGCCTCGCCGATGAGTTCAAGGTTGCGGAGGGTGGCATCATAGGTCATGCCGCTGTCAACGAACTGTGACTGATCCAAACCCTCGGTATAAGTGCAGACATTCTCGGCGAATGCGATCATGTCATTCAGGTAAAAGTTCCATTCGCGCTGGGTGTCATCCGACATGAATCAGGTCTCGCTCGATTGAGGGGCGCAACTCCGGCCGCAAGGCGGTATCGGTGACCAGATCGACCGGACGGCTCAGGAGGTCTTCAAGATAGAATTGCGTGCCAAAATATCGTTTCGAGGTAGCGGGGCCATCGAATGCCACAAGGATGTCAATATCACTAGTAGAACTGGCCGTGCCTCTGGCGGTCGACCCAAAGACGCTTAAGCGGGTGACACCAAACTGATCCCGCAGTTCAGGCAGCCTGCTACGCAATTGCTCTAAAAGGTATATGCAATTTTTACTCATCAATACGTCATAAAATAACCTGAAAGGAGTAATTCTTCCATGAAATTTATCGCGCGAATCCTCGACATGTCTGGATGGAGGGAGTTGTCCTCGCCACCCCTCGGGCCTTCGCCTAACGGCTACGTCCCCGCAAGCCGGCCTTCGGCCACCTCCCCTATGCTATGCACAGGGGAGGAGAAAGGGGACAGAGTGTGATGCAGCACCAAAAAAAGCACATTCACCCAGCCACGCCCTCGGATCACACTCTGTCCACTATCAGTCCAACGAATTCCCATTGACACCCCTTTTGGTATAGATAAGCGTTTTATGCGTGGAGATGTGATCCGTCTTATCTCAGCAAGGAGATCCAGAAATGAAGAAAGAGATAACTACCATAACCGCTGAAGAATTTGATCGCCGCTTCGACGAGGGCGAGGACATCACCGGCTTCCTCGACTTGGAAAAGGCGCATCGTCCTGGTCTTGAATCAAGGCGCGTCAATGTCGATTTGCCCGGCTGGATGATTTCTGAGCTGGATAAGCAGGCTTCGCTCATCGGAGTCACCCGTCAGTCGATCATCAAAGTGTGGTTGAGCGAGAGAATCAAAACAGAAAATTCCGAGCAAAATTCTCAGAACCGCCATCCCCACCAAGCCACCGCCTAGAGAAGCCCATTCCCCCGAGCCCGGCAGAGACGGCTTGTCGCGCCGAAGTTCATCAGCCAGACGTAGGAGGACGCTCTGCCCTTCCCGATCAAGATTTCATCCCACGGAGAAAATCTCCGTATTCCAT
>CAYTLD010000241.1:0-1552 GCA_964438585.1 uncultured Blastochloridaceae bacterium | reverse complement strand
ATTCAACTCAAGCGCGATTGCCCGGCGGTGCGCATTCCCAGTGGGGAGCCGATTGAACTTTCCGAGGGGCAGAATGTATCTGTCACCCAAGCCCTCGGAGGTTCCATCACCGTCATGACCAATATCGGCATGGTGCGTATTGAATCAAAAAATCTCGATGCACTCGGCGGGGAAATCCCGCAGGATGAACCGGTGCCGGAAACCGAGGCTGATTTGGAGAAGGCGGTCTGGAAGCAATTGAAGGAAGTCTATGACCCGGAAATCCCGGTCAATATCGTGGATCTCGGTCTCGTTTACAGCATGGATTTAACTCAGAACGACGGTAAGAATATCGTCGATGTCAAAATGACATTGACCGCTCCCGGATGCGGAATGGGGCCTGTAATCCAGCAGGATGCGCAGAGTCGCGTGTTGAATGTTGCAGGTATAGATGACTGCCAGGTCGAACTGGTCTGGGAGCCAGCATGGAATCAGGATATGATTTCCGAGGCTGGCAAAATGAAGCTCGGCATGATCTAATCACCATTGCAAAGCGCTGGTCGTGAATAGAATCAGGCACATGGACCGCTCATTTGCATTAGTTTTGACGGCTCTGATCATTTCCGTAGGAGCCAAAGCGGAGGTTACCCTGCAACGAGTGGCACCGGATGCCCTCTACATCGAGGCCGGGGGAGGCCACGCCAAATGCGTTCTTTCCGGTACCGGATTTAATCAGGTCACCCGCCTGCAGGTTTATCTCAACGGAAAGGCAACCAACGATCTCTATGCCCAACTGGCAGGAGAGGAAGACAGCCGGCGTAACATTGTCATCCTGGCGCAGCCGGAAGCCGCCCATGACAGCCGCTACCAGGTCGCCTTCATTCTTAAATCAGGCCGCACTCAGACCGTCCCCCTTAAACTCCAGGTCGTTGCCACAGGTGACAAACGCGCCCAGACCGCCACTGCCGAGAGGAGAGATGCGCGGGAGACAGCCGCCGAGGCCCGGACCAGCAATATTATTCTCGAACGCGAGGTTGCCCCCATCGTCCAGGCCACACTTCCGGACCCGTTACTGGTTCCTCCCACCGGAGAAAAATTTCTTTTTCGGCTGGCCGGGGAGAACCTCGATCAGATTACGGATGTTCGCGTTCGGCCCGCAGATGAAAAACCCAAATATAAGAAAAACGAAGGTAAGCTTCCCTTTAAAAAAACGGACTTCGGCCTTGAGGTCGAGGTCATGGCCTCAGCCAATGCCGAAATCGGCCAGGCCTACGTATTGGATCTCATGCTGGGACGCTACCTCGCTGTCTCACTAGATTTCTCCGTCGGCGTTCCCGAAGAGGCGCCGCCGGAAGTCATTGAGCGGCGGCAAATCATCAACCTCCCGCCCATCGCACCACTGGAGGATTAGTCTCTTCCTGTCATAAGTTACCTCTGAAAAAATTGACAATCTGAGCGACGATCGTTCATAGGATTGTCAAAAAGCCGAGATGGGTAGGGATGTCAGAGTTGATGGGGCTGGTAGATTTCTGTCCGATGATTTGCCTCTACGGTATTCGCTTTTCGAAGAAGG
>CAYTLD010000240.1:0-1556 GCA_964438585.1 uncultured Blastochloridaceae bacterium | reverse complement strand
GGAAATCAATGTCCAGACCCCGATGGAACAATTGATCCAGGAGATGAATTAGGCCCATTTAAGAAATGGGCTCAAGTCGCCTTAGACAGCCTCTTAGAGGCCGTCTGTTACGATCACCATGGACACGCTAATCGCCCTTTAACCCATGACCTTTCCCCGATAGAAAGGTGAGCAAAGACGGTAAACGGTTCCGAGTATCCTCCAGGCCAGACGCTGAGACACGGGAAGGTGTCGGTCATAAACGGCGAGAAATTCCTCATACGGTGTCGAGCCACGTGACTTCTTGAAGTGGCCCACCCCGGCGCCCAGATTTAGTGGCAGTCCGGAATCAATACTTCTTTGAAAATTATGCGCCATCAGGCGACGGTAGAGGCTGATCGGCTCTACCTCCTCTTCCCGGTGCCCCAGTGAGAAGGCAAAAACCTGCTCTTTGTTCTGCCACCAGGTAGCGAATGCGCTCATCCGTCCTTCGGAAAATAGACAGTCGATTCCGATGGGCTTGTATCTGATTAAATTGCGAAAATACTCAACAGTGAGGTCAGGGTTGTCCTCACTGTATTTTTTCATATTGACCCGGTGATAGAGATGGCGCAATTCCTCCGGATCGATCATCGAGAGGTCATCCCGTTCCGTGAGTTGTTCAAGGACCACTTCCCGGGTGATGCGCAACTCGCGTTTGAGATTCTTGCGCTTGGCCCGCGGACTTTTTTCCCACTTTTCAGGATCCCAGATATAGACCGTCCGAAAGGGGATCAACTGAAATCCGGCCTCCCGCAGAGCCAGGGCTTGCCCAGGTTCCTGGTCGGGCATAACCGAATAGAGCAGCGCATGGTCAGGGTAGCGTTGCAAAATCGGTTCCATCCATTCGCCGACTGGTGTAAGGGGATGACCCGAAGTCATACGAGTCATAAAATCCCAGTTGTTGATGAAAATACTGCGGTCGAGTAGGCGCTGCCTGCAAACCAAACCCAGCAGATGCAACCCCAGCACCGCAGGCAACCGGATAAAGGGAGTGATCGTTGAGCGTCCCACCTCCTCAGCGGCCGCCCGAATAAATCCGCAATACGCTGAAAGCGTCATACATGCGCGCGAGGTGCCAGGATTAACGATGATCGGAAAACAATACTCACCCATCTCGACCAGTTCCATGCGACATTTTCCCGCATTGGCTATCCCCCGAGTCATGTCCTCCTCCAGAAAGGGCAGAAGTAACGTATAAGGCCTCCCCAACTCGCACACCCGAGCCCGTGCCGCTTCACCGGAAAAAAACTGGGCAGGGATCATCATGGCTCGCCATCCTGCGTATGCCGAAGGCGGTTACAAGAACAGAACCAGGGCTTGCGCATCAAAAATAGAAGCAGATGGCCAAAAGTGTGCCAAGCCCATCTTGAATGTTATAGGTATAACATCCAAGATGGGCACTCGGATTCACCTTCCCAACTTATTCACCGCCAGGGAAAACTGTCCGGGACACCTGATGACAGGGAATATCGCCAACTGCGGATTCTCCGCTGGCTATGTGTCGAATCTATGCTTGAGTAGTCAGCTATGCGACG
>CAYTLD010000239.1:0-1556 GCA_964438585.1 uncultured Blastochloridaceae bacterium | reverse complement strand
CTGGAGGTCCGGATGGCCAGCGTAGCCCGGGAAGCAGGTCGCAGCTTTATTGCCGATGAGGATTTGCTCAGCACCGCTAGTGCCCCCGTGGATATCTACAACCGGGTCGTTGATATGGTGGCTCCTTCGGATCTAACTACGGATGGAACAGTTATTTTCTCCATTCTTGAGCGCAAAGATCCACAGGACGATACCGATTACTCGGATCCGAACACCTATGATGATGATTTCGTCCAGGTGGTGGCTCAGCACGTTTACGACAATGCGGGCAAGGGCTGGAAGTCCGGGGTGGGTGCCGTCGGAGATAAAGTGGCGCATCACCCAGCCAGGAATAACGACATTTTGCCGTTGGACATGTTGCGGATTTCCCAGCGCACGGTTGCGGTCGAGATCTACCACGAGAAGGTTTTCATCACCCCGGTTCAGGATATCGCCAAAGTTTCCTGGGGCGGCCCACTCTATGAACGCGCCATCTTTTAAAAATTTATGAAAACGACATTAAGAAAACATCTGACCCGACTGGACTTTCAAAGAAAGCGGGGGCAAATATTCGCTCTCTTCTTTATACTTCTCCCAGTCATTCTTTTATTCACGGCCATGGGGGTTGATTTCGGAATGATCTACCTGACCAGTGCCCGACTGACGCGTGCGGTTGACTCCACCGCGCTGCGCGTGGTCACCCGCTTTGATTCGGATATGGCGCGGATTCAGCAATTGGCCGTCACTACCATGCAGGCCAACATGCCGGAATTTCTCAACGAGAGCCCTACACCCCCCTGGACCCAAATTGGCAGCAGCGATAAATACAAAGTAACGGGTGCAGACGGGGATTTTATGATCATGGATGTCAAGGCGGATGCTGACACCAACATCATCACCATCAGCACCACCGCCGGAGTCGATCACAATACATTTTTCCTCCCTATTGCCGGGATTCGCAATGTAGCCCTGGAGGAATTTGCCACTGCCGAACGTTTTCCCGCCTGCAATATTCTCGTCCTCGACATTTCCGGATCCATGCGGGGCTCAAAAGCTCAAAACCTGGTCAAGGGAGTCAAGGCATTTACAGCGGAATTTATCGATGACCGGGATTATCTATCCGTCGTTACCTTCAGCACCTTTGCCAAGACGGTTTTTCCGGATATCCCGGATGAAAACGGGTTCCAACTGCCGACCCAAAAATTCCAGTCCGGTCTGGGCGGAAATCCCAGCAGGAGTGCGGATTACATTGTCGAAAATAGAGTAAGATTCTCCGGAGGCACCAATGCGGCGGAGGGCATGCGCTATGCCTTCGTGGAGGCCGACAATTTCCTTGCCCAATTCGATGCGGCAGAGAGAGAAAAAATCAAGGTGCACTATGTATTCTTTACCGATGGTGAGTTTAACACCTTTCGCGGCTTTGCGAGGGGCATCGGTTATGGTGTCGATCCAGGGATAGATCCTGAGAATCCGTTAAACGGGGCTAATGAACACACCGGTCAGTTGAACCCGGTCGATGATCTTCCGGCCTTTCATAACACCAAACCTCTGGCCTCCAGCCAATTTTTCAATAACGG
>CAYTLD010000238.1:0-1655 GCA_964438585.1 uncultured Blastochloridaceae bacterium | reverse complement strand
GAAGTGCCTGAACTCGACGGCCTCGACCGCTTCAAGGCCCGCGACAAAGCAGCCGCCATGCTCGAAGAGCGCGGCCTGCTGCTGAAAACCGAAAAATATAAGAACCACGTCGGGTTCAGCGAGCGCGGCAACGTTCCTATTGAACCGAAAATATCCGAGCAGTGGTTCTTCCGTTACCCTAAGGTGGATGAGGCATTGGCCGTGGTCCGGGATAAGCAGATCAGCTTCTGGCCTGAGCGCTGGGAAAAAGTTTACAACCACTGGCTGGAAAATATTCAGGACTGGTGCATCTCACGCCAGATCTGGTGGGGTCACCGGATTCCGATCTGGCACCGGGACGGTGAGATGAAATGCCAGGAAGACTGCCCCGGCGATGGATGGGTGCAGGATCCCGACGCCCTCGACACCTGGTTCTCCTCTTGGCTCTGGGCTTACGCCACCATGGACGACGCCACCCGGAAAAAATTCTACCCCACCACCGTCCTCGTCACCGGCCCGGACATCATTTTCCTCTGGGTCGCCCGCATGATATTTGCCGGCCTGGAATTCCGCCCCGGCCGGGACGATTCCCTCGAACACAACATCCCCTTTAAGAATGTTTACTTCACCGGCCTCATCCGCGACAGCCGGGGGAGAAAACTTTCCAAATCGCTGGGAAATTCCCCCGATCCTCTCGAACTCATCGCCACCTACGGCGCTGATGGCCTCCGCTTCGGACTCATGCGTGTCGCCCCTCAGGGGCTCGACATCCGATATGATGAAAAGCAAATCGAGGAAGGCCGCAATTTTTGCAACAAATTCTGGAACGCCTGCCGTTTCCGTCAGATGCAGGGTGAACTCGTTGCCGAACCTGATCCCTCCAGGCACCCCCGCACCCCCTACGCCCATCTCGTCCTGCGACAGTTGGGAGAGACCATCGATAAAATAAACGAGCATTACCATAAATACGAATTCAACCAGGTCGCGGCCACTCTTTACGCCTTTGTCTGGGGTGACTTCTGTTCCCGTTTCCTCGGAGCCGCCAAGGCCGACTTTGCGGACGATGCATCCAGCACCCGCCAGGGCACCCTGGAAACCATTGACTGCGTCATTTCTCACATCCTCCGCCTCCTTCACCCCTATTGCCCCTTCATGACCGCCGAGCTGTGGAAGGAGCTGGGCTTCGGGGCCGATATCCAATTCCAGCCCTGGCCGGAAAAGCTGGAGCCCACCTTCGATGCCAGCGCTGCCGACCATGCTCAGGGACTCTATGACCTCGTCGATGCGGGACGCAGCCTGCGGGGTGAATTCCAGATCGCCTCCGGTCAAAAAATCAAATTCCAGTTGAAGCTGAAAGATTCCCTGGAAGATAAGGAGAGAGAAGACCTGGCTCGCCTGCTCAATGCCAGTGAATTGGAATTTGTCGATGCTCCCCCGTCCCGCACCCCGATGCTCATCACCTCCCTCGGGGACCTCTACCTCCCGCTGAGCGGACTGGTCGATGTCGAGAAAGAGAAAAGCCGGATCGAGAAAGCCATCGCCAAAGCCGAAGAAGACATCGCCCGCGAGGAGAAAAAACTCAGCAACACGCAAATGTGCGAAAAAGCTCCCGCCGAAAAAGTCGAGGAATGGAAAGCCGTCCTCGCCGAGGCCCGAGAACGCCTCATGAAGCTGCA
>CAYTLD010000237.1:0-1730 GCA_964438585.1 uncultured Blastochloridaceae bacterium | reverse complement strand
GCCAGTTGGGAAGCCCGCTACAAGACACTCGCCTACCTCACCCGTATCCAGGCCCGCGAGGAGGCGAAGACCGATGAGGTCGTCCTGCTCAACGAGCGGGGAGAGGTGACCGGCGCCTCAATGGCCAATCTTTTCATGACTACCTCAGGTGATGCCCAGATCCTCACCCCGCCGCACAGCTCCGGGTGCCGGGCCGGAGTCGTCCGCCGCTGGGTGATGGAACACAGCGGAAAAAGTGTTACCGAAAAAATACTCACGCCCGACGATTTAAGGCAGGCCGATGAAATCTTCATCACCAACAGCCGGATCGGCATCTGTCCGGTCTCACATTTCGCGGAGACATCCTTTTCAAACCATCCAACCGCAAAGCGCTTGCAGGAAGCATTCAGGCAGACCACGGGTTAATTACGACTCTGCGCACCGGCATTTTTCCGTCTCGGCGGTTCAAGTCGAGGTCTCTGAATGGTGCCTTGCCCATCAGTTGAATCAAATCATTGCCGGACTTCGGCTGCATCTGCTCAAAATAGTCCACGGAGACAACTACTGCGGAAGGCTTGCCATGCATAGTGACCAATTGAGGGGCAATCTTTGATTGGCGCACTACTTCACTGAGACAAGCCTTAGCTTCCTGCAACTGCCATGCTGATCCTGCCGGGGGTGTGTTCAATTTTGAGAGAGTTTTCTGCTTCATATATGACTACTCTAGTCAGTATTTTTGTTAACGTCAATGGCGCTGGATTAGACAGTTAAGCGGGATGTGTCGTACTCCATGATTTTCTCGCTTTTTCACAACTTCATCGTAGGTCACCGTTTTGCCCTGTGTATAACCGGCTTTGCGGGCGAGAAAGGCCTAGTAGTTGATAGTGTTACTTCAAGTCACGTGATTTGGAGGGTAGGTTGCAGCGTCCACGCAAGCTGGAAGTAACTAATAATGAGTGACTTGTCTGGAGACTGCGCCCTACACGTCCTTATCAATAATCGTCATATCATCTGGCAAGAACGACTGGTGGCATTTCTGGCTGCTCCGGGGAATTCGGCATGAGGGTTCTGTTTTCCGTGCTTTTTCCCCATGGTGATGATTTCGCCATCGGCAATGCGCGGCGGATCGCGGCGGTCCGGCGTTGGAGTGCCTATTTTAACCGGATGGCGGCGGCCATGATGGGATGAGCCCATTCCGGGGCCTGGGTGAGGTCGTCGGGAGCGGTGATACGGGATTGCTTCATTTCCAGGACCAGCTTTGGAGACGGGGCAATTTCTTGAGCAGGGTCCGCCTGACAGGAATTATCGAAGACTCGCAGGTGGTGGATGAACGGGAGGAGGTGGATCAGGTCGATTTCCAGGTACCATTGACACCGGCGAGAACTTTGATGGAAGGAGAGGGCATTACAGTAAACCGCGTTCCTCTTTCATATAGGCCAGCCCGGTTGCCCCCAATTCTTCCGGAGTCGCATTGAAAGCCCGGCGGCCCGCCTCTCTCTGTTCCGGTTTCTGCATGTCGTCCAGCATATGTTGGTATTCGCGTTTCAAGTCATCGAGTCCCGGTAGTTCCGAGTGAGTGAGGGCCGCGTATTGCTCGACGGTGAGTAAAACCGCGCGGGGCTTCTCGTGCCGCGTAATCGCCACCGCTCCGCTTTTGGCAATCTGGTCAAAGACATCGGCAGTCGAGTTTTTAAGCTTTGTGGCTGTGACGGTGGGAAGTTCCTGGATACGTGCGTTGGATGTGGGTTTTG
>CAYTLD010000236.1:0-1748 GCA_964438585.1 uncultured Blastochloridaceae bacterium | reverse complement strand
AATCTGAGTGAGCACGTTCGTGGAAATAAGGGACAGAGACCTATTTCCTACGATGGGTTTTCAATGGCTTTGAAAAAGGTGACGCCCGGAAATAGGTCTCTGTCCCTTATTTTCAGCCCGTTGGCCCTATCATTTTGATTTGGTATTATCCCTCCAGCGCCGCGCGTGCTTCCTTGGACATTTGCACCATAGTCATGTGGGCGTCGTGTCCGTCTTCGAGGCGGTGGGGAAAGGGGATTTCGATACACTCACCGCCGTCCAGGGTCAGCGCCATCTTATCCGGAGTGACATCATCGAGGACGGCGGCCTTGGCATCCGTGCGCCCGGCAAAGTGGTGGGCATAGAGCAGGACGGAATCGGCATGGTCTTCATTCATGTGCTGCACCATCCGCTCAACGTCTTCCGGGGAAAAACCAGTATCGCTCATTTGACCGCCTCCGCAGGTTGACGTGTGTGGCCTCCCTGCTGATGCCCCTTGCCATCGCCACGGATATGTTCCAGCTCATCCATCCGCGCCCCGGTCACGTCAAAGGCCGCCCCGAAACCAACCACCAGGCGTCCGCTCTCCGGAGTCAGTCGCATGAGGTGGAAATCCAGCATGCCCAGCAAGTGTCCGAAGACACCTCCCAGTTCCGTCTTCATTTTTTCGGTGAGCGACTGCCAGGCGTCAGAATCGCGTTCCACTTCTTCCGCGTGGCACTGAAAGGTCACCCGCTTGCGCGCGAACAGTTGTCCGGCCGTCTTCTCATCCTCGATAACCAGCACCGACGCCTTCTTGGCACTGAGGAGATTTTCCGTGTGTGCGGACAAGTCAGAGACATAGACATAGAAATTGCGCTCTTCATCTATAATAGCCGGACTGTAACTGGCCTCAGGTTGACCGGAGGTGCTCACGGTTCCTAAAATAACACTTTGAAATTGCTCCAGTAGGGAGCTGTATTCGACGTGGGCTTTGGCGATGGGATCGTTAGTTTCGTTGCTGCTCATGAATCTCAACTACAGATGAAAGATTCGTTTTGGCAAACCCATTTTTTCTGGAAGGGCAATAAATTTTGCCTGCGCAAAATAAAAATGGCGGCAGGCGCTCAAGAAATTTTTTTCTCTCACCACTAAAAAACGCCACACTTTCACAAGCTGCTTATAGTGAATCGCCTGTCCGGGTAATCACCGGATTCGCGTAATTAGCCTGAGCGGCTGGAGTCATTTTTTCCTGTACAGTTCCCTGATTCTTTGCCATGGATGTACGATGCAACCCATAGCCTTAAACAATCAGGAGAGATAAAAGAATGATCATGCCCACCCTCGAAGCAGAACCGGAAACAAAGGAAAACACACACACATTGGAACTCCGGGACGGATTTCTGATTCTTCCAAATCAGAAGCGAGAGGGTGAGGGAAAACTGAGTATCGAACGCTGCTTTTCTTCGGAGGAGGCCCACCCCTACGATCAGATCGACTGGACCTGCACGGATCTGGAACTGAGGAGCTGGGAGGATGGCTCGATCCGCTTTAAGCGGGATCAGGTCGAGCACCCGACCCATTGGGACCACACCTCGGTCCTGGTCACGGCGGATAAATACCTCTTCGGCTCCAATCCCGGATCGCCGGAATTCGAGGACAGTCTGCGCCACGCCTTTAACCGGATTGCCAACACCTACACGGTCTGGGCCTGGGAGGAGGGCTACATCACCAACCATGAGAGCCTGCGCATTTTCAATGAGGAAATGAAATACCTGATCGTCAACCAG
>CAYTLD010000235.1:0-1758 GCA_964438585.1 uncultured Blastochloridaceae bacterium | reverse complement strand
CGGAGCGGGAGGGATTCGAACCCTCGGAACCTCTTGCGAGGCTCGACGATTTAGCAAACCGTTGCTTTCGACCACTCAGCCACCGCTCCTGAGATCGAATTGAGAATGTAATCATGTCGAAGTTGGGCGCGGGGACAAGCGGAAAATTCTTTTGCCCTCGGGGCGATATGACGCATGGTTTCTTTTCCTATGGTTGTATCAGTTCAGGATTTAAAGAAAGACTTCTCCGGGTTCGAGGCTATCCGGGGGATTTCCTTTGCCATTCCTCAGGGGGAAATTTTCGGCTTGCTGGGGGCCAATGGAGCGGGCAAGACGACGGCTATCTCGATATTGCTGGGTCTGATCACTCCTTCTTCCGGGCAAATTGAAATCTTCGGAAAAGATTTTGAAACGAATCGGGTTGATATTCTCCAGCGTGCCAACTTTATGTCCGCCTATACCAGCCTGCCCAGCAACCTGAGTGTGAAGGAAAACCTGCTGGTCTTTGCCAGACTCTATTCTGTCGTGGAGCCGGAAAAACGGATCCGGGAATTAGCTGATCTCCTCGATCTGGGTGCGATGTTGAAACAGGTCACAGGCGAGCTATCATCCGGTCAATCGACTCGGGTGGGCCTGGCCAAGGCCTTGCTCAATCGCCCGGAGTTACTCCTGCTCGATGAACCGACCGCCAGCCTGGATCCGGACATGGCTGATAAGGTGCGTAAAATCCTCCGGCAGGTTCATCACGAGGACAAAATGACCATGATTTACACCTCTCATAATATGCGCGATGTCGAGGAACTCTGTGACCGGATCGTCTTCATGCGCAAGGGGCTTATTCTGGCTGAAGGCTCCCCGGCGCAAATCATCGACTCCTTTGGTGAAAAATCACTGGAAGAAGTTTTTATTAAGGTATCCCGTGATGAACACTGAACCCATGGCGGTCTACCGGCCCTTCTCAATTATGACCTTCCACTTTTCCAAGGTTATGGCCCTCATTCTGCGGCATACGTATCTTTATAAGCGGAGCCCGATCCGTCTTATCGAGGTTGTTTTCTGGCCCATTACCGACTTGCTGGTCTGGGGTTTTCTGGCCATGTATTTGAAAGAGGGGGCCACGGATGTCCCCGGAGCGGTCACCTACCTGATCTCGGCCATGATTCTCTGGGATGTGCTCTACCGCTCCCAGCAGGGGGTGACCATTTCATTTCTTGAAGACATCTGGTCGCGGAATTTGATCAATGTTTTTGCCGCACCGATCCGGGTGCGGGAATTTATCGCGGCCACTTACGGGATCGGATTGATCAAGGTGGGAATCGTAATCACAGTGTTAACGGTGATGGCCATCGGCATTTATGATTTCAATCTCTTTGTGCTGGGCTGGCCGTTACTGGCACTCTTTGCCAACCTCCTGATCCTCGGGTGGGCCATGGGGATGTTTACCACCGCTCTGATCATGCGCTTCGGGAATGCCGCCGAGGTGCTGGCCTGGGGAATCCCGTTCCTGATTCAGCCGCTATCGGCAGTATTTTATCCGGTCTCCGTCCTGCCCGGCTGGTTGCAGCCGCTGGCCTTTTGCCTGCCCTCGACACACGTCTTCGAAGGAATGCGCGCGATCCTGAATTCCGGTATCGGCCACATTCCCGCTCAGTCGCTTCTCTATGCTTCGGCGTTGAACGTGGTGGCCATGATTATTTCCGCCCTTTTCTTTGCTCATATGTATCGGATCGCCCGCGAACGCGGCCTCCTGACCAAGGTGGGCACACGTTAGAGCGTTTT
>CAYTLD010000234.1:0-1827 GCA_964438585.1 uncultured Blastochloridaceae bacterium | reverse complement strand
GATGCCGGATTGCTCTGGCAGGTAAAAGAGGTTAAGGATGGGGAATGACAAATGCCTCCGGATCCCGTCCCGGTGCCCATCCGGAATTTGAGTGGTTAATCCGCCTGCGTTGGGCGGCGGTGGTGGGAATCGGACTGATGTCCCTTTTTGCAGCGGTCCGCTTCTCCATCCTGATGCCATGGGGGATCATTGCGGCCTGTCTGGTGACGGTGGCCGGGTCCAATCTCTGGGCCTGGATGCAGCGTCGGCGAGCAACGAAGACCGTGTCAACGGCTCTTATTCTGGGCGACATCATTTTATTGACCGTGCTGCTTTATTTCACCGGCGGGGCCCACAACCCTTTTACTGTGCTCTACCTGCTTCACATTACCCTGGCGGTGATGTTGATGGACGGGCGGTGGGCCTGGGTGGCGGTGGCCTTGTGCGGCGGCTGCTTCGCTTTTTTATTTCGATCCCCCCACATGCTGGTGGATGCGGAGGGAGTGACGTTGTGTGATGATTTGGATTTTCACCTTCAGGGGATGTTGCTGGCCACGGTCGTCACCGGTGGAGGCGTGGTTTATTTTATCAGCCGGCTCAATGCCGATCTCCGCCACCAGCGCGAGCAGGCCAGCCTGGCGAAAGATGCCGCAGAACGGGAGCATCGTTTTGCCTCCCTGGTGACCATGGCGGCCGGTGTTTCTCACGAACTCGCCACCCCGCTGGGCACCATCGCGGTGGCCAGTCGGGAATTGGAAATGACCGCTAAAAAGGCTTGTGGCAACGAAGAGTGCCTGGACGATGTGGCCTTGATCCGCAGGGAAGTGGATCGCTGCCGGACCGTCCTGGAACGAATGAGCCGTCAGAGCCTCAACCCGGAAACTGATCTCCCTCAAACACTCAGGCCTGAGCAAATTCGGGAACGGTTGCCGGAGTATCTGGCTCCCGCCCACGCAGCCGGACTACGCTGGCAGATCGAACCAGACTGTCCGTCGATCACCACCCCCGCCGATGCGTTGCTCCGCAGTCTGGCCATCTTTATCAAGAATGCCTTTGAGGCCTCGCCTCCGGAATCCAGCGTGGCTCTTGAGATGCAACGCTCCGGCGCGGGCCTTCACATGCGCGTGCGCGATCAGGGATCCGGGATGAGCCCGGAGGTGCAGACGCGACTGGGCGAGCCTTTCTTTACCACCAAAGAGGCCGGGATGGGCATTGGTTTGGGCTTTTTCCTCGCCCGTGCCTTGATTGAAAAAATCGGCGGTCGGATCGAAGTGACCTCCGAACTGGAAAAAGGCACAGAAATTTCCATCGACCTGCCCCTGCGGAGTAATTCCGAAAACTAAACATGGCCACTTCCCACATCTCCCAAACCTCCATTGTATTGGTTGACGACAACCAGGTCTTCCGGGAACGACTGGCCAAAGCCCTGGAGCGGCGCGGTTATCGCGTGCAGGTGGCCGGGAATGTCCCGGAAGCCCGAGAGTTACTTGGTCGGGATGGGACGGTCTTTCATGCGGCGGTGGTAGATCTGAAAATGCCCGGAGAAAGCGGTCTCGAACTGGTGCGTTGGTTGGCCGAGCATCATCCGGCTACGCGGGTGCTCGTCCTCACCGGATACGGCAGTATCGCCACCGCCGTGGAAGCCATCCGTCTCGGAGCCGCCGATTATCTGACCAAGCCCGCCGATGCGGATCAGATCCTCAAAGCACTCTTCCAACCTCAGGATGAAGCCGCTCCCGGTATCGATTCCGTTGAAGCCGACGTTCAGTTCCCCAGCCTGGAGCGCGTCGAATGGGAACACCTCCAGCGTGTGCTCCGGGAATGTGAGGGTAATGTCAGCAACGCCGC
>CAYTLD010000233.1:0-1855 GCA_964438585.1 uncultured Blastochloridaceae bacterium | reverse complement strand
GACATCACGGCGAGAAAAGTCAGGCTGCAGAAGGTGGAAAACATGTCTATCGAGGAGCTGGAAACTTCCCTGAAGGCGATTGGTTATGAAGATCCTCTCATCAGCAACCTGCGGCAGCAATTGCTCACGGCCCAATCTTCGATGGATGCCATGGACGAACAGGGATTTGGTGCTGAACACCCGCAGATGAAGTCGCTGATGGCGTCGGCGCAAAAATACCGCACCCAGCTCAACGGTCTCATCGATGGGATTAAAACCGGGTTGCAAGTTGATCTGGAAGTCGCGGAAACCCGGGTCGCCAGTCTGGAAGCGGAAGTGCAGGCCTTGAAGGAGAAGCAGAGGGGTGTCCGCGCCGATGAATTGGCTCCTCTGGAAGAAGCCCAATCAGAATTGCAGACGGAGCAATCCCTCTACTCACTGCTGGCGGCACGCTACAAGCAACTGGCGGTGGAACAGCAAATTGGCATCAATCCGGTGGAAATTGTCAACCGGGCCGTGCTTTCCCCCAATCCTGCCCCGATTAAACCCAATGTTATGTTAAATGTCGCTGTGGCTGCCGCGGCCGGAATGGTGCTGGGGATTTCCCTCGCCTTCTTCATCGAATACCTCGATACCAGCGTCAAATCACTCGATGATGTGGAGCGTTATCTGCAAACCACCGTCGTCGGTGTGGTGCCGGAGGGGGTCAACACTCTCAATCTGGAAGGTCCGGATTCCCCCAATGCCGAAGCCTATCGTATCCTGCGTGCGAAAATCGATCTCCAGGCCCGCGATGGAAACGCCACCACCCTGACCGTGGTCAGTGGCGGCCCGGGCGAAGGAAAATCAACCACACTGTTCAACCTCGGCTACGTCTGCGCTTACAGCGGCATCAATACTCTGATTATTGACACCGACTTCCGCCGCCATTCCATCAACCAAATTCTGGGGATCGAGAACCAGGGGGGACTGGCTGACTTCCTTCTGGGTTACGGGCCGATTCACGAATACATACGCAATACCGATATTCCCAATTTACAGGTCATTACTTCCGGGAAATTGCCTCCCCAGTGTATGGGAGCACTCAGCCCGGCCAAGATTCATGAAATTTGTGAAACCTTAAAGCCCCACTATGACGTCATTCTCTTTGATGCGCCACCTATCCTCGGGATCAGTGATGCGGCCGTTATCGTGCATGAGGTCGATCAGACCCTGCTGGCCATCCAGCACCGTCGTTATCCCCGCAACATTTCCTGGCGAGCCAAGAAGGTGATTGAGGAAGTTCAGGGCACACTGGTCGGTGTTGTCCTCAACAAGGTGCACTTGCGCAGCGATGAGTCCTACTACTATTACACCAGTTACTATGGCTACTACGGTTACTATAAAACTGGCTCCCGGAAGGAAGCCTCGGAGCGCGCCAAGGAAAATAAGAAGAAGATAAATAAGAAAAACAAAAGCATCGCCGCCAGTGGAGGTCAGTCATCTGGCGGGGACAGTTATTAGCGTGTTTTTATCCTTCCTTTAGAGAAAGTCTGAGTTATTTTGCTGAATGTGAGACGGTACCAGACATATCTATCATTTCTCTTATTATCGGTCGTGTCCCTGCTGATTTCATGTGCCGGTTCCGGCGGAGTCGAGACGGTTAATTCCGATGATATGGGAGCATCGACATCCGGTGGAACTTACAATCTCGACGACCCCTTCCGCAAAGGGGATTTTATTGAGGTTACTGTAGGAGGGGTTCCCGATGGTGGAACTTATACCGAGCGGGTGGATGAGAACGGCAACATTTCCCTGACCCACATTGGGTCCTTCAGGGCCGAGGGCCTGAACACGGTTCAGTTGAAGGAAAAAATTGAAGCGATGTATCGGCTGG
>CAYTLD010000232.1:0-1879 GCA_964438585.1 uncultured Blastochloridaceae bacterium | reverse complement strand
GCTCTTCCCCTCCCGGGCCGCCACCTGTTTGGCTTGGGTCGCAATTTCTTCTGGAACCGACAGCGTTAAGTTCATACGTGAACCATAATTTATCTCACGTATCGGGTCAATGCGTAATTGTCAGATACTGAAAAATCGGGACAGATGTCAGTTTCAGGGTTAGGTTAGCGGATGCATCTGGACCAGGCTTTGTTGAAGAAATATGACCGGCCGGGGCCGCGTTATACGAGTTACCCGACGGCGCCGCAGTTTCATGACGGCTTTAAGGGTGTCGATTTTATCCGCGCCATCGACCACAGCACGGAAGAGGCTGCAGATAAGCCCCTATCCCTCTACTTTCATCTCCCCTTTTGCGAGTCGGTCTGTTTCTACTGCGGGTGTAATGTGACCTTTACCAAAGACCGGAGCCGACCGGAAGATTACAATGATCTGCTTTTCCGGGAAATGGATCTGGTGACGGAGGTGGGCGGGGACACCCGTAAGCGTCCGGTGCATCAGCTCCACTATGGGGGCGGGACGCCGACGTTCTTTTCCCCGGAGCAGCTCGACCGGCTCTTTGCCGGTATCCGGGAGAGGTTCCATCTCACTCCAGATGCGGAGATCGGGCTGGAGGTGGATCCGAGGGAAACGACCAACCAGCACCTGGAAGTTCTGGGGAATGCGGGATTCAACCGAATCTCGATGGGCATCCAGGATTTTGATCCCGAGGTGCAGAAGTCGGTCAACCGGGTGCAGTCGGTCGAGGAAACCCGGCGGGTCATCGATGTCTCACGTCAGAATGGAATGACCAGTGTCTCGGTCGATCTGATTTACGGGTTGCCTCATCAGTCGGTAGAAAAATTTACGAAAACGATTGAAACCATCCTCGACCTTGATCCCGACCGGATTGCCCTCTTCAATTTTGCTTACCTGCCGGATCGGATCAAGCACCAGAAAGCGATCCAAGAGGAGGCCCTCCCCACGCCGGAAGAAAAAACCGCCATCCTCTGCACGGCTATCGATGCTTTTACCGATCAAGGTTATCGGTTTGTCGGGCTGGACCACTTTGCCAAGCCGGACGATCCTCTCTGTCGGGCCCAGGATGCGGGGACCCTTTACCGGAATTTCCAGGGCTACACGACCCATGCCGAGTGTGATCTGATCGGCTTCGGGGTTTCTTCGATCAGCCAGGTGGGACGGGCCTATGCGCAAAATGAGAAAAACCTGACCACGTATTCCCTGAAAATCCAGAACGATCAGCCCGCCACCGAGCGAGGATTCCGGATGTCGGACGAGGATCTGGTGCGGCGGGAAATCATCATGCGGATCATGTGTGACTTCCGGCTCGATTACCAGGCGCTATCGGAAAGATTCGAGATCGATTTTTCTGACGTCTATGCGGAGGAAATCGCGCAACTCACTGGCCCGGCTGAGGATGGCCTGATCGAGCTTTCCGACGAAGGATTTGCCGTCACTCCGACCGGACGGTTGCTAGTCCGCAATGTGGCCATGGTCTTCGATGCCTATCTGGAGAAAAGCCAAGTCCAGTATTCGAGAACGGTTTAGGTTATTCCAGTTCTCTTTGGCGCATGGGCATCTGGTCGATTTGCTGAAAAATTTTCGAAAGGGAAAACTCGTCTATGAGGAAACGGCTTTTCACTCCGCCATCGAGGCCGATGAGGGCGAGGTCTTTTTCCCCGATCCGTTCTTTGATTTCATTGAGGATTGATTCCGGCGGCTCCGGTTTTTTAAGGCCATAAAGCGTCCACGTCCCGGAGCTGTGGATCAGGAAAATGAGCTTACGTTCTCGAATGGCTTTACCGTGGCTGGCGATCGACCGCTGAAGTTTTCCAAGTTTCTCCGGGTCATCAACCACCCCAACCACGATCCGGTGCTTCCA
>CAYTLD010000231.1:0-1896 GCA_964438585.1 uncultured Blastochloridaceae bacterium | reverse complement strand
ATTTGAAAGTGGTTTGCGGTTGCGGGGTAAGCGTGTAGCCTCACTGCCATGGATGCCTTGAAAAGAGTCTTCGGCTACTGCCGCCACTATCCCGGTTATGCGGTGGCGACTTTGGCCTGCGCGGTGGCCTCGACGCTGGCGGCGATGGTTCCGCCCTGGTTGACGGGATTCACCATTGATGAGGTGCTGGGGGGGACCCGACCGGAGTGGCTAGCGATGGCGGCTCTGGGTATCGTCACCGCCTTTTTCCTGCGCGACTTTCTCAACAGCCTCCGCATTCAATTTAACAATATTTTTGAACAGGACGTGATTTACGATCTGCGTCACGACCTCTATGAGCGGATGCAGCATCTACCGGTGAGCTGGTTTGACAAGCAGGCTACCGGAGATCTGGTTACCCGTTTCAGTGAAGATGTCGCATCGATGGAGCGGGTCCTCATCGATGGCATCGAGCAGGGGACGGTCTCGATCCTGCAAATCGGGCTGGTATCCGTCTTTCTGTTCTTTATCAATGCCGAGCTGGCTCTGATCGCGCTGACGCCGCTGCCTCTACTGGCGCTGGGCGCCTGGCTCTACACCCGGACGGCGCATCATCGCTATCGCATCATCCGACGGGCCACCTCAGCCATGAATTCTCTGCTACTCGACAACCTGCAAGGCATCCGGCAGATCAAAGCCTTTGCGCGGGAAGGGGAGGAGCTGAACCACGTTGGGGAGAAAGCCGATGAGGTCCGGAAGGGAACGATGATCGTAATGCGGGCCTGGGCGATGTATTCACCGGGCATGGCCTTTCTGGGAGCCTGCGGCTACGTGCTGGTCCTTTACTTCGGGGGGCGGCTGGTGCTGGATCCGGCCCAGGCCTTCACGATCGGTGAGCTGGCTTCCTTTCTCTTCTACATCAGTCTTCTCTATGAGCCGGTCAACCGACTGCATCAACTCAATCAACTGGTGCAGTCGGGACGGGCGGCAGCGGAGCGTGTCTTCGATATCATGGACAGTCCTCTCGACTACGAACCGACCGCACCTCTGACCTTTCCGGAAAAAGCTCAATCCGGGCGGCGGGTAGAATTTGATCACGTCTCGTTTGCCTACGAACCGGAGACCACCGTCCTGAAAGACATCAATCTCGAAGTGGGAGCTGGCAAGAGCCTGGCCCTGGTCGGTCCCACCGGTGCCGGCAAGAGCACCATCATCAACCTTCTCACCCGTTTTTACCTGCCCACGCAGGGACGCATCCTGCTCGACGGGATTGACATCCTCTCCCTGCCCACCCGAGAACTGCGCCGGAACATCGCCTATGTCACCCAAGAACCGTTTTTGTTTGACCGGACAGTTAGAGAAAACCTGCTGGTGGCGGCCCCTGACGCCTCAGAGGCGGATTGCATTCGGGCTCTCGAGCAATCCAATGCCTGGGAATTTGTGGAGCGGCTTCCGGAAAAGCTCGATACCGAACTCGGGGAGCGGGGCATCCGGCTCAGTGTGGGCGAGAAGCAACGCATCACCATCGCGCGGGCCCTCCTGCAGGATGCGCCCATCCTTATCCTCGATGAAGCCACCGCCAGTGTCGATACCCGCACGGAGAAGCTGATCCAGCAGGCACTGGAAAAGTTAATGGAGAAGCGGACCACTTTTGTCATCGCGCACCGGCTCTCGACAGTGCGGAGTGCGGATGCCATCGCCGTCATCGAACGAGGGCGGGTAACGGAACTGGGGAACCATGAGGAGCTGATTGGACACGACGGACTCTACGCGCGTCTCTGCCATGTCCAGGATGACCAGCACACGATTGAGGAGACGCTGGCGACGTTGGATCGTTCCAGTCAGTTATCCGAAGTGATTTGATGGGGTCAGAGCGTTTTGTATTCAGACTGTCGTTTGAACGGAAGAAAAGGTAGG
>CAYTLD010000230.1:0-1922 GCA_964438585.1 uncultured Blastochloridaceae bacterium | reverse complement strand
CGACCAGCGACCCGCAGGTCAGGAAGGTGACATCGGATCCCTCGCGCAGGATTTGCGCCTTGCCCCATTCATAGGTCGTGCCTTCTTTCCAACTGAGCGGGTAATTTTCTCGTCCAAGGAAAAACAATACGGATTCTCCAGCTTTTCCCCCTTTACGTGCGTCATGCAGCCGACGGATGGCCTGGCCCATGAAGGCCTCCGCCTCATCGGCGCAGGAGAGATTGATCACCACCGTGTGTGGAATCGGGCTGGAAGCGGCCATGTAAGTGGTAGCCTGGTGGGAGGCGCCATCGGCGGCATCCTGGAAGCCGACGTGGGAGAAGACTCCGATCACGGGCGACTGGGAGAGAGCGGCCATGGTCAGGGGCAGGTTGCCCTTGGTAACTCCGAACTGGGCGAAGGTATCGACGACCGGAATGAATCCTGTATTTGAGAGTCCGGCGGCGGTGCTGATCATGTTCGCCTCTGCCACCCCGACGTCCACGCTGCGATCCGGCAACGCTTTGGTAAAGGGTGCCGTTCCGGTCGAACCGGCCAGATCTGACGAAACGGAGAAGACAGGGATGCCATCCTGAGCAGCGGCGATCATGGCTTTGGACAGGCCAGCTTGGATTTTTGACTTTTTCGGACCTTCGGGCTTGGCGGGGGCATTCTTTTTCGCTTTTTCCGCTTTTTCCCAATCCGCGTGCAACTCCTCGGCCCAGGCCATGATGTCGGCAGGAACGTCATCGCCCTCGAAGAGTTCCTTCATCCAGTCGATGATTTTTTCCCCATTAGCGAGCGGGAACCCGTGACCGCCGGAGGAGGACTCCTCCGTAGCCTTGATGCCGAAGCCCTTGACCGTCTTCAGCCAGACGAAGACCGGCTGGGTGGGATCGGCCTTGGCGGCGGCGATGGCCTCTTCCATTTTGGCAAAGACGGACGGGAGGTCGTTGCCATTTTCGACCTTGATCGTCTTCCAGCCCTGGGCCGCGAGTGCGGAGAAGGTATTTTGCATGGAAAAGGCATCGGTGCAGCGTCCGGAGAGTTTGGTATTGTTGTCGGAAATGACCATCACGAAGGGATTAACCAATCCTTTTTCCGCAAAGCCGGGGATGGCGGCGAAGGCTTCCTTGGCCTCGCCCTCATAGGAGGCTCCGTCGGAAACGACGCAGAGGGTGACGCGGTCGCGCCCGGCTGCCTTATCGCCCATCGCCAGGCCTTGGGCTTGCGGGAGGCTCGACCCGAGCGGGCCGTTGCTGATGAGCACACCTTCCGGATTGAGATGGGCTTCCCCATGCCCGGTGTGCTTGCTCTCGATACTGCGGAATTTTTTCATGTCCGCAAAGGTGGTGCCATCGAAGCCGTAGAGCGAACGGACGGCATAGACGCCATTCTCGGTATGCCCGGCATCATTAACGTAGTTATAAAGCTGATGCCACGGTTTTCCGGAAGTCTTGGATTCCTCAAACATGATGGCATGGATGGCCGCATTCACTTCCGCCAACGCGGCCGGGCCTCCCCAGTGGCAGGCCGCACCGCCGACCACCGCATGCACATCCATACAGGCCACCACCGTCCGGGTGGCACGGGGATCCGCTACCTTGACCGGAGTCCCGGAGGCGGAGGTGAGTTCAATAAAATATTTCGGATCGCCGGACGGCGTATCCGCCAGGCGGGATTCTAAATCAATAGCCTTTAAGGCCGGTGCTTCTACAGTTGCTGCGGGTGTATTGTCTGCTCCCATAATAGTTGTCCTTTTGTTGGTTAATCTGAGCCGTCAGTTCTATCCAACTCACGGTAGCGTGACAAGGTAAAGTGAAGATAAGGGACGGGGTATAAATTCAGCTTGCTACATTTGAAGGAGAATGGCTTCGGGTGAATTTATACCCCGTCCCTTATTTTTAGTAGCCGATGACAACTAAACCCGGGATGCGCCCGAA
>CAYTLD010000229.1:0-1942 GCA_964438585.1 uncultured Blastochloridaceae bacterium | reverse complement strand
CCGGCAAAGGCGGCGCCGATGAGAAATCCGTACCATTGCTTGGAGGTGTGGAGCCATCCCTGCCAGGCTTCGGGCAGATGTGGGGCCGCCCATAGCAGAGCGGTCATAGCTACGATCCAGAGGAGAACGCCGTGGATCATCCAGCGTTCGATTTTCCAGGCTCGCAGAGATTTGTCGGACAGTTGCCTCCATGAATCGCCGAAGGTATTGGCCAGTCCCCCGCAGCCGCAGACCCAGGAACAATACCAGCGCTTGCCGTAGAAATAGGTCAGCACGGGCGTGGCAATGAGGGTGCCGACGACGAACCAGCCGACGATGAAATACCCGATATTTCCTGCCTGAAGGAACGACTCCACCGATCCGGGGAAGAGTTGGTTGTAAGCCAGCGGCCAGAGATAGCTGAGATAGACTTCGGGCTCGTTGAGTTTGGCGAAGAGGGCGGGGAGCAAGTAGGCGAAACCGAATTGAGCAACCATGATGACACAGGTGCGCAGGATCTGATAACGACTGTGCCGGTATTTGGCGATGGCTTTGGCACCCATGACTCCAATGCCCACGGTGTAAAACGTGCCGTAAATAAACCACTGATCCGCAGCCTTACCCCGGAGCATCTGACTTAAGGGATCGTGCAGGCGAATGAGACCTTCCAAGGTTGAAGGGAACCAGTAGAGGAGCACGTAGAACCCGGTAAAGACCACTCCCATCATCCAGCCAAGGGCACCCCGGGAGGTCAGGCTATCGGTGACTTTGCCGTGGTTGCGGATGCCGGGATGCTCTTTGAGGTGTTTGCGCAGGCCATAGGACAGCCCGCCGCTGATAATCAATCCCCAGGCTCCGGTCAGCCAGAGTCCGCGGGTGGCCATAGACATTTCTCCCCCGGCTGTCCACCAGGCAGCGGCCAGCAGCAAGAGGCCGACCGAGAGCAGGGATAAGGCTGTTTTTTCGAACCCATCCATCTCTGGTGAAGGATGGGCCAGGGAATGGGATTGGTAACTGAGGTTTTTAGTCAAGTCGTTCATAAAGATTCAGGATTCGCCCACGGATGCCCGGAGGTGGCAAAGGAGGGATTTTTTGTTCATGTCATTACTTCTGCGACCTCCGTGTCTTTCTGGGCGAAAAGATTTTTCATCATATTTGAAAACAAGCCCTTCCGGGTTTTCAGGGTGACATGCTGCGAAGGAAAACGTCGATTGAAGGCAGCGATAATTTCCTCTTCGTATAGTTGATAGAATTCGGGGTCGAAATTGGCGGCACCGAGTTTGCTCATCACATCAGAGGCCCGACAACCCCGCTCGATCCAGTGTTCCCAAGCTGCATGACGGTGGCGCAGTCCAAAGACATTGACCCCGGTGACCTTCCAGGAATTTCGGTCGAAGCGGAGGTGAAAGGATTGACTTCCCGCCGGGCTTTCCCAATAGAAATCTTCCTCGTTGTCCTTGGGCTGAGGCATGACGACCCCGTAGGTCTGGTATTCGATATCGAAGAATTTGGCGGAGTTGAACCAGACACCGGGCAGGTAGGGTCGCTCGTCGCCACTGAGGTTGGCGGCGATGTGTTCGCCGTGCATTTTCCCGGTGTACCAAACCTGTTCGAGGGGGCGACGTCCTGCCGGCGGCTCACGGTGCTGGGCGCAGTCCCCGCCCGCCCAAACGTGCGGTGCGGAGGTGCGGAAGTGATCGTCGATGAGGATGCCGCGGTCGCATTCGATGCCGGAGTCTTTGGCCAACCCGATGTTCGGACTGACGCCGACAGTCAGGAATACCATCTGGCAATCGATGGTTTTTCCGTCCTTGGTGGTGACCGCGCGGGCTCTGCCATTCTCATCGGCCAGAATTTCCTCCAGTTCGGTTTCCAGCCGCAGATCGATGTGGTGGCGGCGGATTTCCCGGTTGATCATTTTGGCCTCGCCTTCAGGCAGGACGATGTCCCAGAAATTTTTCTC
>CAYTLD010000228.1:0-1958 GCA_964438585.1 uncultured Blastochloridaceae bacterium | reverse complement strand
ACCGTCGGCGGGCATAGTGCCCGGTGGCCACGGCCTCGAATCCCTCCCCCTCCGCATAAATCCGGAAGACCCCGAATTTCATTTCCCGGTTGCACATTACGTCAGGGTTGGGGGTGATCCCCTGCTCATAGCCCTCCAGCAGGTAGTTGACGATTCGGTTCCGGTATTCCTGCGTCAAATCCACGACCCGGAAGGGGATGCCCAGCTTCTCGGCCACGGCCTGGGCATCGGCCACATCCTCCTGCCAGGGGCACTGACCCGGAATATCATCCTCATTGACCCAATTTTTCATGTAAGCACCGGTGACTTCATGGCCCTCGCGCACCAGGAGTGCTGCCGCCACACTGCTGTCCACCCCACCCGACATACCGACCAGAATTTTTTTCGCTCTCACTCCCGTTCCCATCCTGATACTATACTCATGGAAGGCCGCAGATCACAAAAAACAAAATTATCCGTGCCTAACTGTTTCATCCGTGGTTAAAAAAACTGTGAATACTTACACCTGCGCTCGATGTTTGAAGTTATGCCCGCCTAAAAGCGGGCCAATATCCCGATGACCGTCCGGTCATTGAATATGGAACACCGCGCTCAAATCTGCTGATGGCCCGGAGGGGGCCGAGTAATTCGGGATTACAGCCGTGGGTGCTTAAAGATGGACTTCTTTTCCTCTGGTTTCCTATAGCCGAGTTGGGAGAGCCATTTTTTTCCGTGCCCGGTGAGGATATAATTGCCGCCTTTTTTGGCCACCAGCCCGCGGGTGAAGTAATCCTGCAAACGGTCATAGGGACGGAACCAGGAGACATAGGGCTGCTCGACGTTTTCATCTGACCGCTCGAAGCGCAGTGGAATCCCGATCCGGTTCACGGTCATCTTCCAACTGCGGGGCAGCGGTTGATCGAGTCCGCCCTCCACCTGAAACGGAAAATTTTTCTGCCAATACCAGTAGGTCTCCCCGGCGGGAACCATGACGTGGAACTGCGCTTGAAGATCTGCAAATAATTCATGGACTGTCGGAGCTTCGCCCCGGGCGGTAGCGATTAACAGCCGGGCCGGGTCCACTCCGAGGTAGCCCAATCCGTTGTAGTCGCCATGCAAATTTACCCTATCACCGCCAAACCCATGCCCCTCCTTCTTAAACCAGCGGTCATAGCTCTCCTGGAGGCGAAAAGTGATTTCATAATGCAGATGAGCGCGCTCCTTATTGATCCCGGCTCCGGTGTAGCCAAGAATCCCGATCGGATCTCCGGCGGCGACCTGCTGCCCCGTCCGGACACTCGCCGAAGCCAAGTGGCCGCTGAAGGAAAAGAGATCATGGGATCCGAATCGGTGGCGGATGACCACGTAGATTCCGTAATTCGAAGCCGAGGCATGTGAATTGACATAGACCACCTCACCCGGAGCGGCGGCCAGGACCGGATCGAGTGGCTCCCCCTTGGCATCCCGGCGCAGCGGCCTGACGTCGATGCCCTCATGGAACCGCTCCAGATACTTCGGCGGCTCCGGCCCACCCGTGCGCACGAAGCCATAGCGTCCTGATACCGCCCGCTTGCTGATCGTGGGCTGGTAAAACGTTTCCAGGTCACCCTCCAGCAAAGTCCGATTTTCTGTGGGCATAATAAATTCCAGACGCGGCTGAGCCTCCTGCGCCTGAACGGCCAGTGCAGACATGATGAAAACAAACACACAGACAATAGGTTTCATGAGCGTGCACATCTTAACATTGTTGAGCGGCAGGAAAAGCTGACAATTGACGTCCAATGAATCGAAAAAAACCAAAAAGTTGCGCACCGCAGAAATAATCTTACCCGGCAATTGGAGAAGATCTATGAGATCAAAAATGCTTATCCATTCTATGGAACAGGAACATAAATTAAAACATTTTGATTTTATCCGGGAATAGGCTGTAATGCCCCGATGAGTGAGCACCATCTTTATTTTGTTTTATATCCGGAGGC
>CAYTLD010000227.1:0-1964 GCA_964438585.1 uncultured Blastochloridaceae bacterium | reverse complement strand
GCTGTAATGCCCCGATGAGTGAGCACCATCTTTATTTTGTTTTATATCCGGAGGCCCTGGTGGCTTCACAACTCAATCCCGAAGACTTCGGACGCTACCTGGCCCTGGGTTCGAGTTACCGTTCCCACAGTCAGGCCCTCTTTTTCGAGCTGGATCCTTCCTGGAAAGACGATCATTTCCCGATGCACCTGATCGGGGAGAAGCTCAAAGCCCATAAAGACGGCAAGCCGAAAAATTCGCTTTATCTGTCGATTTACCGGGTGCTTGAGCATATCCCGATTCATGCCCTTGGAAAACTCTACCTGACCACCGATAACGGAAAAATTCTCGGGCTGGAAAAAAGCGGCTCATTTCCTGAAGTAGAGCAGCAAATTTATTTTTACCAGGAGCTTTGTCCGGTCATTCCCAGTGTCATGAGCCGCCTGGAGCCGAAAGCGTTTTGTGACTTCCTGACCTCACCCAACCAGGCCATCCACATCCCCCGCCTCGTTTTTTGTGACCAGACGCTGGGAGATCTGGCTAAGGATCCCACTTCCGCCAATGCCACCAGTCTGCCCTATCAGAACGCCTGGCACCTGAGCGAGGGGATTAAGGAAATTCTCCTTAAACCGGAGAAGAAAAACAAAATGATCCACCGGCAACTGCATCGCGAAGGACTCTACCGGTGTGTCGAACATGGTTACTTTGTCGGTGACCAGGAGGCATTCGCCTACTACCCCATGCCCTCCCGCGATAAGCTGGAGGAAGAATTCTACGACTGGTGGAAATCCGCTCTGGTCGTGCACGGCAGTTGACCCTGCCAGTTCCCGGACTACGGTTTAACCATGAGCGAATCCCAAGGTTCCTGGTTCCGCCTGCCCAATTGTCAGGATGCTCTCCGTCTGGTGGAGTCCGGCATCCAGCGGCCCTTGAACATACGGGAGCGAATCTCGCTGCGCTACCACCGCCGACTCTGCCTTTACTGCTCCTGTAATCGCGAAAAATTTGACGATCTCTATCGCCAGATGAAGGAAGTTGAAGCCGGAAGGTAGCGCTGTGGGGTTGGAAATCGGCATTGCATTTGCTCACGGAAATACCTACATTAATGATTCTTGCGGTCGTGGCGAAATGGCAGACGCGCCAGCTTGAGGGGCTGGTGGGGGCAACCCCGTGGAGGTTCGACTCCTCTCGACCGCACACCCTTGATCTACAGGTTACACTTTTTGCAGAGTCCGAAGAGGGTAATCTCGTGACGTTCCACGCTGAAGCCCTGCGGGGGCATATTGCGAACATCTCCGGCACAGGTCATCAGATCGAAAACCCGTCCGCAATCCCGACAGATGAAATGGTGGTGATGGCCCTTGGAGGTTGATTCATACCGCGGCGGCTGGCCGGGGAGTTCGACCACGGTGACTTTATTTTCTTCCTGGAGTCGCTTAAGAGCCCGGTAAACGGTGGCCATCCCGAGGCGTGGCACGTCCTGCCGAGCCAGCTCGGCTATTTCCTCCGGTAGCAGTGGCGCTTCGGCATCGCTCATTACCGATTCGATAGCATCCTTTTGCCGAGTATGACGTTCCATCGCCCAACTATGTCCAGGTGGTGCCATTGATCAAGCCGTATAGACGGGCATGGTCAAAAGTGGATCATATGATGCTTGCGATGATCTACCATGTGGTAAGCAGACACCGCTACGGCAATCCAGTAAACTACCGGCAGCAGTAATCCCACCCCCAAGGTGGCCAGTGAAGTCACCAGTCCGGTAAAGATCATCATCGGTGCCAGCAGCAGCAGGCACAGCCCTTGCCAATAGTAACCTTTATAAATATGCCCCAAGCCAGGGAGCAAACTGAGGATAACCGCCAGATCATTACGCGCCACCCGCAGCGCCTGATTGTATTCCTGTCTATGTTCCATATCTCACCTCCGGGTTCGATTGTATTCCTATAAAGACATGATGGCAAACAATATTTTGTGGAAGATTTCTG
>CAYTLD010000226.1:0-2037 GCA_964438585.1 uncultured Blastochloridaceae bacterium | reverse complement strand
ATAAAAAGCGCGGGACCGGATCGAAAATCGGGATCAGCTTTTTCTTTCTCTTTTTTGCCGGAATGGGGACGCTGTTTTTAGTCCTCATGACCCACGCCACCATTGAGGCCCTGACTCCCCATTTCTGGGACGAGGTTCCGTGTCTGATCGAACAGAGCGAGCTGCGCAGCAGCGATGAGTATGAGTTCACCGTCCGGTATCGCTACCAGTTTGAAGGTCGGTCCTACACCGGGGACACCTACCGTCCGGGGTATTCCGGCAGCGAGAACGTGAGTGACGTCAATCGCCTGAAGCAAAAATACCCACCGGGGACATCCCATCCGTGCCGGGTTAATCCCTCTCGCCCGGCGGAGTCCGTGCTTCTTCCCGGCAGTGCCTGGATAATCGGCTTTATGATTATTCCGCTCGTTTTCATGGCGGTGGGATTTGGTGGAATCTATTTTACCTGGAAATCCAAGCCGTCGGACGCGGAAACCACCATCACTGCCACCCCGACCGGGATGCAGAATCAGAATCAGCGATGGATTCTCTATTTGATGGGAGGCATTTTCCTCCTCGTCGGGCTGGGGATGCTTTTCTTCTGGTTTATACCGATGTTGACCGAGGCACTGGGAGCCCGAAATTGGATTGAAGTGCCCTGCCAGGTCATCTCTAGCCAGGTGCGGTCGCACGACTCCGATGATGGCACCACCTACAGCGTCGATATCCATTATCGCTATACCTACGGAGAGCAGACCTATGACTCGAATCGCTACTCCTTTATGTCCGGCTCCAGCAGCGGGTATCGCGGTAAGGCGGCGATTGTTAAACAATACCGCGCCGGGTCCGAGGCCGTCTGCTTCATCAATCCGCAGCAGCCGGACCGCGCGGTCCTCAACCGGGAGCTTGGCCTCTGGGTGCTCCTTGGTCTGATTCCCATCGCCTTCGCCGGGGCGGGGGGAGCGATGCTCTTTTATGGCCTGCGGAAACATGCCCGCCATCGTGCCCCGCCCGGTCAACACCCGGATCAGGTGCCGTCAGGACCGGCGATCTTGAAACCGGAAACATCTCCTTATGGCCGCTTTTTCGGGATGGTCTTGATTGCCATTTTCTGGAACGGGATTGTCTCGGTCTTTCTCTGGCAGGTGATCGAGAGCCATCAGCATGGGAGCTTCGACTGGTTCCTGGCCCTCTTTCTCATTCCCTTCGTGCTCTTCGGATTGGGATTTATTTTTGGTGTCCTCTACTACGGGCTTTCACTCTTCAACCCACGGGTCCGGCTGGCCCTCGATGCCCACCCGGCCCGTCTGGGATCACCCTTCCAGATCGCCTGGCAGTGCCGCGGAGCCACCTACCGCCTGCGCTCCTACCGCATCGATATGGTCGGACGGGAGATGGTCGAGTACAGCGAAGGATCCGGCAAGCGGCAGCGTTCAGTTAATCAGAAGAATACCTTTTTCCGCCAGACCGTATTTCAATCCGAAAACCCGGACGACTTCCAAGCAGGTAATAGCAGTGGCCAATTCCCCTGGCCTGCTCCGCCCAGCCTTGAAGGCAATACGGCTAAAATCCAATGGAAAATTGAAATCACCGGGAAAATCCGCTGGTGGCCCGACCTTTCCGAATCCTTCCCCATCGAACTAAGCCCCCGGCCCATCACCTCATCATGAAAGAAGCAGGACTCCATATCGAACTGGCCAACCCCTCCGCCGCCTTCGAGCCGGGCGCGGAATGCGTCGGCAAGGTCAGTTGGGAAGGCACCGAGGTTCCCGAATCCGCCGAAATCCGTCTCATCTGGAAGATCGACAGCGACGGCCCGGATGACTACGGCCTGGCACTGACACATCCTCTCGATCACCCCCAGACCCGAGAAGCGCGGGGATTCAGGATACAATTGCCGGAAGGCCCCTACTCCCTTCATGGAAAAATCCTCCAACTTTCCTGGTATCTCGAACTGGTGGTCAAACCCTACCGGAATGTCGCCCGCGCCAACCTCGTCATCGCCCCCGGCGCGGTCCCCCTGGAATTGGAAGAGATCAAAGAAAAGGCGGACTTCAA
>CAYTLD010000225.1:0-2058 GCA_964438585.1 uncultured Blastochloridaceae bacterium | reverse complement strand
CTAATACCCATAGCGAGCCCGGCGGGCGGCATCCAGGAGGCGGTCGGCTTCCCAGGATTCGGAATTGTATCTGCCTCTCAGGCAGTCACCGTTTTCGTCGATATGGCGCCCGGTGATTTCGGAGGGCAGGTAAGCGGCGGGGGCGGGAAGGTAAACGATCTCAGGCGGTGTGGTTTCTGCGATAGCGGTGGCTTCGGATGCGATGGCGGCGAGTCGATTATAGGCTTCCTTCCACTCCCGCTCCCTTTGCGCCCACTGCGCGGCGACACCTTCGGCTGTCTGCGTAATTTCTTCCTGAGCCTGTCGGGACTGCTGCAATTCCTCTTTGAGGGTATTCGCCTGCTTTTCCAGGAAGACAATCCTGACCCGATCCGTAGGCAGGGATCGGGGAGGAGCGCTCTCGACGGCATGGAAACGCTCTTTGAGGGCGATTTGCTCAGATTCCACCTCTTTCAGACGCTTCCGCGCCTTGGATAAGGATTGCTCAGCCTCCTGAAGGTGATCGAGCCGCTCTACCCCCAGGGTCAAGAAGGTGTCGGCGCGTTTGGTTTCCATGATATTGAAGACAGCCAGGACGGCCAAACCGACACCCAGCAGGCTGTAACTGATCGAATGAATAATTAGTGGTTTCATACTACTCCATACGCAGGACGCTCCGTAGTGTCTACGGGTAATAAAATAAAAAAAGTTCCCTCCCATCCGTTGACATCGAAACCTGCGCTGCGTATGGGGGGGAGTAATGACAATACAGACATACGACTTAATCGGGGACATCCACGGACAGTCCGGAAAATTGAAAAATTACTCAAAATGCTCGGCTATCATCGCCAGAGGGGGCACTGGAGGCATCCAGAAGGCCGTGTGGCCGTCTTTCTGGGTGATTACATTGACAGGGGGCCAGCCATCCTGGAAGTGCTGGGAATCGTGCGTTCCATGGTCGATGACGGGGTGGCACGGGCTATTATGGGCAACCACGAGTTCAATGCCCTGGCCTACCATACCGCCGACCCGGAGAACCCTAAAGTCCACTTGCGCCCGCATACGGATAGAAATACTGCCCAGCACGGGGCGACACTGGATCAAATCAGGGGGCGGAAGAGAGAATGGAACCGCTGGATAAAGTGGTTTTACTCCCTGCCGCTCTGGCTGGATCTGGAGGGAGTCCGGGCCGCACATGCCTGCTGGGACTCCGATGCCATGCGCCGGATCGGGGCCGGCATTCCTATCCATCACATTAAGGCGTCGAATCAGTATGATCCACAAGCTCTGTGCAATTTAATCTGCACCGATTGACACAAATCTGTCATTTAGAGGCTGTCTAAAAGTGGTGGTGACAAAATTTCAAGAAAAATTTCGGTCCTGTCCCGATTCCAGCTCCGCTGGATCGGGATCCCGATAACTGAAGGTGTTTAATCAGATCGGGACATGGCGCGACGAAGGCGCATATCTACATTGATACGTAACTGAGGAGCAACGAAGCAGGGCGGAATTTAGCGCATGAAGTTTGTTAGCAACTACTTTTTAGACAGCCTCTTAATCAAGGGTGACGGGTTTATCGCTACTTTTGATCGTTATTTTCCTGGGGATGGTTGGCGAGGACGGGTTCGAGACCGGCGGCGCGGACTTCGGCGATGGCTTTTCGGGCGGCGCGGAGCATGGCGGCATCGCTGCCGGCGAGGAGTTCTTCGAAACTTCGGTCCGTCCTGACATCCGGTGAAGACGCCGCACTGGAAACTGAAGATTTATCGGCAGGATAGGGCACGGGATCTTCCATGATATTTCGGGGCGGGTTCGAGCCGTAGTCGATTCGTGAAGGCGGCATATAGGAACTATCGTAAATGATCCAATGGTCGACAAGAGGAATGTATTCTTTTCGCAAGTGGTTCCACCCGCGCTCGAATCGACGACGGATGACGGTCTCGGGGATTGAATGTCCTCCCAGCTTAACTCTCTGGGCCACCCGTCGGATCGCCATGCCGGGATCGGGCAGCTTGAGGAAATAGAATGATAAAGATGTGCTTCATGAACAGAGTAGAACTGGTTAAGTCGCAACTTAAC
>CAYTLD010000224.1:0-2070 GCA_964438585.1 uncultured Blastochloridaceae bacterium | reverse complement strand
TACGGAAAGGCCCCAGCCCGCTGTTCATGGCCGGTTTCAAGGCCAGGGAGCCTATGGCATAGATTAGACCCGAGAAGAGCGGGAAAAGAAGATAGAGTCGGTCGGGCATGAGAAACATTAACACCAACCGCCGGAAAACAAGGCGGGAATTATGCCTGAACGGCTCGTCCAGGCGCCCTGAACGAAGCTAACCCAAATGCGGATCTAGTATTGCCCGGCTGCCTCTAGCGCATACTGGGCCAGATTCATCAGTGCGCCGATCCCGATGGAGACGACGATGATTACGATGGCAAACCAGACAGCGTTCGGCTGCGGTTTGAAATATCCAGACTCATTCCGCCAGTGCATGAAAAGCGGATAAAAGATAATCGAACAACAAAACAACCCCAGTCCCAGCAGTGCCGGGTGCACACGGCTGTACTGACTCTCCGCAAGTTTCCCTTCCTCAACCGCCTTCTTGACCTCAATGAATTCCAGAATAAAGAGCACCATTAATGCGATGTATCCAAAAAAACCGAGACAAGGAATGATGATGATCGCGATTCCCCAGCAGAGGATATCCCCGTAGTCCTTAAGCCCCAGTGCCAGTGCTTTGGACTCACCGCCGGATGCGGATGACAGGGGGGAACTGGATAAGGGTGATGATGATTGAGCCTGTGCTGGCTCTTGTGGGGCAGCCATCTGTGAGGCTTGACCGGATTGCCCTGGTGTCGGAGATTGTGGAGATTGCGAATTCTCCTCAGGGGTGGCGGGAAAAGCCTCCATCGCCGACTGCCAATTATCCATTCCTTCCCGCCAGACCAAATCTGTTGGTTGGATTTCGGCGGACACCAGTTTGGCCCGTAATTCCGCTTCCTCAATGGGGCCGAACCTCTCTCCACCTTTTGCATACCACCACGTTGACATTGTTAGATAAATGCCGGGATTCCATCTTCACGTCAAGCCCGAACCGCAATTAAGGGATAATTAAGGGACAGTGAGCGAACTCCGACGTGGATGGCGGTAAATAAACCGCCGAAGTTCGCTCACTGTCCCTTAATTACCGCTCAACCACCGCAGGAGGATTCCCTGGGGGTGGAACAGTTCCGGCTTGGGTGTGGACAATGCCAGCCAAAGGTGAAGAAGCCAAAAGACAAACAGGCCCGCGAGAGCTAATCGAACGTGACGCAGCAGCCACTGGGTTAGGTGTGCGAGCCATCTCAGGTGAGTCCGGCGAGTCAGCTCGAAGGCATAGGCGACAATAAAAAGACCCGCCATAGATGCCAGGATAGGACCGAGCGCATTGTAGTAGAAGGCCTGCACCAGATCGCCGGCCAGCAGGCTTTGACCGGAACGGGTCATACCGCAGAAAGGACAGGGCAGTCCGGTCAGGTCGTGAAAGGGCGAAGGCCAATCGGAAAAAACCAGACTCCCGAGGCTCGGAATCGCCAGTAGTATTCCGAGAGTAAGCGCCGCTCCGATCACTACCCAGCGGAAGGTCACTTCATGGGAGCTGAGCGGGATGGGGGGTGGTTTCATTGGTTGGCTATGCGGTCGAGAGGAGTCGAACCTCCACGGGGTTGCCCCCACTGGCACCTGAAGCCAGCGCGTCTGCCATTTCGCCACGACCGCCAAGTTGATAAACACTATCGGGTCTGGAATGGAGTGTCAAAAAAATCATCGCCGGATTGTAACCTAAAATCACATTTACGGACTTGTTCCGTGAAAGGAGACTGTTATGAAGAGCGAGGTGAAATTTGATGAATATCTGTTCCTGCTGGCATGCGCCAATTTTTCTTTTATTGCCGGCTTCATGATATCGGTTTCCCGGAAGAATTACCTCCTGCTTATTCCCACCTCTGTGACGGCTGCCCTCATTTTTGCAGCCGCCTATTGTCAGTCCAACGATCTGATCTCGCCGTTCTATAAAATCGCACCGGCTCTGGCAGGTATTTACTACGGGATTCTGGCGGTGAAGGCCATGCGCAAAATGAAGTCGCGCCCCGATCATCGCGACATGGCGATCATGATACTATTCACTGCCCTCGGGCATTTCGCCGCTACAGGTGCCTGTTTTTATTTCTGGTCGGT
>CAYTLD010000223.1:0-2094 GCA_964438585.1 uncultured Blastochloridaceae bacterium | reverse complement strand
CTCCGCCCTGGCATCCAGCATCAATTTGTTAGTCGCCCGCAGTCGGCGCACCAGCATTTGCACCAGTAGGAGTGCCCAGAGTGGCAAGGTTTGCAACCGTTGCAGGAACTCGGAGTGATCCAGGTAAACCAGAGTGGAATTCTCGATGGCCCGGGCCCCGGCCGACCTCTCCTGGAGATCAATAGTGGCCATTTCACCAAACATTCCCCCTTTTTCTACCCGCGCCAACTCCACTGGCTCACCCTTCATGTCCTTGAAGATGCTGACGGTGCCGCTGGTGACGATATACACACCATCACAGACGGCACTTTCACTGAAGACAAGCTCCCCTCCGTCAAACTGCTTGATTTCCGCCATGTAAACGCTTTACCACGACCATCAGTCAAAGCCAGAGAAAAGGCCGTTGATCTGAATGAGGTCAACTTGAGTCAAATCATGCTTCTTTGGGGTTTGAACGTTCAACATCCAACGTTCAACTTTCAACGTCCATCTCTGTGTTGCGTCGCCATGCGAAGCGAATTTTTTCTCTCTATCCGTGGATTGAAATCCACGGCCCGTGGATTAAAATCCACGGCTACTCTGTATGGCCCCGATGGGGCCTCAGATGTGGGTTTTTCCACCCCGTAGGGGTAGCCCATCCTAGCCGTGGGTTTCAACCCACGGTGTTTTGTATCGTGCATTGCGCGTCACGTCAGTGACGCAACTGCCTTGCCCAACCCTCGGACCGCCTAGAGCAGGTTGTAATCAATGTGACGCGCTTCAAAAAGGATCAGTGGGTGGGGCGCAGCAGCCTGGCTCGCCATAGCTCGACAGAGCGACGGCGGCTCCACGCAAGCCGGAGTCATTGATGGTAAGCGGCTTGTCTGGAGACTGCGCCCCACCTTTTCTTCCGCGCATGCGACAGGTAAAATACAAAACGCTTTAAAGGCGGGACTCCGACGGGATAAAGCGCAATTCCATCCCCTCCTGGACGCCGCATTCCCGGCAGCGTCCGGCCTGGATTTCCAGAACCGCGCGGCTACCCCGGACCACCGGGGTCATTCTCCAGGGCTGGATCGACTCGTAGATGCATAGAATCTTACCTTCCCGGTCCAGAAAAATGGCGTCGATGGCGAACTTCATAAAAAACATGTGGATGGCATTGCAGGGTCTGAGGAGGATGCCTTCGTCACTGGCTAGTTCCTTCCTGCACAGCAGCCCTTTCATGCGGAAGAAGGGGCCGCGACCATAGAGCACCTCTGCGGCGAGAACACGTTCATCCGGGAGCAGGGCCTGATACTGACCGGACTTCATCATGTAAGGGTAGAAACATCTGCAAAACACAAAAGACGTTCAAAAAGCTGTCTATGGTTTTGCATACATGGTGTACAAAGAGGCGACTTGGGCGCGACGGCTGACATTCAGCTTGGAAAAGACCGTGGACAGGTAGTTCTTTATGGTTTTTTCACTCAGCCCCATCCGGTCTGCAATTTCCTTATTGATTAGCCCCTCCGCTACCAGAGCGGCAACCTTGTGTTCCTGAAGGGACAGACACTTCCAGCGGGATCGGTTCTCCAGGCCGGAATCAGATTCCCTTGCCAGTCCCTTCAGCAGGATTTCATTGGCCTTGTCATCCAGGGTGATGTGCCCTTGGGCAATACGCAGGACCGACTGGCACAGCTTTTCCGGGTCGATTTCTTTGAGAAGGTAGCCTTCAATACCGGCACGGGTGGCGCGGATCACCATCGTTTCGTCGGAATATGTGGTCAGGATGCAAATATAGAGGTGGGGATATTTCTCCTTCAATGCGATCCCCAGTTCGATCCCGTCCCGATCCGGGAGCCGCACATCCAGTAGCGCGACATCCGGAGAAAGGTGTTGCAGTTTTTTCAGAGCCTCGCTGGCTGTCCCGGCTTCGCCGATGACGGAAATCCGGTCGTTGTCGAGAACGGCTTTCAACCCCTCCCGCACCATGGGGTGATCATCGACCAGAAAGACCTTAACCCGCTTCATGCCTCCACATTATGTCAGACTTGAACTGAGAGCAAGCGGAGTGCTTGCGTTGTTTTATTCCGCCAGTCGGGCCGTAATCCGCTGAGCAATTTTACGGAAAAT
>CAYTLD010000222.1:0-2129 GCA_964438585.1 uncultured Blastochloridaceae bacterium | reverse complement strand
TTGAGCCCGTATTGATTGCTAAAAAATATTCCATCCAGCGCGATCAGTTCCCCGCCCTGTAAGTCCTGACAGAAAGAAAACGCCGGGGTGTCCGACCAGATTTTCAGCTTTGCCGATCCGGTGGCATCAGCCAGTTCGAGATCATAGTAGGGCTTTCCGCCCTGAGTGGTCGATTCCCGGACCTGAGCCACTTGAGCCGGCCAGGAGGCCTCAATGTCCTGTCCAGATCCCGCACTGAGCAATTCCTGTAAGTTCATCCCGGAACCCTAACCTGAACCGCGGCCGATTTGCACCACTAATTCCTCTGATGGATGGAACAATTAAGGCTGCGGAAACCATTGGTAGAGGAAGAGGTAAACGAGCACGCCGGTGACGGAGACATACATCCAGATCGGATAAGTCCAGCGGGCCAGGCGGCGGTGGGCGCGGAAGCGTTTGGTCATGGCCAGGTAGATGAGGCGGAGGATCATGGGCAGATTGACGATGGCGAGTAGGATGTGGCTGGCCAGCATGATGTAATAGAAGGTGCGGATCGGCCCCTCTCCGGCGAAGACAGTGTGCTCTCCTCCCTTATAAATTTTATGCGTCACGTAGAAGAGAAGGAAAAGGGAAGAGGTGGAGAAGGCGGAGACCATCAAATTCCGGTGCAGGTGGACCCGGTTGGTTTTGATGGCGATGTATCCCAGAACCAGCAGCACCGTGGTGATGCCGTTGAGGATGGCGTTGACGAGGGGAATATCTTCGAAACTCATTTTTTATCAAGTTCACGCACCCGCTGTTCCAGCGCCTCGAGCCCGCCGGGCTCCCCAACATCGAAGACACCCCGGATCATGCCTTCCTTATCCACGACCGCCATCCGGGTGCTGTGGACAAACTTTCCGTAGTCGGTGGTCGCGCCCGGCTCGGCTTCCTCGATGGGCATGAGGAAGCCCGAGCGGCTGAGGTCGTGCATAACCTCCTTATTTCCAGTGAGAAAGAGCCAGCGCACGGGATCGGCCCCCCAGGTCTCCGCGTAATTTTTCAGCACTTCCGGGGTATCGAACTCGGGGTCGATGGTGAAACTGACCAGCCGCACCTCCTGGAGCCGGTCGATTTTTCCCTGCAATTCTTTCATTTTAGCGGTCAGAGTCAGGCAGGGGCCCGGGCAGGTGGTAAAGAAAAAGTCGGCCACCCAGACACGTCCGAGCAGATCCTCTTTAGTGACGGTTGAGCCCCGACATTCCGTCAGGCTGAAGTCCGGCACCGGACGCCCGGGCATGTTCTGCGCACTGATAGGCTCCGGTTCCTTATCCCGGTTCAAAAGAATAAACCCGTAATAGATATTTGCTGCGGTCACAATGAAGACCATGAAGATGAACCCGATAAAAATTGGCGAAACCCGTTTCTTTCCTGATGTTTCTACAACATCCGGGGAATTGTTTTCAGTGGAGTCGGGCATGTCTGGAAATTATCACACTGGAACAGGACTGCAAGGACTCCCGCCCGGTCAGGGCTTCCGCTTATTAGCTATGACCCGCAATTAAGGGACAGTGAGCTAATTCCGATCGCCGCGACGTTGATTATATCAAGGTTAGAATTAGCTCACTGTCCCTTAATTGCTTGCGAAGTTCCGCTCTTGTCATTGGCAAGTTTCTTGGTTGGATAGGTGGGCCGTCTATCGTGAAGATACTTGCACACTGGTTAAACAAGCTGCCCAAGAATACCCGGCAGATCATCCTGACCTGCTTATTCGGCGCCTCGGCAGGACTGACCGGTGTCCTCTTCCACATTGCCATTCACTGGTTTTTTCAATTGGGTATCGTCAAAGCGGCCGCTTCCACGGGGACGGATTTCATCTGGATCTCACTGATCATCATTCTGAGCACTTCCCTGATTTCCGGCTACCTGCTTTACCGCTTCTGCCCCGAGGCGGCGGGGAGCGGCATTCCCCAGCTAAAACTTTCCTACTGGAAGGATTTTGGAGACATCCCGTTCCGGGTCGTCTGGGTCAAGTTCCTGGCTGGCGTCCTAGCCATCGGGGGCGGCAGCAGCCTGGGACGTGAAGGGCCCTCCGTTCACATTGGCGGAGCCATCGCCTCGAAAATCGCCTCCCTCGCCGGAGTGGCAAAGCAAAACCGGAGGGCCGCCGC
>CAYTLD010000221.1:0-2160 GCA_964438585.1 uncultured Blastochloridaceae bacterium | reverse complement strand
GTGGCGGGATCGATAAAGGCATCGGGATGGGTTGGACGGATATCGGCGAGATAGGTTTCCGCTTTGGAAAATAGTATTGCCGGGCGGCGGGTGCGAATTATGGTGTACGACGCTACTGGAACTACCCTATTCAACTTCAACCAATCATTCAAACTATTTCAGAATTTTTCAAATGTCCTAAAGTCGTCTATGCCGGTCCGGATTCTCGGGATCCCTTTACCTTCAAGCACTACAACCCCGACGAAGTGGTCGAGGGAAGAACGATGCGAGAGCATCTTCGATTTGGTGCTCCCTTCTGGCACGTGATGCGCAACGTGCTCAGGGATCCATTCGGGGCCGGCACGGCTCAGATGCCCTGGGATGACGGATCGAATTCGATCGAGAACGCGCTCAAGCGGGTGGATGTTTTCTTCGAATTCCTCGATAAGATTGGAATCAACTACTACTGCTGGCATGACCGGGACATCGCCCCGGAACTGGGAAACCTGGCCGAGACCAACAAGGCTTTGGACCGGGTGGTGGAATACCTGGGAGAAAAGCAGAAGGAAACCGGAAAGAAACTGCTCTGGGGAACGGCCTGCCTCTTTGCCCATCCCCGCTATGCGCACGGGGCCGCGACCTCACCGCAGCTCGATGTCTATGCCTACGCCGCCGCCCAAGTGAAAAAAGCCATTGAGTGCACCCACGCCCTCAGCGGGCTGGGATACACCTTCTGGGGAGGCCGGGAAGGCTACGGATCATTGATCAACACCGACATGAAGCGGGAAGTAGACCACCTGGCCGCCTTCCTGCACATGGCCGTCGATCATAAGAAGAAAATCGGCTTTGAGGAACCATTCTACATTGAGCCCAAGCCCCGTGAACCCACCACCCACCAGTACGACAGTGATGCGGCGACCTGCCTGAATTTCCTTCGTCAGTATGACCTCATGGATCACTTCAAGCTCAACATTGAAACCAACCACGCCGAGCTGGCTGGCCACACTGTCGAGCACGACCTCCAAGTCGCGGCTGGCTGCGGGATGCTCGGCAGCATCGATGCCAATCGCGGTGATCAACTCATCGGCTGGGACACCGACCAATTCCCGACTAACATCTATCAGACCACCCAGGTCATGCTGGTCGTGCTGGGGATGGGGGGATTTGTCACCGGCGGGCTCAACTTCGATGCCAAGCGCCGCCGCGAGTCCCATGAGCCGGAAGATCTCTTCCACGCCCACATCGGTGGTATGGACGCCTTCGCCCGGGGACTGAAAATCGCCGCCGCCATCCGCGCCGACGGGCGGATGGGAGACTTCGTCCAGCAGCGCTACGCCAGCTTTGACTCCGACCTCGGAAAAAAAATCGAGTCCGGTCAGTGCAGTTTCGAGGAACTCGAAAAAGCGGCCCTCGGAGGTGGAGACCCCATCCTCGCTTCTGGTCGTCAGGAAATGCTCGAGAACTGGATCAACGAGTATATTTAATGGGTGGAAGCCTCATACGAAAGCGCACCTACCCGGAAAAAGGGGTGACCCATTAATTGCTTTACGACGAGGGGGCCTTGGTAAACGAAGCCGGTGTAGAGTTGTACCAGGGATGCGCCGGCTTCCTGTTTGCGGAGGTAATCATCGCGGGTGATGACTCCGCCGACCCCGATGATGGGGAGGCGTCCGGAGGTTTCCCGGTGGATGAAGCGGATGATTTCCGTGCTCCTGGCTTCGAGCGGGCCGCCGCTCAGCCCTCCGGTTTCTCCGATTCCATGCTCCCCGTGGTCGATGGTGGTATTGGTGGCCACGATCCCGTCGAGCCCCATATCCATGACCAGTTCCAGAATCGAGCCGATGTCCTCCGGGCTGAGGTCGGGGGCAATTTTGACCAGTAGTGGCTTGCTGGTTTGGCCGGACCGGAATTGGACCAGCGGGGATAGAATGGCGCGCAGGGCTTGGGCGGATTGCAGGTCACGCAGGCCGGGTGTGTTGGGGGAACTGACGTTGACGACAAAAAAGTCGCCGTGTGGGTAGAGTCGGGTGTAGGCGGAGAGGTAGTCCTCCGGTGCGTCTTCCGGTGCGGTTTGCTTGTTCTTCCCGATGTTGATTCCGATCGGGAAGTGGTCCGGATGGCGGCTACGCCAGTTTTGTAGACGGAGGGCGATGGCCTCGGCTCCGTCATTGGGAAATCCCA
>CAYTLD010000220.1:0-2280 GCA_964438585.1 uncultured Blastochloridaceae bacterium | reverse complement strand
TCGGGGATGCAGGCTCAGGCAATGGGCTATCGATTCATCGCCGTGCAATTGCCAGCGGTCGGGCTGGAAAACCGATTCGATCTCCTCCACCTCTGTGAGCGGCATATTCACGGTGACGGCTACACGCAGGATGCCGGAAGGCAGTCGGGCACTGATCGAGGCTGCCGCCTCCGGCGCGATGTAACGCGGGCTCTTGGGATAAAAAATAAAACCGACCGCATCCGCCCCCATCTCACCAGCGGCCCAGGCATCCTCCAGGTTGGTCATTCCGCATATTTTTACTATCATCGATGAAGTAAGGTAATACCACATCCAACATTCGACCAGTTCTAATAGCGATAACCTTGTGGCGAAATTAGACTGCCCCTTCAGGGCTTAAAAACGGGCGATACGAGTTCCCCTGGGCGATGCTCATATTCTTATACACATTTCTCAAAGTCCCATCCGAACGATCATCTGCTCACACCACAACCCATCACTATCACATCATCCCTCCACCGTTTGGAGTGACGGCTTTCCTGTCACGCCGACTTGTGGGGGAGAAGTCCCGGTGGAATCGGGACGAAGGCCCAAGCCTTGGCGTAGGCGAAAGCCGTTTTCCCTTCTCCGCAAGATGTGTATACGGATGAGGGCACATACCCCGGTAGAGCTACTCGACATTCTGGATTCTTCCATAGCGTTGCAAGGGCGTCTGCTCAACGGGTTCGATGGCTCGGTTGGAGTCCTGGGAGTTTGCCCATTTCCCGCCCCGTAGGGGTGGCCCAACTTAGCCGTGGGTTTCAACCCACGGTGGTTTGTATCGTACGATGCGCGTCACGTCAGTGACGCAACAGCTCATTTCTCCCGCCGTGGATGATGATCCCTCCCATTTTCATCTGCATCGCCTTGGATTGAATCTCCTAACTTCCTGCGAGTTGCGTCGCTATGCGACGCGGTTCTTCTCTCGTCTCTTTCCGTGGATTAAAATCCACGGCTACCTTCGATGGTCCCCACGGGACCTCTGGTTTACGCCTTCGGCATTGGTAGAATATGTATATGGATGAGTGCGTCTCCCTGGGTCACAGGCTTGAAAAATGAACCTAGCCCGCCATGTGACAAGATGGTGACGGGTGTTTCCGGGGTTGGATTTTTTTTGAGAGGTGCTATAGATACAGGTTCATGTTGAATCCTTGGAGAGTCTTTGGTCTGTTATTGAGTTTCATCTTGTGGGTGCAGGTGGCGGTGGCGGCTGATTACCTTTGGACTTCTGAGTCGGCGGGAACTCCGCCCGCGTGGATACGTCAACTGCCTCCAAATGCCTCGATGCTGGGCGAGACACGTTTTGAAATTTCCAAGCCCCCGCAGGATGAACTGGCCCTGGCGGTGACGCTTTTTTATCAGGAGCAGGAGGGGGGATTTCTCCGCGTTCTCTGGGGACAGCCGGGCTATGAGACGGCACTGACCATGAATCTCTATGAAGGAGTCGGAATGGAGAGCCGCCGCACCTTGCTGCTGCACTTCCCTCCGGGAGCGACCGTTTCCAACCTGATCCTCCAGTCGTTCGATCCCTCCACCGGATTGAAGCGGGCCTATTTTCAATGGATCGTTCCGACCACCGTTTATCAGCCGAGCGACCGGAATCCGATTGTTCTGATCGACGAGTACGGTGAAGCCCTGCAGCAGGAAAAGGCGCTGGGCTGGCCGGAGCCGCTGCCGAAGGATGAGTGGAGGCGGGGAGTGACTATCGCGCCTCTCATTGAACGCCCGGAACGGATCGAGGATGGGGTGGCCTTTATTTTCGAGCTGGTAAAGGTGCCCGAACTGGCTCGTGTCGAGCTGGACATCTCTGGACTGCCGCCGGAGTGGCCCTGTGAACTGTGGCTGAACGGACTGCCAGCCGCCTTGCTGAATGTGGAGGTTCCCTCACTGACGGATCCCGGATACCGCCGTGACGCAGTCAGCGGACACCCGATCTGGGTCGGCTGGCGGAAGGGAAGTGTTCTGATTCCCGCCGAGCTGCTGCAGGTCGGGAAGAATGAAATCATTTTTGATTTTTCCAGTTCCAATCTCACCTATCAACTTCCGGTGGCGGTCAGGAACCTGAATTTGGAACTGCTCTACGACCGTCCGGGTGAGGACGAGGTGGAGTCGGTCAACATTCCCCAAGCCTGGCAAACGGGACCGGCCGCAGTGCCGCCGATGACGGTGGTGCCCGGCAGCCCGGTGCAACTCGATTTTCTCATTCCCCAACTTGAATTAATGGACTAAAAAAGACGTCTTATGAAAATGATGATCAACACA
>CAYTLD010000219.1:0-2344 GCA_964438585.1 uncultured Blastochloridaceae bacterium | reverse complement strand
ATTAGTGAAAATTAGTGGTTAAAACCTTTTCCCACAGGTAGGGCAGGGCGGGGGCGAAGTCTTGGGGCGTGTTTTTCATCCAGTCTGCTAATTTTTCTACTTCGATCCACTGGAGTTGGGCAATTTCTTTGGGGCAAGGGGTGAGGGGGCCGTCGTAGGTGGCGCGGTAGAGTTTGATGAATTCCTGGCCGGTTGGTTCACATGCGCTGACGTAGCAGATTTCCTCCAGCTCCGGAAGGGGGTCAATGCCGAGTTCTTCAACAGTCTCGCGGCGGGCGGCGGTGAGGTAATCCTCCCCGGCATCGACATGGCCGCTGGCGGAGGAGTCCCAGGTATTCGGGTGGCGATCCTTGGTGGGGGTACGGAGTTGGAGGAGCAGGCGTCCGTCGGGGTGATAAATCCAGATGTGCACGGCACGATGAAGGAGCCCCCGGGCATGAACCACGGAACGGGGTGCAGACCCGATGACTTCATCGGCCTCGTTGACGATATCAAAAAGTTCTTCGGCCATGATGGGATGATTATAGGCGGCGAGGTGTGGTGTGGCGATAACGAAGCAACCCCTCCGGCAGGGCTTACGCATCAAAATCTAAAGGGCGTTCCCTTCAAGCAAGCTGAAGCCTTGGCGTAGGCGGAAGCCGTTAGCCGCACCCGGTGGAGAGGGGAAAACGGCTAAAGCCGTCACTCCAAACGGTGGAGGATGATGCGAGAGTGTAGGGATATGGTGTGAGCGGATGAGCGTTCGGAGTTCTCGCCTTTCCGTGTCCGCCATAGCCGCTAGGCGAAGGAGGAAGGCGAGTGCAGTGGAGATGGGGAGCCCTAAGTAAATCCCGTTGCCTTATTGTTATCGCACCTTAGTATGGTGGGATGCTTAATTTTCAGGCGGGTATCAGGATAGGAAAAATTGCCGTTGTGCTTCTGGCCTGCTCGGGACTGCTCCGGGCAGAGGAGAAGGCGGAGGAAGAAGCGGTGCACTCATTTCCGGAGACCGTGGTCATCGGGAATGGCGGGAAAGAGTATTCTTTGGTTCAGACTGGGACGGCAGAGCGTAATATTTTGTTTATTAAAGTTTACCAGATGGCCCATTACATGGAGGGAGCCGATGTGGGAGGTGGAGAGGTGCCTTCGGAAGATGAGTTGCTGAATGGCAGCCAGGCCAAGCACATCCAAATGAAATTCATCCGTGATCTGCCCTATGAAAAAATCAGGGCCGAACTCAAGAAAACAATGCTCCGGAACGCGAAGCAGGAATGGATCGAGAACTCGAAATCGGAGATCGTGACATTCCTGGAAGCGATAAATCGGGATGCCCTCAAAGGGGATATTTTGACTCTCTCGTGGTTTCCCGGAGGGAAGCTGGTCGCGGCCTTTAACGGAGAACAGGCCCTGGCGATTGAGAATGCCGACTTTGCCCGGATGATCTGGTCAATCTGGTTTGGAGCCAAGCCGGTGGTGCGACGCGATGACCTGCTGGCAGCATTTCAGGGAGGCGGTCAGGCGTAAATGGTGATTTCCAGTAAGAACAGGAAAGGTGAGTTACGGCATGGGCGCTTTGTGGTGCCCTACCGTGTTTATGGCGAAGGAGAGATCAGCCTGGTCTGTGTCAGCGGGGCCCAGCAGACGATGGCCGCCTGGCGTGCCTGCATCCGCTATTTTTCCCGCGATTTTTCCGTGGTGGTCTTCGACCTGCCCGGCCTGGGTGAAGCCCAGATTCTCGATGAAGAAGCAGCGGTTCATATTGATGAGCAGATGGAAATCCTCGATGAAGTCATAGCCGAAACCACGGCTGGTAATCACCTGGTGCTCTGTGGTGCGTCCTGGGGATCGATGATCGCCTGCGCCTATTCCGCCCGCTACCCGGACCGGGTGGATAAATTAATTCTGGGCAGCTTCGGGCTCAGCCTGAATCAGGAGCTGCGCGAGGTCATTCTGGAAGGCCAGCGGCTTCACGATAGCGGACAGCTCGATGAAGTGGCCCATCTCATCCTCGACCGCTTCGGGCAGAAAGTGGGCGGTGGTTACCGGGCCGGGATTATCCGCCAATTCAGGGATTTGGGTAAAAAGCAGGCGCTGACACTTTATCACCACTGCACCTTCGTGAATTCGTGTGAGAGCGTTGACGACTTTATTGACCTTAAAGCCATTACGGCCAAGACACTGATCATCAACGGGGAGGATGACACCATCATTGATGCATCCGATGCCCACCACGCCGCCGAACTCATTCCCGAATGCCGCTGCGTCATCGTTCCCGATGCAGGCCATTTCCTCCACATCGAACGCCAGGATATCCTCGCGCTGTACAAGGACTTCATTCTGGAGTCGTAGCATCCTGCCCTGGCCT
>CAYTLD010000218.1:0-2367 GCA_964438585.1 uncultured Blastochloridaceae bacterium | reverse complement strand
CCCGTAGCTCAACTGGATAGAGCACCTGACTACGGATCAGGAGGTTTGGGGTTCGAATCCCTACGGGTGTAAAAAAAGACGCCACTAATGAATAAGACGGCGGTCGATCATGGCGGCGATTTTCTTCCGGGTTCCGGCGTGGCGCTGGCAGAGGGTCCGGGCTCTTTGCCCGATTTCCGTTGCGGCTTCCGGATTGAGCAAGTAGGTGAGTGAGGCTTGGTAGAGTTCTTCGGCATCTTGCACCGTGGTCACCGCATCCTGTTCCTGAAAGAGGCGATATAAGTCGCGGAAATTCTGCATCCGGGGGCCGACTAGGACGGGGCGACCCCGGTCAGCGGCCTCGATAAAATTCTGTCCACCTTTTCCGGTCAGTGATTTGCCGACAAAGATGACGGTCCCGAGTTGATATAAATCAGCCAGTTCTCCGGTGGTATCGACCAGCAGCACTTGCGGTGATCCGTCCGTGGCACAGTTACTCCTCCGGGCATAGGAAAATCCGGCCCGCTTGATGAGGTCCGCGACTTCGCCGGAGCGTTCAACATGGCGGGGGACCAGCACCAGTTTCAGATCCGGGAGATCTCCGATCAATCTTCCGTAACAATCGAGGAGAATTTTTTCCTCTCCCGGGTGGGTGCTGCCGGCCATCAGCACCGGGGTGGTTGGCGTCCACCCCAGATCATTCCGCAGCTGGTCGATCCATTCTGGACGGTGCCCGTTCGAGGAGGCACTGAATTTCAGACTGCCCACGACAAAAAGTTTATGGGCGGGAAATCCTGCGCTCCGGAACCGGGCCAGATCGGTTTCCATTTGCACGCAAATCATCTCCAGATCATAGAGGACCTTACGCAGCAGACCGCGGAAGCGGCGGAAGCGACGCAGGGAGCGGTCGGACATCCGGGCGTTGACAATCCAGACCGGGATACTCCGCTTCCGGGCCTCCCAGATATGGTTGGGCCATAATTCCTGATCGACCAGCACCAGCATCGACGGCTGAAAGACGTCGAAAGCCCGGCGCACGCACCAGATCAAATCCATCGGGTGATACAAGATATGGGTGTGCTCATCGCGAGCCGCTTCACCGATGTCCCGTCCGGTTACGGTGGTGGTGGTGATGATAACATCCTGTTCAGGACGCAACTGGCGGATCTCATCGATCAGGGGCAGGGCCATGTTCATTTCCCCGACACTGACAGCATGAATCCAGATGGGATGCTTCATGCTCCTCAACTTCCTCAGGGCACCCCGCTCGAAGATCCCGAGTCGTTCCCCAATTTTGCGCCAGAGCCGCCCGCGCCGGCGCATCCGGTTGAAAAAGTAGGGCCAGGCCACCAGAAAAAGGAGGGTGAAGATGAGATTGTAGGCGAAGCGGGTCATCTATGGGATAAGGGATATGGAAGTTGGAAGAGGGAAGTTCAAATCCATACTGTCTCAGGCTCGGGGGTGGGCTTCATTATAACTTCGGCGCAGACGCTCCGCACTGACCTGGGTATAGACCTGGGTCGTGCTCAGGTTGGCGTGTCCCAGCAGTTCCTGCACGCCCCGCAAATCAGCTCCATGATCTAACATATGAGTGGCAAAGCTATGGCGTAACTTATGAGGCGTCAACTGATGATCCAACCCTGCCACAGTCAGGTATTTTTTAAAAAATTGTTGCACCGCCCGCGCGGTCAGGGGCCGGCCCTGCGCATTGAGAAAGGCTGCCGGGCCGGACACATCCAGGGGCAGAGCCTGGCGGTAGTCACGGTAAGCCTGTATCGACGGCTCTCCCAGAATGGCCATCCGCTCCTTCCGGCCTTTTCCGGTAACGCGCACGACCCCGGATCGGAGATCGACATCCAGATCCTGTAGGCGGACGAGTTCGTCGATCCGGACCCCGGTGCTGTAGAGGAATTCGATGATAGCGACGTCTCGCAACGCTTGCCACTCCTGGTAGGGACGCCCCCGCTTTTTCCCTGCCGCTTTTGCCTGATTCCAGGCCGCCAGCGGTGCTTCGAGTAGTTGCCGGACCTGTTCCTCGCTCAGGTATCGTGGCAGCCGCTTCTCCTTCACCGGCAGGGTCAGACCGATAAGCGGGTTATCCTTTACCTGGCCTCGCCGGATGAGAAAACGGTAAAACGAACGCAGGGCGGCAAACCGGAGGCGGATGGTGGCCGGGCGCAATTTTTCCTCGGTGGCCAACTGATAGAGATAATGTCGATAAACGTTCGCATCCGCCTGGTCCCAGCGGCGGCACTCCGTCCGGGAGGAAAATTCCACCAGCGCATGACGGTAGTTGCGCAGCGTCTTGGGCGAATACCCCTTCTCGACCTCCAGCACGGAAAGAAAATCCTCCACCCATTTCTGAGGCGTCAGCAGTCCCCGCTTTTC
>CAYTLD010000217.1:0-2405 GCA_964438585.1 uncultured Blastochloridaceae bacterium | reverse complement strand
TGAATCCGGCCGGACAACTCGAAGCCATCATCGGCTATTACAACCTGGAGCTGTTTGAAGAGGCCCTCAACGAAATGGGGGGGCTTCCACATGGGGTCCGCCTCCGCCCCGAGTTGCGGGCCATGGAGAGTGCCATCCTCATTCGTCAAAAAAACTGGACGCGTGCACTCGATCTAGCGCAACGACTTTGTCTGGAATTACCCGACCAGCCCAGCCCCTGGCTGGATACCTCCTACTGCCTGCATGAAATGGGCCGCACTCTGGAGGCCCGTGATCACCTGCTCCTCGGCCCGGATTGCCTGCAAACCCTCCCGGTTTACTTCTACAATATGGCCTGCTATGAAGCGCAAATCGGCAATGTGCGACAAGCTCGGAAATACCTAGACCAGGCCTGTGAAATGGATGACGACTATATCCGAATTGCCGCTAGTGACCCCGACCTCGAAGCCATAGCTTGATTCACTGTGATAGATACCCTCTTCGTTCTTACAGGTCTTGTTCTACTCTACTTCGGTGGTGAGGCCGTCGTCCGGGGTGGTATCGGTCTCTCCCTGAAAGCCGGCATGTCCAAGCTGCTGGTGGGCCTTACCGTCATGGCTTTCAGCACTAGCAGTCCGGAGCTTTTTGTCTCGGTCAATGCGGCACTCGACGGAAATAGTGACATCGCACTCGGAAATGTGGTGGGCTCCAATATCGCGAATATCGGACTCATCCTCGGCATCTCCGCCCTGATCTGCCCGATCTGTGTCCAGCGATCCGTCATCCGTCAGGAAATTCCGGTGCTGCTCATTGCCAGCGTGGCCATGGTCTGGCTTTTGAATGATCAGATTATCAGTTTCTGGAACGGCTGCCTGCTTCTGGCCGGACTGCTGGTGTACATTTTCATCAGCTTCAAATCCGCCAAAAAAGATCCTCATCCTGAGACCTCACCGGTGGAGGAATTCACCACCACCCAGGGAGTGGGCTGGGGGCGTGATCTATTTATCCTCGCAGTCGGGCTGGGTGGACTGATTCTCGGTTCTGAACTCATGGTTCATGGGGCCGTCAACATCGCCAACTCCCTGGGCATCAGCCAGGCGGTCATTGGCCTGACCATCGTTTCAATCGGCACCAGCCTCCCGGAATTGGCGACCTGCGTCGTGGCCGCCGTCCGGAAGGAGGCCGACCTCATCATCGGAAACCTGATTGGTTCCAATGTCTTTAATATCGGTGCCATCCTGGGCTGCACCTCGATCATTCATCCCCTGACCAATATCGGAATCACGGCCATCGACCTCAGCGTGATGATTTTCCTGAGTGTCATTTTATTACCCATCATGTTGACCGGTTTCCGGATCTGCCGCCAGGAAGGCGCCTTGCTGGTTCTTTTTTACAGCCTCTATATGGCCTACCTCGTATTTTGAGGGGCGGCCTCCACATCAGGGAATAGTGAAATAGCGCTCGGCATTGGGATCGAAGACGGTCTCTCCCCGAGTGCGCCCCCCGATGTTGACCGAATAGTCGCTGTAGGGGCTTTTAACGGTCGAGCCATCCTTGATTCCGAAGGCTACAGCAGGAGATGAACTGGAGCTGGCTGCACTGGCGGCACGCTGCTCTGCCTCGCGCTTTTCATCGGATTCGCCGACAGCCCGTCCGGTAGCGCCACCTACAGCGGCGCCGGTCAGGGCACCTATCCACCAGCCATCCGATCCGCCAACTGCACTGCCAACCGCAGCACCCGCTCCCGCTCCGACAGCCGCGCCGGTTCCAGTTTTTGTCGGTGTTCCGCTGCCGGACGTGCCGCAACTGATGAGTAATAGCGCGATTCCCGGAAGAATCAGCAGCGGTGTGAAAGCAGATTTAATTTTTCTCATATTTACCACCCTTGTAGGAGAAAACTATCATGTTTTGTCCTGGCAGACAATACTGGTGTTTATAAAATCATGGCTATTCCCCATCTGTCTGGTAAATTGTAGCCATGAAGCGTTGCCTGTGCATCTGGTTGTTTTTGACAGTGCTGACTCTGAGCAGCTATGCCAGCGAATGGCAGTCCATCGACCTCAAAGATGGAACCACCCTCTATGGACGAGTGGTGGAAGTCACAACGGACTCGGTCCACCTCGTCAGCACCCAAATCAACCGGAAAATTCCGCTGGATCAGTTAAGCCCGGAAGCGCGGAAACATTTAGAAGCACCTGCCCTGGCCAGCAGCGGGAAACTGGATGAGACCCGTGAAAAACTCGTTACCACACCGGGTTGGACCGGAGACGGACGTTCCACCACCATCGCCCGGCCCCGACTCACCGTCCACCCGCTCTTCTTTCATTCCTACGGTGCCCGTGCACATTATCCCTACTACCCCCACTTCCGGCGGCATAGCCACTATCACCACCCCACGCTATCCGTGCGTATCAATTTTTAATTTA
>CAYTLD010000216.1:0-2523 GCA_964438585.1 uncultured Blastochloridaceae bacterium | reverse complement strand
GCTCCGGCCTGGGAGACGACATTTTCCTCCATCATCAGGCTGCCGAAGTCGTTGGCTCCAAAGGTCAGAGCCAACTGCCCGATGGCTCCCCCCTGGGTCACCCAGGACGATTGCACGTTCTCAAAATTATCGAGATAAATGCGCGCGAGCGCCTGCATGCGCAAGTATTCGTGCGCCCCGACCGTAGGCGCCTTCAGCACCGTGCCCTCCGACTGGAAGGTCCAGCAAATGAAGGCCGTGAATCCGCCGGTCCGGTCCTGCACCTGCCGCAGGCGTTCGAGATGCTCGATCCGATCCCCGACTGTTTCTACATGACCGAACATCATGGTTGCGCTCGAACGCAGCCCCAGATCATGGGCGGTCTCCATCACCTCCAGCCACTGGTCGGCGTCGCACTTGAGCGGGGAAATCCGCTCCCGGATGCGATTGACGAGGATCTCTCCTCCCCCGCCGGGGATACTGCAGAGCCCGGCCTCCTTGAATTTGGCAACCACCTCCCGCAGCGGCATCGAAAATACCTCGGAAAAATGGACGAATTCCGGGGGGGAAAAGGCGTGGAGATTAACGGTCGGATACTTTTCCCGCAGGTGGGAGAGCAGATCGAGGTAGAAGTCGATCTTGAGCGACGGGTGGTGCCCGCCCTGCATGAGAACCTGGTTACCGCCGAGGGCGACCAGCTCGTCCATCTTGGCATCGATTTCCTCATGGCTCAGAACATAGGCATCGTCGTCTTTTTCCGTGCGGTAGAAATTGCAGAATTTGCAGTACACATTGCAGATATTGGTGTAGTTGATATTGCGATCGATGATGTAGGTAACGATTTCATTACCCCGCCTGTCGTAGGCGTCCGCTTTGGCCAGCAGACGGCGCTCATGGGCGAGGTCGCCTAAAACCGGCAGGGGCAGTTGGTAGAGTTCCTGTGCCTCCTGAGCGGAAATTCTCTCACCGGCCCGGACTTTGGTTTCCAAATCCTGATTAGACTTGATCGCTATCATTGGGATAATTTTACTTCGTCACCTGATCTTCGCCAATCTGTTTATGAAATTGCTTTTTCGATCGCTCTCTGGTGTGGACATGCCGCCGGAGCTGCCTTAAATTTCTAAACAAGCCCCGCCATGTCTGAAGCCCATCAGGACGAACGTATAGGAACTCGCTACCGCGTCATCCGGCCCCTCGGATCCGGAGGCTTAGGCAGCGTTTATTTATGCGAGGATTCCGTGACCCACCAGGAGGTCGCCGTCAAACGACTCAAGGAAAACATCAACCTGCCTGAGGATGTTTACGAGCACACCAAGAAAGAGGCGTCTCTGCTCTCTGAATTACGGCACCGGAATGTGATTAAGGTCTTTGATCTCGGCATTGACCCCGAGGGGCTGTTTTTTGTCTTCGAATATATCAACGGCCCCACCCTGGCTCACGTCATCAAGGAAGGCCCCATGCCGCTGCTGCCATTTTTTCACATGGCCGTCCAGGTCCTCGAAGGGTTGGGTGCCGCCCACCGGAAGGGTCTCCTTCACCTCGACATCAAACCGGCCAACATCATGCTCCATCAGTATCCCGAGCCCACCTTCACGGCCAAAGTCCTCGACTTCGGGCTCGCCAAGTTGGCTGTCGAGATGGCCGAACACCGGAAAAACGAAGCCACCATCGGATCGGTCTATTACATCTCCCCGGAACAGTTGCGTCACCAGCCCCTCTCCCCCGCCACCGATCTCTATTCTATCGGCCACGTCTTTTACCACGCCATCTGCAGCCGTGTTCCCTTTCATGAGCCCGACCCGGTCGTGGTCCGCAACGCGCACCTCAGCCGGGATCCCGACTTGCTCCATGAAGTCTATCCCGAGTGCCCCTATGAACTTTCCCAATGGATTCACTACCTGATGGCCAAGGATCCGGCCCAGCGTCCTCAGACCACTCAGGAAGCTCTGACCAGCCTGACGCAAATCTCCATGCTCTGCTCCCACCGCGGGCTGCTCCACCCTCCCGGATGGATACCGCAGCCGGATATCATGGAACGGGTCAACGAAACCAGCCGCCACGCCGCCACCCGGATATCCGAACAAGTGACTGAGCAAGGCAAACGGATCACCACTGGAATCAGTGATTTCTGGCACCGCCTACGCGGAGATGACCAGTAATTTCCCCCACCCCTTTCCCCGTTTTTCCCACCATGAAGCCCATCATCAGGCTCGAAGAATCCGACCTCGAGGAGCAATTCAGCCGGAGCAGCGGACCCGGCGGGCAGCACGTCAATAAATCCGACACCCGCGTCCAGCTCACCCACCGCCCCACCGGGATGACCGTCACCGTCCAGGATTCACGCTCACGGGAAAAAAACCGCCAGACCGCCCGCTCCCGCCTCCTGGAAAAAATAAACCGAGAACGGGAGGAAATCCGCCTGCAACAGCAACAGGAGCGCGAAAGAAAACGCCGCCGGACCCGCCCGCGCCCCAGAGCCCTGAAAGAAAAAATCCTCAAATCCAAACGCCACCGCTCCGAAGTCAAAGCCAACCGCCGGACTCC
>CAYTLD010000215.1:0-2543 GCA_964438585.1 uncultured Blastochloridaceae bacterium | reverse complement strand
GATCGACAGGTGGGTTTCTAGGGGGCAAGGTGTTGAGATGATTACTCATGTGGTGATATTTTGGGCGCAACAGTCGGATGGAGGAGAGTCTGCGGCTGTCCTGTATGAGGGGGCTCTCCGGTTGGGTGATATTCCCGGCGTAAAGAATTTCCGTTGTGGATTACCAGTGCCCAGTCCGCGTGAGGTCGTGGATGACAGTTTTCAGGTGGCTATTTCCATGGATTTCGATGATCAGGCGGCTGCGGATACCTATCAAAATCACCCGGATCATGTATCATTTGTAGAGAATGTTTTCAAAAAAGTCGTGGCGCGCTGTGTTGTTTATGACTTTGAGACAAAACTTCCGTAACCTGTGGTTCAATTTGAGTGTTGAGGAAGAAATCGATAACCCTCCGGAAAGTGCCAATGGAAAATAACCTCAGCATCAATCTGGCCGAGTGGAAAGTGCGCTTTTCCGCGCACATGACCGACGTGTCGGAACTGGTTAAAGCCCGGCTGACCACCCTGGTGCTGATGACGACCGTAGCGGGTTTTGTCCTGGGAAAATCCCCGGAGACTTCCTGGTGGCTGCTGCTCTATGTGCTCGTCGGCACCGGACTGGTGGCCGGGGGTGCTGCGGTACTTAACCAGTTACTGGAAGTGGACCGGGATGGCCGCATGGAGCGCACCAAAGAACGTCCCCTGCCCGCCTCCCGCATGACTCAGGAAAACGCCCTATTTTTCGGAGCCGTCATTTCCGGCCTCGGCATCGCCCTGCTCGTCATTACCTGCAATTACCTCAGCGGGCTAATCTCCGCGATTACCCTCTTCGCGTATTTGTTTCTCTACACTCCATTGAAAAGGATCACGTCCTTCAATACCATCCTGGGAGCATTTCCGGGAGCCCTTCCACCCGTAATCGGATATGTAGCCGCCACCGGATCTATATCACTCATGGCCTGGACTCTCTTTGCCATCCAGTTCCTCTGGCAAATGCCCCACTTTTACTCGATTGGCTGGCTTTGCCGCGAGGACTATGCGCGGGGCGGATATCGGATGCTGGCAGTCCAGGATGAATCCGGCAGAAAATCCGCCGCTCATAGTCTGATCTATGCGGTGATGCTTATCCCGGTTGCCCTCGCGCCGTCGTGGCTGGGATTGGCGGGTTGGCTCTATGGGGGCATCGCATTTGTAGCCAGTGCCTACTACATCTATACCGCTATGACCTTTCTATGGCATCCGGGACGGAGCAGCGCACGCAGGCTCTTCCTCTACTCGTTGCTCTACCTGCCCATCGTGCTCGGCGCCCTGATTACAGAAAGAGCATTTTCGAATTAAATACTCACATTTTTGCTCGTTGGAGCACAGCCTAACATATCTGCCAAGGTCCTGCAGCAGATGGAGCGACGGCAGAAAGCAGCCATGGCACGGTCCCGTAGGGACCAACGACCATAGCCGTGGATTTTAATCCACGGTTGAGGAGATAAGAAAAAAACCGCGTCGCATCGTGACGCAACAAGCGAAGTGACCTATGGGGTAGTATCGTCCTGTTACGTCGCTGACGCGACGTCGAACCGTGCGCGACAAATTCCGTGGGTTAAAACCCACGGCTACCGTGTATTCGCCCCTACGGGGCGAGTTCTCCCCGGGAAACTTCTTTATGGATTCAAACTTGTCTGGTCATCATCCATGATCGACTGGTCTTTCTGGTCTTTCTTCTGCTTTCATAAAAAAAGAATGACAATGGCCAGGCTGATGATGGCCGCGCCGATGCCACGGCAAACCATCGTGGAAGTGCCAACATCTTTTTCGGTATTCTTAAACCAGTGCCCGATCCACCAGACGAAAATGACGGTCCAGACACCCCGTCCACTGTAAGCAATATTGGACCCTGCGGCATCAGAAAAAAAGCCGATCCCGACGGCCATCAGGATAGCCTGCAACGCCATCCCGACCGCACCGATAGCCAAATACCGCCTTGATCCACGTGGAATCGACCACAGTGGCCCGTTGAAAAAGGGGATGAGAAAGAGAGTGAAAAAGCCGGCGCAGATGGTGGACCAGGCACCGAAAAGGAAAAACCCTTGCACCCCGCACCAGTATTGGAAAAGAACATCGACGAGCGCATAGCACAGCGAGGCCAGGAGGGATAACACGACGGTGAAAAAGAGATGGTGGTGGCCCACCTTAGCCGCCGGTCCCCATCGTAAATTCAGGACCACCATGCCGATCAGGGTCAGTACTGCCGACACCCAGGTGGTCGGCTCCAGCGTCTCGCCGAGGAGCAGCACCAGTAAAAATGCCACCAGCACGACTTTGGTTCCCATGATGGGGGTGGCAATCGAGATGTCCCCCTTCATGAGGACAAAGGTGGTGGCCAGACCTCCAAGTCCGAAGATCAATCCCGCCAGAAGCGAAGGCCAAAATGGATCAGGAATGAGCGGTCCATCGACTCCGAAAAGCAGGAGCGAAAAGCTGCAGGTAATCACGGCCTGGGTGATAAAGGCGGTACGGAAAGGCCCCAGCCCGCTGTTCATGGCCGGTTTCAAGGCCAGGGAGCCTAT
>CAYTLD010000214.1:0-2563 GCA_964438585.1 uncultured Blastochloridaceae bacterium | reverse complement strand
GGATCTCCGCATCCTCCGCGCCCGAGCCCGGCAGAGACGGCGCTCTGCCCTCCATTTCCCTTATCGGATGCGTGGGCCTTAAACCAAATCAATCTGAGTGAGCACGTTCGTGGAAATAAGGGACAGAGACCTATTTCCTGCGATGGGTTTTCAATGGCTCTGAAAAAGGTGACGCTAGGAAATAGGTCTCTGTCCCTTATTTCCAACCCTTTGGCTTAATCATTTTGATTTGGTATTACAGAAGAGAGGAAAAAAATAGCCAAGCGGCCCTGGGTTTACTAGTTTTTTACCGTGACCAACTGGTTGACGATCCCGGACTTGGAATTACAGGCGCAGGCGCGTGATTTGAATCAACGGCTGCATGGGAACCGTGTCACTTATGTGGTTAACCGGAACATTAATTTCACCAATATCTGCTCGGTGGGATGCACGTTCTGCGGGTTTGCCCGTTCCTCTAATGATGAGATGGCCTACAGCAATACGCCACGACAAGTGGCCAAGCGGCTGGCGGAGACGCCTTGGGTTTCTGAGGTTTGTATGCAGGGGGGCATTCCCCGCGGGTTCGGGTTTGAAAATTATCTCGACCTGGTTCGGGAGGTGAGACGAACCTTTCCAGAAATTCATATCCATGCCTTTTCTCCGATGGAAATTCACCACATGCATCGTGAGTCCGGACGGACTTACCGGGATATCCTGCTGGAATTGAAGAATGCAGGGCTGGGGTCGATTCCCGGGACGGCGGCGGAAATCCTGGTGGACCGGGTGCGGCGGGAGGTCTCCGGTAATAAGCTGACTTCGGATCAATGGGAAACGATTGTGCGGGCAGCTCACGGAGTCGGGCTGCGGAGTTCCGCGACGATCATGTATGGGCACATCGAGACCTGGGACGACATCTTGGCGCATCTGGAGCGGATTCGAAACATCCAGATGGACACCGGCGGGTTCACGGAATTTGTGCCTCTAGCCTTTATTCCCTACCGGAACAGGTTGGGCCAGCGACTGGCTCGGGAAAATCGTGATCCGGATTTCATTCGATTGGAGCAGACGACGCGGAAAAAATCAGAGCGCCTCTATCCGCTCTGCCGGCTTTACTTTGGCGAGTTGATTCCCCACCTGCAAACCTCCTGGGTCAAGCTGGGAATGGAGGAGGCCATCGAATCGCTCGAATGGGGATGTGATGATTTTGGCGGCACGCTCTATGAGGAATCAATTACCCGGGCTTCCGGTGGCAAGCACGGCGAATGCCTTGAGCCGGAGGTGATTGAGGATGCGCTGAGGCACGCAGGCAAAGAGCCGGTTTGCCGGACGACACTCTACTCTGCCCCGAAGGTGAGGGCGTCTTCCATGACCTTGCACTGAAACTCGGGAGGTATTTCGGTGGGCATCATCTGGAAGGGGGGGAGAATAAGTAATCCATCCGGGTCTGTTTTATACTCAATTCCCTTTTCCTGAATAAAGAGGCGGGCGGTAAAGGTGCCGCCGGAACTTTCGCTGATCGCGATCTCAAATTAATTTTGCCCGTATTGTAATGATGGCAGACGCGGGATTAACCGCTAACTAAGTTTTTCGAGGATGACCTCGTCGGGCTCGCGGGAGGTGACATAGAAGCCTTCTTTTTTCAAAGCGGAGAGCATGGCGCTATTGGCTGGGAGGACCATGGCCCAGAGTTTGGCGATTCCGCGCTGGCGGGCAATTTCCGTCAGGGTTTCGAGCAGGAGCCCGGCCATGCCGAGCCGGCGTTTGCTTTCGCGGACGACGAAAGCCATTTCCGCCGAGTTGGCTTTTTCATTCCAGTAGTAGCGTCCGACCGCGTGGATCGTTTCCTCTCCTCTAGTCGTAACCTCGACGATGGCCAGAGCGGGATCACGCATTTGATCGACGGCGACCATCTCATGGGCGCGATCCCAGGTCATGGTGGTAATGAGGTAACCATAGCGTTCATGAATGGTTTCCTCGGTATGGGATGTGAAGAAGGCCTGGAGGAGTTCCTCGTCATCCGGGTGGAGGGCACGGAGGAAGTAGCTCTGTCCATCCCGGAGAGTAACCTGGCGCGGACGCAGCAGGGGCTCGTCCGGAAACCGGTCGTGCTTACGGAGCAAAGCCGGAATCAGAAATAGTCCTCCCATTTCACATCGCGCATGTCACCGGTCTTGAGAAACTGCTCATGCATGGCGAAGGAGGCGGAGAGGGTGCTGGGGGTGTGGCCGTCTTTAATCTCATCAAAGTAGCCGTGCAGTTCCTCCCGGAAGTCGGGGTGGGCGCAATTATTGACAATGAGTTGGGCGCGTTCGCTGGGAGACTTGCCGCGCAGGTCAGCGATGCCCTGTTCGGTGATGATGACCTGCACGGAGTGCTCACTGTGGTCCATGTGGCTCACGAGCGGAACGATGGGGCTGATTTTCCCTCCTTTGGCCAGTGAGGGACAGGTGAAGATGGAGATGAAGCCGTTGCGGGTGAAGTCACCGGAGCCGCCGATGCCGTTCATGAGGCTCTTGCCCATAACGTGGGTGGAATTGACATTGCCGAAGATATCCACCTCGATGGCGGTATTGATGGTGATGAT
>CAYTLD010000213.1:0-2608 GCA_964438585.1 uncultured Blastochloridaceae bacterium | reverse complement strand
GATTTTATCAGCCGCACCGAGGACATGAACATTTCCCTGGCGGGAATGAGTTAATCAGCTTCTCACGCTTCACGCTTCCATCAGAGTGCGGAGGGCGGCGTTCAAGGCTGCCAGCCCGGTTTTTGTGGAGGCGGAGATGGGGAGGACGGGGACGCGGCTTTGGGTTTGCAGCCGGGTGAGATAGTCGTCTGCTTCGGGTAAGTCCATTTTATTGGCCACGATCAGGTGGGGTCGTTCGGCGAGTTCCTGGCTGTAGAGGCTCACTTCCCGGCGCAGGAGCTGGTAGTCTTCGAGCGGATCACGCCCCTCACTGCCAGCCATATCGAGGACAAAGGCCAGCACCCGGCAGCGTTCGATATGGCGGAGGAAGTCGTGCCCGAGCCCGACGCCGGCATGTGCGCCCTCGATCAGGCCCGGAATATCCGCCACCGTGATGCGCACCCCGTCCTCATCCTCGACCACGCCAATCGAGGGGGTGAGAGTGGTGAAGGGGTAGGCGGCCACCTTGGGGTGGGCGGCGGAGAGGGCTCCCAGGAGGCTGGATTTTCCCGCATTGGGGAATCCGACCAGTCCGACATCGGCAATGGATTTTAATTCCAGCATGAACTGACCCCGCTCTCCGGGCTGGCCCGGTTCACATTCGCGCGGGGCCTGGTTGGTCGAGGTCTTGAAGCGGGTATTTCCCCGGCCCCCCTTGCCGCCGCAGACGAGTTCGTAGGTGGCACCGCTGGTGACCAGATCGGTCAGGACTTCAGCCTGCTCGAAGGGCACGGAGCGGTCCCAGAGTTCATCGGGGGCGGGGAGGCGGGAGACGACCGTGCCTGGGGGCACTTCGATGATGAGATCTTTTCCGGACTTCCCGGTCCGGTTGGCCCCTTTTCCGTGTCCGCCGTTGGTCGCGAACTGATGTGGTTTGTATCTTAGGTGAACGAGGTTGTTAAGATGGGGGTTAACGATCAGCGAGACAGATCCGCCCCGGCCACCGTCGCCGCCATCCGGCCCCCCCTCGGGCACATAAGGCTCCCGTCGGAAACTGGAACATCCATTTCCACCATGCCCGGCCCGGGCCCAGAGTCGTAAACGATCAACAAACATACAATTAAAAAGGCAGCTCACTTTGGTCGCGATACCAGAACCCGGCCTCGGTGCCTTCCCGGTCTTGAAAGAGGTCGCGCCACATCCAACCGATTAACCATCCCGAGGTCCAGGCGGAAATCAGGCAAATCGGGCTCGCCCATACTCCATCCCGCCCGGCTAACCACACCAGCCCGATAAGTAGTATCCCTCCCAGCGGCAATGAAATATTGCCCAATTGCCATCGATGAATGAGCGCCAGAAATCCGGAGAGCGAGAGCAGCAAGAGGGTCAGGACCGACAGCTCATACATTCCCAGGGGCCGCAGCCAGCGACGCTCGGTCAACTGCTCGATGACCCGCGCGGTCAATTCCCCGGACGACAGGGTGCCCAGAATGGTGGACAGGGGCTGATAAGTTTCATTGGCGTCCCGCCCGATGACGACAATCCCGTTGCGGAAGACACCCAGATCCAGGGAGCGGGCGGAGCCATGGCGGCGTTGTTCGGAGGCCAGGATAACCGAGTAAAATTCCAGATCCTGCACCGGGTCGGCTTCCCGGGAGGGGAGCAGAGCCAGGCAGCCTTCGGCATCAATCGGGATCCGCTCCAGTTCATCGCCGAATTTATCGCGCAGCAGGATATGTCGCCCCAGAACCACCCCGGAATAATGCCAGTCCGCCTGCCGGTAACGGCAATAGGCTTCGAGTGCCAGGGAGGGCAGATAGCGGTCGCGGAAGCGGTAAACCAGCGGAACCCGGCGGATCAGGTTATCGCCATCAGGGGGATAGGCGATGACTCCGGCGGGATACTGCCCGTAGAGTTTGTCGGGCCAGAGTCCGGCCGTGTAGGAGGGCAGGGCCTGGACGTTGCCGACGGTGGCGATACTGAAGGCCCTCCAGGGTAAGGGGTCATCCTGCGGACCTCCGCTGAAAAGCCGGACCGGCGTCACCACCTGGTTCAAGCGGTCCAGTTGGGATTGAAACTGCCGGGTATAGACTGGATGGGGGCCATCGTCTCGCACGGGCGGCAGGTGCTCGAAGGCGACCAGTTGCGGGAAAAGCGGGATCAGGGAGTTGGTGAGAATGGCATAATCCAGCGCGGGCCATGGCCAGGGCTGGTCGGAGATATCGCGGATGGTGACATAGACAACGCCGGGTGCCTCATCCCCCGGCTCATCCGCGATCCCGAAAGCCTTGGAAAAATAGGCCTGTCCCGCCTGGTCCCATCGGGCCAGCGGGCCACGCTCGACCAGCCAGACCAGTAAAAATGCCAGGCCGGCCACACCGATACAACTGACAGAACAGGGAAGCCACCACCTCATGGCTAGCCAGTGTAGAGCCGGGAAGGACTTACGCATAGCAGATTATCGCATGCAATGGGACCGGAAAGCGCAGGCAAGTCCCGACCGCCGTCGCTGAACGGGCTATGGCGGTCAGGCTGCACTCGAAAGAGGCTGCGCCTCCAGGAGGCTCTCGGGCTCCATGTCCCGGCTAAGTCGGGACTTTCGAGTGCTCAAGCTCGCTTGAGCTTTGCC
>CAYTLD010000212.1:0-2672 GCA_964438585.1 uncultured Blastochloridaceae bacterium | reverse complement strand
GACGAACGGTTGTCACCGAAAGAGTTTCTAGGTGACTTTTTAGACAGCCTCTTAGTGTCACGGACTGGAAGAAGTGGCTTCAATATACATGAAGCGGGCACCACCGGCATTGCTGTCCTGAATGGTCCAGGTGCCATCCCCGTGATTTTTGATTGTTATGCCTTCACCCTCGGTGTCCCAGTCGGTCATGCCTTTATTGGTTTCGGCACCGACAGTCCCTTTGCGGGTGGCTGAGGACGGGGTCGAGCCGACGTAGATGCTTAGTGTTATGTCGCTCTGACTGGTGTCCGGTTCAATGCGAATGGAAAGCCCGCCGGAGGAAGCGCTGAGATTGAGAAGATCTTCCGATGCCATCGGATTGCCTCCGAGGGCGCGTTCGACATTGTTTTTATAAGGATCACCATCCGGGTTGGCTTCAGGGCCTGATACGTCCGGGTTGTTTTGATCCGCCTCGCTGAATTTTGATTGAATCCAGGACATTTCTTCAGAGACAGCACTATAGAATTTCTCATCGCGGGTGGTTTGCTCGGATACAATGGTGTAAGCAGTATCATTGGGTGAGTCATAGCCGGTGGCATCGCTGTAGATCAGATTGCTGTATTCCCCGGCAAACAGGCCGTCGATCTGATCACCGCTGTCCAGATTGGCATCTCCAACGCCGCTTTGTCCCCACCGGGCTCCAGCGGCCACAGCTCCATTCGGATCGAGATCGATGACCAGGCTGCCAGTGGTGGCTTCATCTCCGAAAGTTCCACCACCTGTTCCTCCGAAGCCTCCTCCCAACCCGGCCGATGCGGAAATATTGAATACGCCCGGTCCGCCGAGTGTCTGAAGGCTTCCCGATCCGGAGGCGGAACCGAAATTAGTATAAATATTACCTGTTACCGCAGAGTAGCTGCCACGGTGAATTAACGCCGCCACAGAAACATCAATAGCCCGGAAGATGAGTTCCTCCTTGCCCGACCCAAAGTCCTGGCTGCCAACTAGGATGGCGGCGGGAAGATCCACGGGCCTTTTTGAATTACGCAGAAAGAGAGGTGCCCCGAGGAGGCTGCCAAGCGCGGCATGGCTCTGATTGCTTAATTCGATACTTCGGTAGAGGCGGGTGCCATCAATCGGGATCAGCGGGAGATTGAAATTTTCCGGGCTGGCATAGAGGATGCCATCGTTACCCGATTGGGCGCCGGGATGCGTGTCTTGAGACAGACCGTATCCGGCTAGAAACTTAACAAATTCTGAATCTTCGAGGTAAGCTTTTTTCTGGCCGTCTGTTGAGCCGAGGTAGCCGGTAAATCCACCGCGCGCGCAGGGTTCCGCAAAGAAGAGTGCGGCGACGCTGTTATCGGCACTGTCCAAGGAAACTTCGCCAGGTTTTTGTGATCCGAGGAGGGCTGAGTAATCATTAAAGAGGTACCAACCACGGGGGATTTGAGGAGGCGGGTTATACGTGTAGCCGGAAGACACACCCTTGGTCTGCCGCTGCAGAGACCAGCGGACCTTGTAGCTGGAGGTCAGGCGCTTGGGATTGAATACCACCTGGGCACTGGTGAGAACCACGCGCCTGGCGACCGCTACCCCGGTGGCTTTGGCGATATTCGACCGCACCTGCCCGGTGCCTTGAACGCCTTTCAATTTGAAGGAAGTTTCAAAGTAGTCGATCGGGGTCAGGGAGGCTTTGTCTTTGTCTCCTGCGAGCGCTATATCAAGATAGGTGCATTCGATGATGTTGGTCTGGTTTTCGACCACCTGAACGGTTCGGGGACGGGGCACTTCAAATCCCGGAACCTGCTCGAAATAAATTTCATAAAAGCCAGCCGGTAAAGTGAGGATCTCCCCGGTAAGAAAATCGTCATCCTCTCCATTGCCGTCCATATCATTATGTCGAATACGCCACTTGGCCGGGGGCGACCCTTTTGCCGCAGTATCCGGGAAAATCTGCACGCTCAAGCCACCTTCGTCGGCTTTGTTAGGAACATAATCAATGATTAGTTTCAGGCGATCTCCTTGATCCTCTAATACAAACTGCGCACCGAGGGGATTACTGCTGCTGCCAACCCGGTTTTCAATCGTGAAACCAGGAACAGGCAGAAATTCGACTTCATGTGCCAGCGGTGTCTTGTGTTTCTCTTGAACGATCAGCATCCGGGGAACCGGGGTTCCGAATTCACGCCACTCTGTTTCGCCAACAAAGCGCCAGCCCCGATCCACCGGAGGGGCATTTTCCGTCTCAATAAGGATTTCGCCAAAGTCAGAGTTCAGGCTGGGGAGTGGAATTTCATATTCCCCCGGCAGGGATTGGATTTTCCCCTCGGCTTGATCGTTGGCCGGAATGATCAGGGATTTCTCTGCCAGAACAAAGCCTTTCACGGCATCCACGACGCGGATGGTGAAGTCTTCATCGTCCTCCTGTTGATTGTCTTTGCGGATGTTTACGTCATAGCTGATTTTTTGTCCGACAGATTTGAAGAAAACCGTATCGGAGAAGCGAGCATCGGGACTAGGACTGTAGTCGTAAAACAAGAATCCAGGTTCTTCAGGCAGGGCACTGCCCGGGAGAATTTCAACGATGACCTCACTCGGGGCCGAGGAGTCGGCTCTGCTGACCTCAATGACCACTTCTTTTCCTTCGTCTGCAGTGGTGGGACCGTTAATATTGTAGAGTTGAGCCTGCA
>CAYTLD010000211.1:0-2696 GCA_964438585.1 uncultured Blastochloridaceae bacterium | reverse complement strand
ATGCCCCCATTGACGGTGGAAAACTACCGCCTCCTGCCGGAGGGTGGTCCACGTTATCAATTGATTGAAGGAGACCTTTACATGGCACCTTCGCCCAACCGCTACCACCAGGAAATTTCCCGTAACCTGGAATTGATTCTGGGTAATTATCTCAAAGAGCACCCGCTGGGCAAAATTTACCATGCCCCCTTTGACGTTTATCTTGACGAGACCAACGTTTTTCAACCCGACATCCTCTACGTTTCCAAGCGTCGATACTCCATTTTGACAACGGAAGGAGCCGCAGGCGCACCGGACTTCATCGTGGAAATTCTCTCTCCCCGTACGGCCCGATTGGACTTGAACAATAAGCGCCGCCAATACGCACGTCATGGTGTTGAAGAACTATGGATTATTGATCCCGTGCCGCGCACCCTTTCGGTTTACCGCTTCCACGAAAATCCCGATGAACCAGTCATGGTTTTACAGCAGTCGGAGCAGGTCAGCACACCCCATTTTCCTGACCTGCCTATTAATCTCATCGAAGTCTTTGCCGAGTAGCGGCGCGGCGACCCGTCCCGGACCCCGGAAGTCGCGAGATCTTAACAGGGACGCAATTACCTTACTTGGCGTAGTGCCACCGTTTGAGGTTGTCGGCTCCGTTGGAGTCCCGCCTTTCCTGTCGCGCCAAAGCTTTGAGCGACGGCGGAAGGCGGTCCGGGACTCTTTCCAGCGATCTCGGTTGCACCTCTTCCTTTGTTGCCTTTCAGGCTATGGCGGACTACGACAGGCGGAACTCCAACGGCTGCACCTGCTTCCTCCCACACTTTCCGCCCGCGCGCTTGTGGCGATATGACTGCGCTTTTGCTTTAGAGGCTGTCTAAAAAGTGGATGATAACAAACTTTCTGCGCCAAATTCCGCCCTGCTTCGTTGCTCCTCAGTTACGTATCTATGTAGATATGCGCCTTCGTCGCGCCTCACAGGGCCGAAATTTTTCTTGAAATTTTATCACCACCACTTTTTAGACAGCCTCTTAGTGAATGCCTTTCTGGTCAGACGCCTTACAATACGCTATTCTGATCTCATGAAGAATAAGACGATATTGATCGCTCTCTCGTTTTTTTTCATATTTCTGGCGCTGCAGGCTGAAGGAAGGTCGCTTGAAGATGATCGTTCCAACGCCCCTACGGCCGCCAGTCGCTCCTGGCTGCCCGGCGCCATGGTGGAGGTCGAGGCGGTGGAACCGGTCATCAAAAAGAACCGCGACGACAAACCGGAGATGGTCGATCTCGTGGTCGAGATTAAAAAGGTCCACACTGGTCCCGCTTCGTTGCAAGATCAGCAAATCCTTATCAATCCGAACATGGCCTTTCGTTTTCCTCCGGACCGGTGGTGTGCTTATGGCATGGGAGGAATTCACGGGGAATCTAGTGAATTTTATCCGCCCGGCAGAAAAGCCTTGCTCTGGATTTTTCAGCGGAAAGAGCTTCAGACCAATCGTGGCGGGAATGGCCAGGAATTTTCCTTTGTAACAGGGTTTACGCCGTTGTGGGACAGGTCTGGCGAACTGACCGACTCCAACGCTGAGTATTATCGAGAAGCGTGGAATAATACACGGTCGATGATGCAAGTCCTGAAAACCCTGGAAGGGATCGATGACAGGGAAAGGGGGGCGGCGATTCTCAAGTTGGTTGAGCACAAGAATCCCAAGGTTCGGAAATGGGCCTTGGCGGCACTGGTCCGGGTGCACGGGGTGAAAGTCATCCCGCTGTTAAAGTCTTTGAACCCCGGGGAAGAGATCACGGCTGAATTCAAAGAATTAATCAACCAATATGGATCGCGCCTTACTTGGGACATGTTTTCCGAGCGGAAGCGGGAGCGAATCCAGGGTATCTCCTTGCTTGGCGTGGAGGTGCTGACGGAAGAAAAATCAGAAGGACGTCAGACGCTATACTCCAAACCAAAAGTCATCGAGCCGGGAACTGTCAAGGTTCTGCGGGTTTTCAGCGGCAATGATTATCAGGTGGGTGAAGTCCTGCCTTTTTCTGGCGGGCAAGTTAAACCTGGCGAGATGTTTGTAATATCTCCGCGACAGGGAAAAATAAAAATCGAAGTACCGAATATCATCAGACCTTGGACTTTCCCGCCTAAGGGCCGCTGGAATGGCGGGAGCAAAGTAACGAGTTTGACGCATCAGTCACTTCAGCCTGAGATCGACCTCGAGCCGCTCGAGCCGTGGTTCAAAAAACTCTCCAGCCAGTCGCCGCCTTATGCCGATGATTTTCTGGATGAAGCATTACGAAATGCCCCACTGCCAATTGCTGCTTGGGCACTCTGGACCTATCCGGAGCATCTGCGTTCGGAGACACTGGACTGGCTGAGACATGAATCAGGACTTACAGATTCTACGTCTTCCTCAAAATCATCGTTGCGGAATATGTTTTTATACGACTGGGCGATGCTGTTTAGCTACAGAATACTCTGGCAGTGGAATATTGAACGCATAACCCTCTTAGAAAACATCATGGCTCATCCGCTCGCCGACCAGGAAGAGGCCTGGCTGCTCTACAGCGTAAATGCTGAGGAACTCAGTCCATACTCTGCTGGCACGCCGGAGGACTGGAGGCGGCTGGCAACAGCCGCACGTAATAATCGTTCCTGGAAAGAAGGCTGGCTTAATCCGCATCTAAAAAGAGGATTTGATTTTATGGTGTGG
>CAYTLD010000210.1:0-2707 GCA_964438585.1 uncultured Blastochloridaceae bacterium | reverse complement strand
CTCCCGAACCAAAGCTCAAGCAAGCTTGAGCACTCGAAAGTCCCGACAAGTCGGAACATGGACCCCATAAAGCCGAGACTCTAACTCAAGCATCCTCGATGCTTGTTAATAGTTTATTCGAGTGAAGGGAGTTCGGGGGTTTTGGGTTTTTCTTTTTCGATGGGGCTTTCGGCCTGCTGGGTGGGGTCGGAGTAGTAAACGCCGCCCTGGATGGCGCGGGCGGTGAGGTCTTCGATCTGGTATTGTTGTTGGCTGCCGCTGAGGAATTCGGAATTGAGATCGTCCATATCGAGCCAGCCGAGGTGGATGAGGGCCTCGCCGTATTCGTTATTGCGGGCCTGGGGGTAGATCCGGTTGGCTTTGATGAGATCCTTATGGGCTTCTTTCTTGGAGCCGAGAGCGAAGTCGCGGGCGGCGTGGGCGTAGTAGTAGAGGGGCTCGAAGGGGCCGGGTTGGATAGAATCGATGATCTGATCGGCGGCGGAATCGTTCCCGAGTTTGAGGTGGCAGAGGAGAATTTTCCAGTCGCCGAAGTAGCGGCGGCGGTCGTTCTTTTCTTTTTTGACGTAGCGCTGAAAGTAGTCGAGGGCCTGATCGAACTTCCCTTCCCGGAAATAGACCTCACCGGTGTTATAGATGATAGTGGTGGCTTTATCGGGCATGATGCCGACGAGTTTTTCATAGGAGGAGCGGGCCTCATCGTAGCGTCCGAGTTCGAGGAGCGCCTTGGCCCGGAGTTCCCAGGCGTGGGTGCGGTCGGGAGCCATGGCGATGGCCTGCTCACAGGCGTCGAGCATTTCCTGCCAGTCGTTGAATTGCACATACCCGAGGGCGTCGCCGACGAGTTGCATGTAAGGATCTGATTGCTCCCTTTCACCCTGCCCCTGCGCGCGGGCGGCGGGGTGCAGGGATAGACTGAGGACGAGTGCGAGTGCCCATCTTGCCCATTTGACGCATCGATGATTTTGCATACTACCCTCATGCCCTCGTGGGGCATAATCGCAAGTTTATTTTCGTTACAATGGGGAGACTGTTTTGGAGCATTGCGGTGAATTCGGGCTTCTGATTCCGGGAGGGGGGCGATACGCTTTGCGGATGTCACGACGGATAGGCATGGCCGGGCCGGCGGTTCGAACGATTGCGGCGATTTTTTTCTCCCGGATCCTGGGTCTGGTGCGGGATGTGGTGCTGACCTCGGTCTTTGGGGCCAGTGCCGCGTTGGATGCGTTCTGGACCGCGTTCCGGATACCGAATTTATTACGTGACCTGCTGGCGGAGGGTGCGCTCTCGGCGGCCTTCACGACCACCTTTACCAAGAAAATGACCAAGGACGGGAAGGCGGAGGCCTTCGACCTGGCCAACCGGATGCTGACCAGCATGGCGGTGGGGATTGCTCTGATCTGTGTGCTGGGAATGGTTTTTGCCGCGCCGCTGGTCGAATGGACAATCGGGAGCGGGTTTGATCCCGAGAAGCAGCGGCTGACGATCGTGCTCGCGCAAATTCTCTTCCCGTTCATCTGGTTTGTCTCCCTGGCGGCGATTTACATGGGGCTGCTCAACAGCCTGGGGAGTTTCGGTCTGCCAGCCTCGGCATCGTCGGCATTTAATGTGACCAGTATTCTCTGCGGACTGGGGTTGGGATATATCTTTGATCCGGATTTCGGGACCAACGCGATTTTCGGGTTTGCCTTCGGGACGGTCATCGGGGGGGTGGCGCAGTTGGCCATCCAGATGCCGAGGGCCCACCAGTTGGGGCTGCGGGCCAGGAACCGGTTCGACTGGAAGCACCCGGATCTGATCAAGGTCTATCGGCTGGCCCTGCCGGCCATCTTCGGGGTGGCGGCGGTTCAGTTGAATGTGGTCATCAATTTTACCTGGGCCTCCTACATGGGGGACGGTGCTATTACCTATTATAGTAATGCCTTTCGGTTGATGCAGTTGCCGATCGGGATGTTCGGCGTGGCCATCGGGATGGTGGCACTGCCGGCGGTCTCACAATCCGCAGCGGAGGAAAATATGCAGCATTTCCGCTGGCGGGTGGTCGAGGGACTCAAGCTCGCCCTCTTCCTGACCATCCCGGCCTCGATCGGGCTCTGTCTGCTGGCCGAGCCGATCGTGGGGCTGATCTTCGAGCACGGACGCTTCCTGGGCGCTGACGTGCAGCAGACGGCCCTCCTCCTCCAGGCTTTTACCCTCGGGCTGGCAGGCTATGCCTGTATCAAGGTTTTGGCTCCAACGTTCTACGCCCTCGATCTGCCCCGGATTCCGGTTATGGTCAGCGCGCGGGCCATCGTCCTGAACCTCGTTTTTACCAGCCTCTTCATACTGGTGTTCGACATGGGGCTGGTGGCGCTGCCACTCTCGGTCTCGCTGGTGGCTCTCCTGAACCTCTTTCAACTGGCCTTTGCCCTGAGCCGACGTCTGGGATCCCTGACATCGGGCACGGATTTTCCCGGTTTTTTTCTTAAGATGGTGTTGCTCGGATCGGCGATTGCCGCCCTGACCTGGGTCCTGCGCTTTTTCCTTTATCCCGATGATGCGGGATTCATGGCCCGGTTGATTTTCCTCGGGGTTACGATTCCGCTGGTGGCTGGTGCTTATTTTGGAGGTGCCCGTATTTTGAAAATTGAGGAGGGCAGTCATTTGATCGAAACCCTGCGTCGGAAGACGCGTCAGTAGCACGGAAGTTGCGTCGCGACGCGACGCG
>CAYTLD010000209.1:0-2728 GCA_964438585.1 uncultured Blastochloridaceae bacterium | reverse complement strand
AGCAAGACATCATCAATCTGGAGAAAATAACTGGACGGGATTTGAAGCACTGGCGTTGCTGCCATGCATAATTGGGAGTTTCTGCAGGTGAAAATACTACTTGTCTCAACCGTTCACGTTGAAAATGCTACGGGTGTGTCCGCCATGACCCGCACCCTCCGGGACGGGTTGAGAGCCAGAGGTCATGAAGTAACGGTGGTGGAACGGGCCAGTTGTGATCTCTGGACTCGTATCTGGACGCGTGTGGCGGGGATGCCTCTGAAATTTTTCGGCCCGGTGGTGCTTTTGTGGAGAGAGCATTGGAAATACTATTTTCAAGTCCGGAATGGATGTCAGCGCAACACAAAAAAATATGATATTATCCATGCTCAGGATTTGGGCAGTGCGGCGGCGGCCAGACGTGTTTTCCCGGAAGTGCCGGTTCTGACCACCTGTCATTTCAATGATCACCCGGTGCCGGAAATGTTGAGGCAGAAAAATTGTGAGGATCGGGATGCGGGTATCCTCTGGAAGCTCTTTGATCGCCTCTTTGGCGAGACACTGAATTACCACTGTGTGTCGCACTACGTGGCCAAGAAAATCAAGCCGCACCTTCCGGAGGCAGCCAATGTCACTGTCATTCATAATGGAATCAATCAGGAGTCATTCCATCAAGCCCGGGAGAGTGCCGAGCTGATCAAGTTGGCGGCAGGTCGCAAGGTGATTCTTAATGTCGGCACTGTCGAGACCCGTAAAAACCAGCGCCTCTTTCTGGAAATTGTTCCCTTTCTCCCCGAGGATGTGGTCGTTTGTCTTATCGGGAATGGATCGGATTTGCCCAACTTAAAGCGCGACGCGAGAGAAAAAGGCATGGAGGAACGCTTTATTTTTGCCGGAGAGCGTCGAGATGTAGCTGAGTGGATGAAAGCGGCTGACCTCTACTTCCATGCGGCACACAATGAGAATTGCCCGGTTACCCTTCTTGAATCCATGGCCTGCGGATTACCCACCCTGGCCTTTGCCGTCGGTGGAATCCCTGAATTACTGGATATGGAAGAGGGCAGCCTGCTAGACCCGGAGAGTTCAGCGGAAGACATTGCCGGGAAAATCCACTCTCTTCTTTCCGATCAGCATCAGCGCACGACCTTGGCGACCCGGCAACAGCAGCGCATGAGGAGTGATTTCACAGAAACGAAAATGTTGGAAGAATTGGAGAAAATCTACCACAATCTCACAACCAATTAAAAATCAACTAACTGGGAAGAATATTATGAGCCAATTTATCTGGGACGAAGCGCAAAAAAAAGAACTGGAATGGTGGGAAGGCTGGCAGAGCCGTGACACACCTGAATTTGGTAAGGGCGGGTTAAGTCGATACAACGAATACTTCAGAGTTTTCGGCCCGTATTTTTCCAGAAAAAGTATTCTCGATGTCGGAGGCGGAGCTTTTCCGATTGTCAACTGGATCGAAGAATGTCCCAAAAGGGTAGCGGTGGATCCTTTGAACAGTGAATTTGCTTCGAAGGGCTTCAAACAGACCCCCCAAGTGGAATACCTTGACGGCATGGCTGAGACATTGCCTTTTGATGATGAGTCTTTTGATCAGGTGCTGCTTTTTAACATGCTTGACCATTTGGATGGCTGGCAACAGGCCGTGGCTGAGGCGTGCCGAGTGGCACAAAACTCGGTGCTAATTCACGTTCATATTGACGGGCCTTTTGCCGCCGACGGGATGCATAAAATTTTGCGCGAGCCGGAACTGGTGGATGAATTCGAGAAAAAATATGGCGGGGAAAGGCTGGACTTCATACATCCACGGGATCAGCGCAGTGTTCCAAGGCGGATGGCTTCTCTTGCCAGGAAAATTATAACCGGCACCGGAAATGGATGGAGGATTGAGTCCGAAAAATCCTGGGCGGGGATCATTCGTAAAAACAGTCGATGACTGATAACGATCAATTTATTACCCACATGATTATTAGAGCGTAAGTCTTGAGTAAGAACTACATTGCATTCTGGTGTGGAAATTTCTTTCCCTATGCACTTGGGGGCACGTTTTCGGCCTACGCTTTAGCTAAACAATATCGCTGTAAAAATGCCAATGTGCTTTTCTTTACGGATGCAGGAGAAGCCGGGAAAGACCGTAAGTGGGACTATGAGGGATTTCCTGTTCGGGCTTGGTGTATTCATTCCGGGTCAAAGTTTCAGAAGCTGAAAGGATGGTTACGGTGTTTTTTATATTTTTGGTTTGAGCGAAAGAAGTTTCGCGTGCTCCACCTCAGTGGGGCCTCGCCCTGGAGCCTTATCTTGGGAATGCTATTTAAACTGGTATCAGGGAAACCATGTCTTTTGAAAATCACCCTCGACGGCGAGGATTCGATTGACGCGATCCGGGCCGGACGGCACGGCTGGCTGGCCTCGCGTTTATATCTTTCACTCGATGCGATAGTGACGATGACCAGTGGACAGGTGCATAAACTTAAAGAGCACGGCTACCGGGGGGAAATTCGCACTATCCCCAACGGGGTTGACTGTCAGCGGTTCCGACCGCTCGCGAAGCATGAGCGCGATTTAATCCGAGGGCGGCTCAATATTCCACTGGACTCCGTCGTTCTTTGCTACGCAGGCTACCTGGGAGAGCGGAAGGGAACAGATATTTTGCTTGGGGCTTTTGTGGAACTAACTCAACGCTACCCCGGATTGCACTTAGTCTGCGCGGGAAATTTTTCGCCAACCTATGAGGCGGACG
>CAYTLD010000208.1:0-2764 GCA_964438585.1 uncultured Blastochloridaceae bacterium | reverse complement strand
CATTCAATCCTTGAGTTGGGATAATCCAGGCTTTACTATTTTAAAAAATTCGGATGATGAAAAGAGATTTTATACTTCAGGCCGGACAACGAAGGATTGAGCAGGCACCCTATTTTCACAGCCAACCGGAAGAGACCCACTTGACCGATGGTGCCACAAATCATCGCCCGGGAGTGCTCCCTCCCTCCTTCGCCCCCTGCATCCGATTCCTGTCGGGTCTCCACTTTCTGGTCTTTTTCCTTCTGATCGGGGAAACCCGGAGCGAGCAGGCTCCCCCCTCCCCCGCCAAGCCGAATATCATTCTTTTTCTGGTTGATGACATGGGCTGGATGGACAGTTCGGTCTATGGCAGCCGGTATTACGAGACCCCCAACATGGAGAGGCTGGCCCGGCAATCGATCCGGTTCACCAATGCCTACGCGGCCAATCCCCTCTGTTCTCCGACCCGGGCCAGCCTCATGACCGGCAAATACCCGGCCCGGCTCAGGTTCACCACTCCGGGCGGGCACAGGCCGGCCCTGAAGAGTGAGCCTGACGTTCGGGACAACCGCCCCCACTTCCGGGCCCAACTGGTGGGAAGCCGTCGCCATCTGCCCCTGGACGAAACCACCATCGCCGAGGCGGCGAGGGATCTGGGCTACCAAACCTGCTTCGTCGGCAAATGGCATATGGGAAGAGATCCAGCCCACTGGCCGGATGCACAGGGATTTGACCTGAACATCGGGGGCACTGGGGCGCCGGGGCCGCCGGGCGGCTACTTTGACCCCTACAAGAACCCGAAGTTGCCCAACCGCCGGGAAGGGGAATACGTCACCGACCGGCTGACCGATGAAACCCTCGACTACCTGGACCAACATGCCGATAGCCCGTTCTTCCTCTGCCTCTGGCACTTTGCCGTCCACGGCCCCTGGGGGCATAAGGAGGAAATCACCCGGCGCTTCCGCGACAAGACCGACCCCCGGGGCAAGCAGGGGAACCCGGTCATGGCCTCCATGCTCGCCAGCATGGATGAAAGCCTGGGCCGGGTCATGGACAAGCTGGATCAACTCAAGATCGCCGACAACACCATCCTGCTCTTCGTGTCCGATAACGGCGGCAATGTCCACTCCAACGTCGAGGGGAAAACCCCCACCCACAACGCCCCCCTGCGCAAAGGCAAGGCCAGCATCTTCGAGGGCGGAACCCGTGTCCCCATGATGATCCAATGGCCCGGAGTCACCCGGGCTGACACCACCTCCCCCGCACTCGTCTCCAGCATCGACTTTTACCCGACCCTGCTGGAAATGATGGGAGGGACGCCTCGCCCCGGCCAGGTCATCGACGGCGTTTCTCTGGTGCCGCTTTTGCAAGATGGCTCCCCACTCGAGCGCGACACCCTCTTCTGCCACTTTCCCCATTACACACCCGCTGTGGACAACATCCCCGCTACCTCGGTTCGCCAGGGGGACTGGAAACTCATTCGATTCTACTGTGCCGAGGACGACTTTTCCGACCGCCTCGAGCTTTACAACCTGAAGGACGACATCGGTGAAACGCGGAACCGGGCCTCCGAATTCCCCGAGCGGGTCCAGGCCCTCAATGCCATGATCGACCAACACCTGGCGCACGTCGATGCCCTGGTACCCGGCAGGAATGCGCGCTTCGATCCAGCAGCTCGCCCCCCAAAATCAAAGAAGAAATCCAAGCGGGCGGCGGCTCCGGTGAAAAGGGATTACCGGATCATGCTGACCGGTTCGGGCATCGTCGGCTCCCCCAATCCCCTCTTTGCCGAACCCTGTCAGTGGCCGGAATTATTGAAAAAGGTCGACGGCTACAAGTATTACGGACGCCAGTTCATGTTCCCTGAGGAGCGGCGGCTGGATGCCGAAGCCTTTGCCCGGTTCACGAAAGAATCCTCGCTGACGGTAGGGGTCGAATTCGGGCACATGTTCCTGCCGCGCGAAGGCAGCCGCCAGCAACCCTGGGAGCGGTGGCTGAAAGAAGCGGTGGCCGAAATCCAGCCGGTCTTTGACGCGGGCGGGCGCGTGGACACCGTTCACATCGACGGCCCCATCCGGCGGCTGCTGGGATTCGGGGGAGGTGGTGGTAGACGCCAACGCAGCCTGCCCTATGACCGGGCCATGGAGGAATTCGTCACCTTCTGGCTTGCCCTGGAAAAAAAGTATCCGGATATTCGCATCGGCTACCTGGTCAATCTCCCGAACTGGGACTACTCGGATGAACATCCCGGCTATGTCGGACATTTCAGTGATCGGACGGGCAAGAACTTTCGCGAGGTTCTCTCGGAATTCCACACCAAGCTGACCGGGGCCGGAGGCACCCTTTCCTTTGTGGAAATCGATAGCCCCTACAAGTACTACATTGCTACCAAAACCCGGCGCGGCGATGCGGCGGTGGACAATCCGGCCAAATTCCGCCACCTGGAGCAATGGTGCCGACAGCACAAAATTCAACTGCACATAATCGTCAACGAAGCCGCCCTGTCCCGCAAGGTGGAAAACCCCCCGGCTGAGTTGGTGGTGCAGGAAACACGTCGCTTCACTGAAAATTCGGCGCGATATGTCGAGGCCCTCTCCCGGGACGGAATCTCTCCGGACGTCTTCCTCATCCAGTCCTGGTACCGCGTGCCCGCTGTCCACGTCCCGGAGAACAAAGTCGGCACCACCACCCATGCCGCCTTGCATATCGCATCCCGGATCGAACAACGCTTCGGCTCCAAGCCAACCGATGCTGTCGACCCGGATTGATTAGTGCGCTCTGCGTT
>CAYTLD010000207.1:1204-2774 GCA_964438585.1 uncultured Blastochloridaceae bacterium | reverse complement strand
GACCGAAATTTTTCTTGAAATTTTGTCACCACCACTTTTTAGACAGCCTCTAAGGCGTGCCAAGTTATTGTTCCCCTCCTCTTGGGGCTCGCCTAAAGGCGAGAACTCCCTACGATCATTAGCTCATGCTACCTCATAGGACTTCTTCATTATTCCGTGACCTTTCGGAGTCAGCTTAACTGCGAACCCTCATAAGCCCATGAGTGCGCTTTGCTCGGCTATGAAATTCCGGATTTTTTCGAGGTTGTCCGGGGAAAGGGAATAACACCCCACCGAGTGCCGGGAGTCACGGAACATCAGATCGAGGGGAAATTCCAGACCGTAGCGCTGATAGATCGACTTGAGGCGGTGATCGGACATGAAGAAAAAGAGATGGGCATGGTCCCGCTTCAGCGATTCCACCGCGATTGAGACAAAGACGAATTTCAGCATTTGCAGGTCACGGTAGCCCTTAAGCAGGCTGAAGGAGTGCACGATCCCCTTGTCCCCGGCATACCGCTCGGTCAAATCCAGTCGCTGCAGGGCATCGAGGACATCGGCTCCCCTTGGGTGGCTGTCCAGTGGACGCAGACAGAACATGCCCACCGGCTGTTCTTCCCCGTTATGCCTGGTGCAGAGCACAAAAATATTGGGATCGTCCCGGCTCTCTTTGAAGTGGTGGATGTAGTGACGACACTCGTCCTGAGTCGCCTGTCGGGCTTCCTCCTCACTTTGCTTCAGCACATCCTTGCGAAACTTGAAAAAACCCTGAGCAAAGCGTTCCTCGGGAGCATAGAGGGCGTCGATGAGTGTGTCGGATCGTTCGGCAGACAACTCAGGGAGTCTTTTCAGAGAAAAGCCCGCGCCTGTGAGCAAGCGTGTGATGCCTTCTTCGAAAGATAGTGGCGTGGGCGGAGAATCAGATGTGGATCCGGCCTTATGAGAAGTGCACTGAGTCATGACAATAACTGCCCGGATGATTCAATTGCCTCTGCGGGCTTCTCCCATAAAACAATCTCATGACGCGGTGACAGTAAGTCATTCTATAACAAGGCAAAGGAAATGGCAAGGTGGGCTAGAGATATTTCATGAAGGCACTCAGGACTTCGGGCGGGATGTCGAGGAGACGGTACTCCTTGCTATCGACAAAAATGAGCGTCTGAGTGCCCTTGCCGAGGAGTTGTCCGGTATCATTGCAAACTTCATGCTCCAGGAAGGCTTGTTTCCGGTTGGTGCCGGAAACGCGGATCTTGACCGTGACGCGCTCGAATTCACGGGTCTCACGGACGAATTTGTGCTCGAAGGTGCGGGTCAGGATGTAGAAGGAGGTGTCCTTGAGGTCGAAGTCAGGCATGGCCTGGTTAAAGAACAGCTCGCGGGTCTTTCCCACCCACATAGCATACATCCCGAAGTAAACGTTTCCGACGGAGTTGGTATCGCCGTAGGTGGGGATGAAGGAGTGGATAAACCATTTGCCTTCAAAGTGTCCGCCGATGGCTTCGACCGGACCCTCGAATTTCGAGGCGGCTCCTTCCCAGACGGTCTGGGCTTTATCGCGGATTTTCCGGAGGGCCGGAACTTCCTCCGAGGC
>CAYTLD010000207.1:0-1104 GCA_964438585.1 uncultured Blastochloridaceae bacterium | reverse complement strand
GAAAAAGCTCCGGCAAAGAGAAAGGTGGGAATGGGTGATGTGAAAATCTGCTGCGGCACCAGGGAAAAAACCGCATTGTTGCTGCGCTTAATTTGCTCCGTCAGAAACCAGCGCAGGGCGATGTAACCACTATCCAACGTGGTGAGAATGCAAATCCCGATAAAGAAATAGTAGGCCAGAGGAATCCAGTAAGAAAATTCACCGACCACATTGCGCATGTAATCGACAACCAGGTGGTGCCCGTAGGGCAGATCATCGATCGAGGCGGCGCGATCAAAAGCATATTCACCCTGAATAACCCAGTAGGTGAGACCGCCATGGAAGAGGAGGATAAGAAAAAATTGCGCGGCACCGAAGAAGTAGGCCTTACGGACAGATGCGCCTTCCTTGTGGATCTGGATGGCACGCTGCCACTGCTGTAAATCCAGCCAGGGCCCAACCAGGAACCCGATGCAGATCGGAATCAGGTAGCCGACGTAAATTTCAAAATCCTCCGGGGCGACCCCGATTTCCAGCGGCTGGTCAAAATCGAAGGGCTTCAGCCCGATGAGGATAATCAGGACCGCCACCAGTCCGATCATTCCCTGGATGAGGTGGCCGAATTTAATCTTGGTCAGGTCAAATTCCTCACCGAATAAACATCCGGCCGAAATCACGATCAGGGCACTCAAGGGAAGGAAAAGCCAATAGAACCGGTCCGGGTGGATATCAAGCGGAAGGAAAAGGTAATGAAGCACGGCAAAGACGGTCAGGGTGATGGCCAGCACCTGGTAAAGGAAGAAAATCAGACGGAACGGCTTTGACCAGCGCATGAAGAAATGCCAGAGCGAGTCGCCGGACTCATTACGATCGGCCACCTTCTGAGTCATAATCCCGAAAAGGACGAGCCCCAGCGCATTGGGAATGGCAAACCCAAGCAACCCGGCCAGGCCGAATTGAAAGGTGATCTGCACCGAGAAGAACAGCCCCAGCCCCCAGGTCCAGGAGAGGGCGATGGAATTTCCCCAGAGGGCGGCATTGAGTCCTTTCAAGCGATTCATGTGAAATTCCACGCTAGATCATTATTCCCAATCGAAAAGCGCGAAATCCGGTGAATTGAAGGTC
>CAYTLD010000206.1:0-2804 GCA_964438585.1 uncultured Blastochloridaceae bacterium | reverse complement strand
TTTTTTCATAGTAGGTTTGTTTTCTTTATTGTTTCCCCCTTCGCCAAGGCTATGGAGGATTTGGTTTTTGGTTTGGTTTTTGAACCGTTCTTAGTTTTCCAAGCGCGGTCTGTTTTTTGTTTTGTAGTTTCCGAAGGGCAGGAGGGAGAGGCCCTTCCGCTGATTCGGCTGTTTTTCGTTTTATTTAGCTGTTTTTTCTGTTTGAGCCGTCCCGAGGTGTAGGGCCTCCAGGCGACCGTGGTTTAAAGTTTTGTCTATCGAACGAGATCGTTATCCCCCATCCGCGATGCCCTGTCGAGAAATGATTCTTTACAATTGTGTGACGAAAAAGGAGGGGAGGAGGGGTTTAACCACGCCTGCCGGGCCGTAGCTTCCGCGCGAAGGCTGGGATTACACTAATTAACACTGATTTTTTTGGCTCGGAGGGGGCAACCGCTAAAATTCGCTAAATTACACTAAATTTTGGGGGGCGGGACACCGAACAGGAATTTTTAACCACGGATAAACACCGATTAACACTGATTTTTTTGGGCTCGGAATCCCGGAACAGAGACTTTTTATCACGCCTGCCGGGCCGTAGCTTCCGCGCGAAGGCTGGGACCCCGACAGGTCGAGGGCAGGTGGGGATCAATTTACGATTTTCCTGATCGAGAATCCTTCTCACGGGGAGAATCTCCGTATTCCATTCAAAGATCAAACAACCGCGAAATACGCGAAAGACGCTAAAATTATATAAATCCTATTTTATTTAGTGTATTTGGCGTATTTGGCGGTTTAGTCATTTCGTCGCCTTTGGACGCCGATGTGCCCTTCACTCCCGACTTTTGTACCTTCTTACCTTCTCACTCTTCTCTCCGACTTGTCGGGGCGTAGCCTTGGAGAAGACTGAGGCCTCCTCGGGCCGACAGGCCCCACCCATCCGGTGAGGTCTCGGAGAGACCTGCTGCCCCCCGAACCCCCGAAAACTCGCCATTTTACGTGGCACGGATTATTAATCGAGAACGAACCGCTCCGGGTTCATGAGGGCGTTCCGCTTCTCGAGAATCTCGGGCATCATCATGGGCAGGAGCATCCGGGCGTGGGCGAATGAGGCTTGAATCGCCTCATCTTGGGGAAGGGGTGGAAAATCACCATCCCATACAGGGAATTCCAGACTAAGAGCGTCTTCGAACACGCGCGAGGATCTGTTCTCTGAGTTCGGGTTCTGCATACTTTTCAAAAATAGCTGAAAATTCCGGTGAATGCACATCTAATTCGAGTTTGTCTATCAGGGAAATAACGTCATTAAGATCGTTACTGTTGTCCATCCGATGAGGTTGCTTCAGGGCATGCAGTTTCATGGCGATCAAGTGGATGGCACTTGGAACGTGGACACTAATGGTTCCCATGGGACGCGTTACAGCAGCCGCATTCAATTTCAAGAAGGTCTCGCTGGTCAAAATCATCAGATCAACTGGAATATGCTCCCGTTGCGCTTTCAATCGATACCTGCTGAAAGCCGTTGTTCCAAAAAACAGTTCATACCCTTGTTCACGCATGCGCATTTCCCACCTGGAATGGTCCTCCTCCCTGATAGCGATATCGACGTCGTAAGTGGTTCTCAGATAGTAATGAGCATTGACGGCGTTGCCACCCACCAGGAGGAAGGGAAGATCATTCTCCCGGGATACCCGGTCGAGAAATTTAAGAACGTCCTCGGGGGAGTCTTCAGACATTCGCTCAGATTAACAGATATGTTTTTAATGTGAAGAACCCTCTGCTGCATCGGTTCTTTACGGGATCGGTGAGGATGGTAAGACAGGTGGCTTATGAATGATATGACGTCTGGTTATGATATTATTGGGGTCGGTTCGCCGATCATGGACACGCTAGTGCAGGTGAGTGATGAGTGGCTGGGATCGGTTTCCGGCGATAAGGGGGGGATGGAGATGGTGTCCGCTGAGGAGATGGCCGATCTGCTGAGCCGGTCCGGGTCCGAGGCTACAGAGGCGGCCGGTGGATCGGCTGGCAATACCATTTTTACGCTGGCCCGGCTGGGGCTGAAGACTTCCTTTCTGGGAAAAATCGGAGCGGATCCTGGGGGGATATTTTACCGGGACGCCTTTGAACAACTCGGGGGGGATACCTCCCGGTTCAAAGTTTCCGATACGGCCAACGCCCGCTGCCTCTCCCTTATAACTCCGGATTCCGAGCGCACCATGCGCACCTTTCTGGGTGCCTCGGCGGAACTGAGCCCCAATGAAATTTCCGTGGCGGATTTTCAGGGGGTGCGCCATGCGCACATCGAGGGGTATCTGCTTTTTAATCCGGACTTGATTCGTCGGGTGCTTGAATGTGCCAAGGAGGCCGGTTGCACTATCAGCCTGGATATGGCCTCCTTTGAGGTGGTTAACGCCTCACGTCCCATCCTGACCGAACTGCTGCGCGATTACGTGGATATCCTCTTTGCCAACGAGGACGAGGCAGCGGCCTACTTCCAGGAGAAACGCCCCTATGAGGAGATGGCCCGTGAGCTGTCCGGCCTCTGCCGGATCGCAGCGGTGAAAATGGGCAAGGAAGGCGCCTGGATTGCCTCCGGCGATGAGCTGCACCGGATCGACCCGGTCGTAGTGGATCAACCGGTCGATACCACCGGAGCCGGTGACCTCTGGGCCTCAGGCTTTCTCTATGGCTGGCTGAACGGTCAACCGCTGGACGCCTGCGGGCGCGTCGGATCCATTCTGGGTGCCGAGGTGGTGCAGGTCATCGGAGCGACGATTCCCGCAGAACGGTGGGAAGGGGTTGCGGGGAGGGTGAAAGGTGAA
>CAYTLD010000205.1:0-2810 GCA_964438585.1 uncultured Blastochloridaceae bacterium | reverse complement strand
TATCCCGAATAGGGTAGAGAAGAATCTTGCAGGAATAAGAGAACTCGACCGTCTTCGGTTTTTACGTATCCCTTAGTGTATTCCACCTTGGTCTCTTTTCCTGTCGCTTTATCGGTGAAGAAGTAGTGGCCCATGGCAATAGCCTTGTTTCCGAAAATCTTGATGTTGTGATTTTGAAAACGAACTTTTGTCCAGGGCTTGAGGGCGAATCCCTTATCTTCCGCGAATTTTTCATTCCCGGACACGAAATAGGACAGGGTGCCTTCCAGATCAGGACGAAAGGGTGCCTTCGAAGCTAAGGTAGGCTTGAAGAGAATGGGACCAAGTTCAAAGGCATAAGCGGTTTGGGCGGCTTTTTTGGCAACCTCAGGAGCCTTATCCCCTGCGGCTCCGATTTGCACCACGGCATCACCCCACATTTTCTGTGCGGCTTCAATGTCCGCCTCCGTTATGGCAGGACCCTCCGGTAATGTGCCCACGTGCTCAGCGAGCTTTGATTGAACGGGTGTAATCAGACATGCGAAGGCCACGCCAACGCCCAACAACTGTGTAGATTTTATGAACATGCTGGAAATTTAAATAAAGCACGGGACTTGTCAATACTTACGAAGTATTTTTCGTGTTTTCTATTGCGTATATTAGAAAGCACTACTTATCTAAAACAAAATCGATGAATTCCCCCACCTGCCGGTGGCTTTCAATCGGATGGCGCAGCGGCACCTTGCGGGAAATGATATAGTGGTTCCTCCGTCCGGTGCGCTGACGGATGATCGCCCCGGCTTCCTCCAGATCCGCAACAACTCGCTGGACTGCTCTCTCCGTGATCCCTACCCGCTCGGCCACCTCCCGCAGAGTCGTATCCGGTTGCCCGGACAGGCAGAGAAGGACGTGGGCATGATTGGTCAAAAAAGTCCAGCCGGGTGACAGAGCGTGTCCCGTTTTTTTTTCTTTCAAAGCCGCCTTAATTAATCTAGACATACGAAATCCGTATCATGTAAACAATAGCGTAATTTATTCCTTTCTTGGGGATCCGTCAACCAAAAGACCGATGACACAGCATTTTGTATTCAGACCAGTAATGTATGAGTTTTTCGTATCAATCAGATTTTGATCAGGTTAAGCAGGTATACTATGAGAGATAACGGGAGTTTTAAGGCGCGGGTGGAGCAGTTGCTGGGCTGGTCAGAACGGTTTGCAGATCTGAGCTGGCGGGGCGATATCTTCGGCGGAGTGACCACGGCGATTATATCACTGCCGCTGGCGCTGGCCTTCGGGGTGGCGTCCGGTGCGGGTGCCGGAGCGGGCCTGGCGGGTGCGGTGTTAGTGGGGTTATTTGCCGCGCTCTTCGGGGGCACGCGGACCCTGATTTCCGAACCGACGGGACCCATGACCGTGGTCATGACGGCGGTGATTACGACCTTAATCGCCCAGAATCCCGAACATGGGCTGGCGATGGCTTTTTCCGTGGTGCTGGTGGCGGGAGCCACCCAGGTGGCCTTCGGAGCCTTCCGGCTGGGACGTTACATCACCCTGATGCCTTACAGCGTCATTTCCGGATTTATGTCGGGCATCGGGATTCTGCTCATTCTGTTGCAGATCTATCCTCTCTTCGGGGCGGATACGCCGACGGGAGGTGCCCTGGCGGCCTTGAAAGGATTGCCGGGCTTGTTTTCCGGGATTGAGCTTCCGGAGGTTATCATTGCCCTGACCGGGATGGTCATTCTTTTCGGGATGCCCCAGGCCTGGCGGCGTGTCTGCCCGCCGCATCTGGTGGCCCTGGTCGCCGGCACCCTGGTGGCGGTGATTGTTTTTCAATCGGCGGACTTGGAGCGGATCGGCAGCATTCCGATGGGCCTGCCTGAATTCCGTCTTCCCTATTTCACTTCCGCGCAGCTCAGCATGATTCTGATCGAAGGCATGATTCTCGGCATCCTCGGCTGCGTGGATACGCTGCTGACCGCCATGATCGCGGACAGCCTGACCCGTAAGCATCACAACTCAGACCGGGAACTAATTGGCCAGGGGATCGCGAATATGGTCAGCTCCCTCTTCGGAGGGCTCCCCGGTGCCGGTGCCACCATGGGCACGGTGGCCAACATCCAGGTCGGTGCACGCTCACCTCTGGCGGCCATCATCCGTTCCCTGCTCCTGCTGGGCATCATATTCTTCCTGGCCCCTCTGCTTGTGGATATTCCTCTGGCCATCCTGGCGGCCATTGCAGTCAAGGTGGGAATGGATATTCTCGACTGGAGCTTCCTCAAGCGCGCCCACGCCCTCTCGATGACGGCTGCCTGCATCATGTATGGGGTGATGGCGCTGACCGTTCTGGTCGATCTGGTCGTCGCGGTCGGGGTGGGGGTTTTCATTGCCAATATTCTCACCATTGAAAAACTGACCCGGCATCAGTCGCGAAGGATGGGAACCATTGATGTCACCGATGATGAACTCCCCCTCAGCCCGGAAGAAAGAGCACTCTTCGAGCGGGGAGAGGGAAAAATTCTGCTCTTTCATCTGAGTGGCCCGATGATTTTCGGAGTGGCCAAGGCCATCGCTCAGGAGCAGGAGGCTATCCGCGAGGCCAAAGTGCTGATCATGGACCTCAGCGATGTCCCGCTCCTCTCGACAACGGTGGCACTGGCGCTGGAAAACATGATTCAGCAGGCCCGGAGCCTGAACATTCCGGTCCTCCTCTCTGCCCAACCCGGAGATACCCTCACCCGCATGAAACGCATCGAAGCGACCGGGACATTTAAACTCACCTTCTGCCAGTCGAGAAAAGACGCCCTCACCGAGGCCCTGACCGTTTTATC
>CAYTLD010000204.1:0-2810 GCA_964438585.1 uncultured Blastochloridaceae bacterium | reverse complement strand
ACCCCGTCCCTTATTTTTAGTAGCCGATGACAACTAAACCCGGGATGCGCCCGAAATCTTTGTCATTGCGGGTAACTACCGGTAAGTCATGCGCCAAACCAGTCGCACCAATCCAGAGATCGTTGGCACCAATGAGGTTTCCTCTCGACGCCAGATGCTGATAGACAACACCGAACTGCCAGGCGATGTCTGAAGACGACTCGATGACCCGGAAGGGCTGGACGAATCGACGCCACCGGGTGCGGTCCGCACCCAGGGATTTACCCGCCGCCAACTCACCCATGATTGTAAAGGTAATAGAAAAACGCTCATTCGGATGAGCACGAAGAAATGCGGCCGCCGCTCCCGGCTTGCGCCTTTTGCGCTCACGCTCAAAATCGACCAGGAATGTCGAATCCAAAATCATGGTATCTCAGGCGGCGTGTCGTTTGCATTAAGCGCATCAATGGCGTCCAGCTCCTCAAGCGTAAATGCCGATTCTTCACCATCAAAACCAGCCAACAGTTCACGGCCACTTACGCCTCCGCCGGGGATGGAAGCCCGTAAAACCACCTCGGAGAACGACTCCCGCGGAAAACGCTTGGCCCGGCGCAATTTTTCGTAGGCCTCGATTTCTAAACTAATTGTTTTAGTCGCCATAAACACAACCATGCATGAATACAAATATGTGTCAATCTGTTAAGATAAGGGACGGGGTATAAATTCTGCGTGTTAAGTTTTGATGGAGAATGACTGCGGTTGAATTTATACCCCGTCCCTTATCTTTAGGGTCTGATCGAAGTGGGCGAATTCACGATCTTTTCCGGCGTCGGTGCTGGCGTAGAGGATGTGGGCCTCTCCGGGCAGTTGGCTCCAGAAGCGTTCGCGCCGTCCGGCATCGAGTTCGATGAGGGCATCGTCGATGAGAATGACACCTCCTGAGGGGCTGAGGGAAATTTCCGCCAGACGCATGGCGAGGGCGGCGGACTTCTGCTGGCCTTCAGAGCCGAAATGCCGGAGAGACTTGCCCTCCAGCGAAAGTTCCCAGTCCTCCCGGTGGGGGCCCAGTTCGCAGTTCCGGCTGCGTTCTTCCATCGTCCAGAGTTCATCGTCAGACTTGGCCAGTCGTCTCTCGGTTTCCCGGTTGCAGGCGAACCCGATGTGTTCTTCGGATCCGGTCAGCTGCCGGTAGCATTCTTCGATGGCGGGCCCGACCTGAGAGGAAACCACCTGACGGGCCTCGTTCATTTCCTGGCATACAGGCCGCATTTGATCGGTGAGAATTTTCCAGAGCGTCCGGTCGGCCCGCTCCTGTTTGAGGATGGCATTTTTCTGCCTTTGCAGAAGGGCCGCCTTCTGGGCCAGGGTCAGGTAGTGGTGGGAGCAGGAGGCGGCCAGGCTGTCGATCCAGTTCCGACGGTTCGACCCGCTGCCCCGGATCAGTTCGCGGTCGCTATTGGTGATGGCGATGGCAGGGAGGCGGCCCCAGAATTCGACCAGGGGAACCCCCGGCTTCCCATCAATGGATAATTGTCGCCCCGCTGTGCTCCACTCGAATTTGAGGCGGGAGCCCGATTCCAGAACCGCCGCCACCCCGAAGGAGCGCTTCCCCCACCCGGCACACTCCCCGATGCGCGGGGTGCGGAAGGATTTACAGCGGGAGAGCAGATAGACCGCCTCCAGGATGGAGGTTTTCCCGCTCCCGTTAGCCCCCTGGAGACAGACCCGCATCCCGAGTTCCCGATATTCCAGTTGCGCGTGGCAGCGGAAGTTCTCCAGAACAAGGGACGAGAGGGCCCGTTTATTTATGATGGTTGATTGCGGATTGATGATTAAAGCGTAATCGAAAATCGAAAATCAAAAATCGAAAATTATCCGCGTCAGCGTATGAAACGGTCCAGCCCGAAGCGTCCCGATCCCATGAAGAGGAAGGGCAGGGCTCCGAGGAGGTAGAGGAGGGCCATTTCTTTGGAACCGCCGTCTTTGGCGATAATCGGATCTCCCCAGTGGGCGCCGAAAGCCGCCACCGTCATGGTGAGAACGAAGGTCAGGGCTCCGAACCGTGTCATTAAACCCGCAGCCAGCAGCAGGCCGCCGCCGAATTCCATGATCGCCGCCAACCAGGCCTGCACCTCAGGGAGAGGTAGCGGAATAGTTCCGAAGAGTTGGATCGATTTAACAAATCCGATGAACCCCTCAGATGGCGGAAGTTTTCCGAGCCCGTGCCCGAAGGCCATGGCCAGTCCCAGAAAGACCCTCAGGGCGGTTAAACTCAGATCCTGCCACAGCGATGCGGGCGTGGTTCCTGCAAATATCCAATTTTTCAATTTCATAGGCGATAGGCGGATTTGGTTATAGTCAGATGAAATCATTCCCGAGAAACCGAGCGTGTCAAGCGGAGTGCGTCCGACAACCAGAAAACTCGCCGGAAACACGGAAAAATGTTAAGACATCAATCGAAGATGCTTTAACAGAAACTTTTTCTGGTGCGGGTGACGTTCATCTTTAACTTGAAACGTAAATACCTGAGCCGCCTGAACCTGCAAAATTGATAGCTTCATCACGCGCTGGCAGCAGGGCAGAGGTGGTGAGCGCGCCGTCACATCCGGGTCCCGGGCGCGGAGGATGCGGAGATCCTCCCTCCACGTGGAAGGGAGAAAAGACGTGGAGGGCAGAGCGCCGTCTCTGCCGAGTTCGGGCGCGGAGGATACGGAGATCCTCCCTCCACGTGGTAAGGAAAAAAGACGTGGAGGGCAGAGCGCCATCTCTGCCGGATCCGGGCGCGGAGGATGCGGAGATCCTCCCTCCACGTGGAAGGGAGAAAAGACGTG
>CAYTLD010000203.1:0-2817 GCA_964438585.1 uncultured Blastochloridaceae bacterium | reverse complement strand
TTGAACGTTGGTGTTTTAATCCATGGAACCTTCGAATCCCCGAAGCGGCAATTAGTTGCCAAGTTCATGAGACGTAGGCATGGTATGAGCATGCCTAATCTTACTAAGATTCCCATCATCAGCACATTTCTCATCTTCATCACGTACCTGTGCCTCCAGCCCGAGACCGGGGCCGCAAACGAAACGCAACCCGCCAATGACTATCAATAAAAGCAGACCGGCAGGTATTGAGCGGCGTGAATTTCTCAAGTGGGGCACCGCCGCCTCGCTCTACTTCTCGTACCCGGGCACGCGCCTTTTCGGCCAGGAGGCACTGACTCCGGAAATGCTCTACGCCAAATATGTTCCCGGAGAGAAGGGGCTGGATCCGGACTGGATTAACTCGCTGACCACCCGTCAGCACGCACTCGATGAGGCTATCGCTTACGATGTCAACCAGGAGGTCAACCTGGGGATCGTCGGGATGACGGTCGGTGGAATTGCCTGCGGAACCGTTTATCTATCCGGCGATGGACGTCTCTGGATCTGGGATATTTTTAATCAGCATCATGAAGGAGTGGTTGCCAACACGGCAGAGATACCCAAAGGGCTCCAGACGATTCAGAGACACAAAGTGATTCGGGAAAGGGATGGGGCAAATTTTCTGCTCCCCCCTCATGCCGATCAGTACTCCAATGGCGTTGACTTAAAGTTCAGTCTGACGATCAAGGGGCAAGCCCCCCGAACCATGGACGCTCGCGGCTGGTCGGAGGTCGCGTTCGAAGGTCGTTGGCCGATCGGCACCGTGCGCTATCGGGATGCGGGGTCACCGGTGGTGGTTGATTTACAGGTGTTTAGTCCCTTCATTCCGCTCAACCTGGAGGAGTCGTCCCTGCCATTGACTGTCATCGAATACACTTTCCGGAACACCTCATCCGAGGCGGTGAACTTCAACTTCTCGGGTTCCCTTAATAACGCGCTCGGACAATTTTCCGGCCATGAACGATTCCGCGCCAACCGTGCCATTAATGGTGCTGGATGGATAGGGTTTCAACACGAACTCAGGCAGGACGAGTCCGGGAAAGATGGAAAAGTCGCTAAGGCGCTCGATGGCGGGTCGATGGCATTGGCCTGCATCGGGGACGAGGCTGTGGTGAACGCTGTAGATCCCGGCACGGTTGATGTTTCTACTGAACTCAAGGCCGGGGAGAAGAAAACAATCCGCTTCGTCGTCGCTTGGCACTTGCCCAACCTGCATCCCAAGCATGGGTGTGGAGAGCAGCGTCGGCATTATGCCGCCCGATTCGATGATGCCTCCGCCGTCGTCCGTCATTTTGCTGAAAATGATGACCAGCTCTGCGGTGAGACCAGAAACTGGGTGGCCACCTGGAATGACTCCACCCTGCCGCAATGGCTGCTGGACCGCACCATCTTGCCAACCAACACGCTGCAAACCCAGTGCTGCCTGATTTTCGAGGATGGACGGTTTTGGGCTTGGGAAGGGATCGGCTGCTGTCCCGGCACATGCGGACATGTCTGGCAGTATGCCCAGGGACACGCCCGCCTCTTTCCGGAAATTGAACGCAACCTGCGGGAAGTCACCGATTTCGGACTGGCTCAGCAACCCAATGGAGAAATCGTTTTCCGGGGAACTAACAACAAGAAATCGGCTACCGACGCCCAGTGCGCCTATGTCCTGCGCACGTTGCGCGACCACCAGCTCAGCGATGACCCTGATTACCTCCGGCGGGTCTGGCCTCATGCCAAAAAGGCACTGGATTACCTTATTCAATTCGACCAGGCCGACCAACGTGGAGGGCTCGATGGCCTGCTCGACGGTAAACAGCATAACACGCTTGACGCCAAATGGTACGGCAAGGTGCACGTTCTCTGTTCCATGTATCTGGCCGCTCTCCGTGCTGGTGAGGAAATGGCGAAAACGATGGGGGATGATGCCTATGCCTCCGAGGTGCGCGGCATATACGAAAAAGGCCGGAAAAATATCGAGACGCTTTTCAACGGTGAATACTATGAACAGATAGAAGATCCGGATCACCTGAAGGCCATTGGAGTCGGTAAGGGGTGCTACATCGATCAGATCATGGGGCAATTCTGGGCATTTCAGGTAGGGCTGGGACGGCTCTACCAACCTGAACGGCAGAAAGCCGCTCTACGGGCACTGTGGACTTATAACTTTGTCCCGGAATATGGACAGTTCCGTCAGGCTTTCCCGCAAGGCCGGCACTACGCCACGGCGGGAGATGCCGGTCTGCTGATGTGCACCTGGCCAAAGGGTGGGCTACGGGAAGATTTCAAAAAGCACTGGCAGTATGCTTATTTTAATGAGTTTATGACTGGCTTTGAATATCAGGTCGCCTCCCATATGATTGCGGAGGGGGAACCCGATCTGGTGGAAAAAGGGCTGGCCATTACCCGCGCTATTCATGACCGGTATTCAGCCAAGCGAGGGCGCAATCCATACAACGAAATTGAGTGTTCGGATCACTATGCCCGTGCGGGATCAGCCTACGCGGTCTTTCTCGCGGTCTGCGGCTTCCAATTTGATCAGGCTCGGGGACGCCTGGCCTTTGATCCCGTTATCCAGCAGGATTTTTTCCGGGCTCCCTTTACTACCAGTCAGGCCTGGGGAACCTACGAGCAGGGAAAGGAAAAGGCTAGCATTGCGATCACACATGGAACCTTGATACTGAATGAACTCGAAATCGGGATTTTTAAGGGCCATTCACCATCGGCCAGGCTGAATGGCAAGGCAGTGACCATTGCCAACCTCACCCTGAAAAAAGGAGATGTGCTGGAACTTTCCAGTGTGTAGCTTGT
>CAYTLD010000202.1:1631-2817 GCA_964438585.1 uncultured Blastochloridaceae bacterium | reverse complement strand
TTCATCAATGAATCGATTGTCAGCGATGAGGAGGAGTCCTACTGGCTCTCGCTCACCTTTCTCGGGATGGCCTCTCTCCTGCTCGGCTTTCTCATCCTGACCCAGTATGTTTTTATCGCCCTCTATCCGCTCATCATCGGGCTGGCGGCACTGGCCTACTATCAGCGCACTCATGCCGTGCCGGTGGCGATTGTCATCCCGCTGCTTGTGCTCCTGCCTTGGTTCTCACGTAATTTCGCCCTTACCGGGAATCCCTTCGGCATGAGCTGGGTGGAGGTTTTTGCCGACAATGGCAGCTACCCGGGAAATTCACTCTGGAGAATCTACGCATCGGAAGGCGGCGGGGCCTTCGGGTATCGTCCGCTGGCGCGTGCCATTCTGATGGGAGTGACCAATATCTTCGAACGGATGGGTGCCTTTATGGGCGGAACCATCATGGTCGCCACTTTTATTCTCAGCACCCTGCATATATTCAAGCGCAAGCGCATTCAGATATCCCGCTGGTTCTGGCTGATGGGGTTGCTGCTGGTGGCGGTCTTTACGGGCGCGATTCTCAAGCTCCGCTCCCCGGAGGACTATCTCCACTTCAATGCCCTGATGCCGATGCTTCCGATCATAGCCGGATTTGGCAGCGGATTTTTATTTGTCCTCATCGACCGGCTCCGACTGCCTTCGAATTTTCTCACCTACCCGATTCTGATCCTGATCCTGGTTTTTCAATCTTTACCGTTTTCGATTCGCATCTTTCAAAGAACGCCACCCCGCTTCGCCTTTCCTCCTTATTTCCCCCCCAGTATTATTTTGACTAATTCCTTTATGGAGCCGAATGAGGTTGTTATGTCGGACATTCCGTGGGCCTACGCCTGGTATGCCAACCGACACTGTGTCTGGCTGCCCTATGAGCGGCAGGACTTTTTCGCTCTCAACGATTTTAACTTGCCGATCAGCGCGATTATTTTAACTCCCTACTCGAAGCAGGCTGAACTTTTAGCTGATATTCAAACCGGCCAATACAAGGATTGGGCCGATTTAGTCATGCGCCGAAACTTCGAAAACCCGCCACTTCCGGTCATTGAAGTCGTTCCTCCAGCCGGCGTGGATTACCTTTTAATTTCCAACAAGCCACGAATTCGCTAATTTTTAGTGTCATTTACGTTAAATACTTTAATAAGTCGTTGAATTACAG
>CAYTLD010000202.1:0-1531 GCA_964438585.1 uncultured Blastochloridaceae bacterium | reverse complement strand
TTCCGCTACGACACGTCATTTGAATTTTACAACGAGCGCGCTAGTGATGATGTCGATCAAACTCACAATTTCGCCCTCTCCCTCGATCACCAATTTACCGAACGTTACTCGGCTACGATTACCAACAGCTTTTCTTTTGCGCAAGAGGATGATATCCGCAGCAGCGGGTTTGTCCGCCGACTGGGTAGCGACCGTATCCTTAACCGGGGAGGCATAGACTTCAACGCCATCTGGTCAGAACGCTTTTCGACTAGAACCTCGTATCTCAATACCATTGCCCACTACTTCGAAGATCCGGCCAGAACGACGCAAAACTACATGGGCCACAACATCGCCCAAGATTTCAACTTTTCCCTCCTGGCCACCACGACGCTGACTTTTAATTATACTTACGAAAACATCGGTTTCGATAACACTGCCGCCGGATTGCCATCGCGGGATTCGCAATCCCACTTCATTCTGGGCGGAGTTACTCATTATCTTCTGCCTGAGTGGCTGGTGTCCGGACGCGCCGGGGTTCAGATCATCGACCGGGCGGCCACAGGGTCCAATGATTCCGTAGCTCCTTACGTCAGCCTGAGCACACGCTGGAACTTCCTGGAGCGCTCCTATGCGGAAGCTGCTTACACCTTTGGAGAAACCAGGACGGATAATGCCTTCTTCTCCGGAACCCAGTCACACACCGTCAGCGGTGAAATTATCCACTATTTCACGGATCGCTTCAGCATGGGATTACTGGGGCAGGTGCAGCAATCGGTTTTTGATCAGGATGCCACTAACCCCGCCTTGACCGGAGCATTCGGAAGCGTGGAAGAATGGACACTCCTTGGTGAGGTCAACGCCAGTTACGACTTCACCAGCTACCTTAGCGCGGAACTCGGCTACCGGCATAGCACGGTGGATTCGGAATTCGCCAACAGAGATTACTGGAGAAACCAGTTCTATCTGGGTATCACAGGCCGATACTGAGGCTTTACTCTCCGGCCTGACCGCTCTATTTTAAAGTTATGTCTGAAGAGCAAGAACAGGGAGCGATTCATTTCAGTGATTACTGGCGTGTGGTCAAAAATCGCTGGCCGATCATCATCACCGTTTTTGTCCTTGTCGTCACCACCGCCTATTTTTATTCAAAATCTCTGACCAAGATTTATTCCAATTCGACGGTCATTAAAGTTTCACAGGAAGGCAAAGATCTCGGCGTTTTCAGCACCGATGGCCAGGCAATTTCGGATATGGAATTCCAGACCGAGTTCGAGTTGATCCGTTCGCAAAAAGTACTCCACCCGGTCATCGAACAACTTAATTTACGCCAGGTCTGGGCCGACCGTGCCGGGATACCGGTTGACATGATGACCATGGACAATGCCTACCGACGGCTTCGGGGGGCGCACATTAAAGTGCGTCCTTACAAGGGGACGAATTTGATGGAGATTGCCTGCACTAGTCCCGACCCGAAGGAAACCGCCCTCTTTGCCAACACTGTGGCCCAGGTCTATGCGGATTACCGCAAGAACCAGATCCAGGAGCGAAA
>CAYTLD010000201.1:0-2865 GCA_964438585.1 uncultured Blastochloridaceae bacterium | reverse complement strand
TGCCCCTATCCCCCTGCCCGGTGGAGATCGAGAAGGGTCTTCATAAAAGCGGGGCCTCCAGTGATACTTTCATAGTGCTGGTGCCGATTCGAGGCCTTGGGAAGCGGGGAGACGTCGTCCAGAAAAAGCTCAATCCCCTTTTCCGCGAAGTAGCCAGCGCGTTCGAGATACTTTTTGTCCCGGGATAGTTCGTAAGTATTGATCAGTAGCTCGATGACAGGCTGGATGCCGTCGGGGCGGAGGAATTTTCCGTAGTTGGGCTCGGTGGTGAGGTAAACCTCTGCGGTGGCAAGAATGAGATCCCGGTATTTTTCCGCCAGTCGGGGTTCGCTGTCCTGAAGTTGCACATAGCGCTGGTAACAGAGATTGGCCATGTCAGCATGGGTGGCCAACCCGTATCCGGCAGTCCAAGTTTTGGAGTAGGGGCGCTGGTCCCGTTTCTTGAAGTAGGGCTCCCCGGTTTCGTTGAGTATCTCGGTGGCAATAGCGCCCTCGGGGTCGTCAAGGATGGTATTCGGCATACTATGAAAATCCGTGTCTTGCTTGAGGGCCAATGCTTTCATCCGGGGAACCAGACGCGGGGGAACCATCGGCATAGCCTTGTACAGGCAACGCGCCAGCTCAAGATTGCTGTCCGGCCAGGCCACTTTTGCACTGAAAGATGTCGAGGATGGGAGGTAACCCGTCTTGGTGAGTTTCATGTTGGCTTCCATACGCCCCATGATGACCTCGATGGCAGTGAGGAGTTCCTCCCGCCGCTCCCGGTTCGCATTGACCGGATGAGCATAGGCTTCCGCCCAATTGAGAATCATTTGGCCGGCGTAGCGGGGAAATTCCACCTTGGAGCCCGGGCCGTGTTTGACCCATAAGGCATGGCGGCTAAAGTCTCCCGTTTCCTGGTCGGCAACCTGGTGGTCCCACAAACCGAGGGCAAATTTCCACGAGGGGTCCGGGGCCAATTCGAAGCAGCGATCCCAGAAAGGCCACTCCCCGTTGATTTCGTGATACTTATCATGCCGGGGGCCCATTCCATCCGATTCCAGATTCCAGAATATATGCTCGCCCCAGGCCATGAGATGGGTCTTCGGGCTTTGGCAGTTCTCGAAAAAGAATTTTAGGGTTTTATCAGCCTCAGCGGCGTATTGCGGATCACCGGTGACCTCGCTCAGATCATAGAGAATATGATAAAGCCCGACATCCTCCTGGGGATTGGCACCCATCTGGGAGCGGTCTTTGCCCCGAACCCCCTTCACCCCGGGGAATTTCCCGATCTTCATCGTCTGGCGGTCAAGCACCGCCGCAAAAAGGGGCGATTCGACTTTGCCGTAGGTATCCCGCCCACCCTCGATCATGGCCTCGGCGTAGGCCTTCACCAGATCCAGGTAGTCGCTATTCTTCTCCACTGCCGACGCGGTTGCCGAAATCAACACCAACCCGACGAGGCAAAACAGTTGTCTCATTACCATTATTATAGCTATAGCGGACGATTTGTTTCCTGGCAACGGGAATCGGACAATTGCCGGGGAAAGAGTGAACGGTAGGGTTGAAGTCGTTACGCGGGATGAAATGCGAGTCCTTTTCCACCCGTCCAACCAGGATGCACGACCACGGCGTCCGGTCCTACCTTTTCCTACCTTTTCCTACCTTTTGGTGAGGGAACGGATCAATTCCACTTCCCGTGGATCAAAGGCAGTTCCATCCGGGCGGAAAATATCGTGGAACCAGAGATCCGGTTCCGGGGTTTTTCCGGGCTTTTTCCAGGATTCCCAGGGGTAGATGGTATTGCTCTTTCCGGCGACCAGGCCCCAGTTGATAGCGCCGACGTTTTCCTCCTTCATGACCGGTAAGGATCCCTGGAAGGTACTCTTGGCGTGTCGGGCCATGTATTCGGTGCAGAGAATGGGACGCTGGTATTGTTGGAACTTGTTGATTTTTCCCTTCAGCGACTTCGCACTTCCGTAATGGTGGAAGGAAATCACGTCCGCCCATTCCGCGGCGGCTTTTTCTGAATCCTTGCGACTATAGAAGCAGGTCGTGAGTGGCTGTGACGGGGCCACCTCACGGGCCCAGACATAAACATCGCGCAACAATGGCAGGCAAAGTTCACCAATCGCGCCCGTTTGGAACGACTTTCCCTCCCTGGGGGGCTGGTACCATTTGCCGCCGGGCTCATTATAGAGGTCCCAGATCAGGACACGCGAATCATCCTTGAATCGTTCCAGGACGGCCTTGACGTAGGTTTCCAGACGGCGGCGCAATTTGGCATCATTTGGGTAGGCGACCAGGGCCGGTTTCCCCGGGCTTTGCAGCCATCCCGAATTATGGACTCCCGGCAGGGGCTCGGGCTGTGGCCCAGCCTGGGGCTCGGGGAGCCAGCAGTCATCGAAGAGGACGAGCATGACCCGCAGGTCGTGTTTTTTGGTCAAATCGAGGAAGGCATCGACCCGTCCAAGAAATCCCTGCGGGTCCTGGTCATAGGCCAGGTCATGGAGGTAAACCCGGACGATGTTGAACCCCAGCCCGGCAGCCAGACCCAGTTCCCGGTCGATCGTCTCCGGGTCCCAGGTGGCCTCCTGCCACATCTCCAATTGATTGATGGCCGTGCTGGGAATAAAATTACAGCCCACCAGCCAGGGCAAATCATCATACCAGTCCCAGGCCCGCTCTTCCGACCAGCGCAATGCTTTAAGCTCGTCCCCGCCAGCGCTCTGAGCCGATACCACCGGGGAGCTGGTGAGCAGAAATAAAAATACCGACCCAAGAATCCAGTGTGATTTCATGAATCTCCTATAGCACGGGATAGTGACATGCAAAAGCCCGGATTTCGGATGATGCCGTCGTCGACGCGACTCGATATTTCCGGGG
>CAYTLD010000200.1:0-2878 GCA_964438585.1 uncultured Blastochloridaceae bacterium | reverse complement strand
GAAGCGGAATTCCGTCGTGGAGGAGAATACCTCGCCGGGGCGCATGACGGTGCTGGGAAATTCTGGCTGGTTGGGTGAATCCGGAAAGTGTTGAGTTTCAAGACAAAACCCAGCTCTCCGCAGGCAGGGTAATCCGTCTCTCCCCGTCAATGACCCACCGAGGAAATTTCCGGTATAAAATTGGACTCCCGGCTCGGTCGTCCAGACTTCGAGGGTGCGCCCGCTGACCGGCTCAAGAACTTCAGCCGCTAATTCCACTTCCCCGATTTTACCGCTCTCGCCTCTTTCTCCACTCTTATCCAGCACCCAATTATGATCGTAACCGCTACCGAAACGCAATTGCTCATCATCCGCATCCCAGTCCTTTCCCATCGGCTTACGATGGCGGAAATCAAAGGGGGTTCCTTCAACCTCACGCCATTCACCGGTGGGAATCAATCCCGCATCGACCGGGGTAAACCGTGACGCCCGGATCATCAGCTCATGCGCCGCAACAGTTCCGCTCCCTTCACCGGCCAAATTGAAGTAGGTGTGATTGGTGAGGTTGACATGCGTTGGCTTATCGGTGCTGGCCTGATAGTTGATGCGGAGGGCATTATCCCCGGTCAGTTCGTAGGTGACGGCGACATCTAGGTTGCCCGGATACCCCTCGTCTCCATCCGGCGATAAAGTATAGAACCGGATCCGGTTATAGTCCTCATGTTCTGTGGACCAGATCATTTTATCAAAACCCCGGATGCCTCCGTGCAGATGATGTCCGTTGTTGTTAGTGGCCAGCCTGTAGTCCTTGCCCTCAAGGGTGAACCTCCCGTGGGCAATCCGGTTGCCGTAGCGACCGACCACACAACCGAAATACGGGCATTCTGCCGACTCAACGTAGTCCTCCACCCGATCATAGCCGAGCGTCACTTCCCCCAACACCCCTTCACGATCTGGAACACGTATGGACGTTATCCGTGCTCCATAGTTGGTGAGCTTGACGAGCATGCCTTTCTCATTGCGAAGCGTAAAATGACCGAGTGGATTAGTGTCCATTGAGGAAGGGTCTGATGTGTCCATGTTGCTATTAGAAGTATTGTTCTGATTAATTCGTGCTCTCGAATTCCCCGAGCTTGCCGCGCATCAGACGGCTGACCAGTTCCCACCATTTGTTGACCGACAGACGCGGTTTCATCAGGCACTCGTAATCCTCAAGATTGTCCGCACTGAGGTCACGGTCGATTTGCTCTCCCAGGCGGGTTAATTCTTTCTTCATGCGTTCCGGAGAATTCTCATGGGCCGGGTAAACGGTGCCGAAGCGGATGAAAATTTCCGGCTTTTGCTCGCGCCGGAAGCGGAAACGAAAGAAGACCGGCAGCAGGCTGGCTGCACTGCGCTTGTGGGCAAGAAAATCCGCCCCGCGTTTGATTTCGATGGGATCGGTTTCCTTTACCATCGCACCCTGGGGAAAGATCCAGATAAAAGTAGCCGGATTTTTCAGGCATTTCAGCGCATAGCGGACGGAGGCGGCCGACTTAGTCCGGCTTTGCAAATCGACGGAAAAAGCACCGATCCAGGAAAAGAACGGATAATGCCGCATCTGCTTTTCCTCCATCATGCAATAAAATGCTTTATGAGGTTGAAGGCGGGTAAGAAAAATGAGCACCGGGCCATCCCACCAGTTGGTGTGATTGGCATACCCGATGGTCGCTATTCCAGGATCGAGCTGACGGATCTGGTCGGCATCCGCTGCGTAGATGGCCTGAAAGTGGGAGCGGAGGAGGTGGATAAAAAACCAGGTCAGCAGAGCCTTTCCCATGGGATGCCGTTTGGCCCGGATCATGATTTTTCTCCGTGTCCGAGAACCACACCTCGCAGGACCAGTGCACACTTTTCCGGGAAAGTCACATGGCAGCGCCGGTTAAAAACCTGGTAGTCCGCCTTTTCGATGTCGGTCAATATACCGGCATAGATATCCCGCATAGCCCAGACCGTCATCTGGCTTCCATCGGCAGGCAGTTGGTGGATACCCGCCTCGGATCGCTGGTAGAGATCCCTCGCCCTTCCGATCTGGAAAGCCATCAACGCCTTCCAGTCATCAGTCACCCTCCCTTCCCCGATATCCTGAATGGATACCCCGAATTGCTCCAACTCGGTGGCCGGCAGATAGATCCTATCGCGGCACCAGTCTTCGGCAACATCGCGCAGGATGTTGGTCAACTGCATCGCATTTCCCAGTTCGATGGCCTGCGCCTCGTAGCGGCGATCCTCCAGCCCGAATACCCGCGTCATCATCAATCCAACAACTCCCGCCACATGGTAACAGTACCGTTCCAGTTGCTCCCAATCCGGAATGCGCACGCTTCCCTGATCCATTTCCACCCCAGTCAGTAAATCCTGAAAATAATTCTCGGAAATTTCACAATCGTCCACTGTGGCCCGGAAGGCCTCTATCCACGGAAAAGTTTCCGCTTCACACGACTTACCGGCATAGAGAGCACTGACCCATTCGCGCATCTGAACCAGTGTCTCCGGCAGCCGTTCCGGCTCCTGAACATCATCGACCTGGTCATCGATATAGCGGCAGCAGGCATAGACTGCATAGGCGTGGCGGCGCTTCTTGCGCGGTAGCAGGTGGGAGGAAAAGTAAAAGCTCCGGGCATGGAAAGCGGTCAACTTCCTTGCCGCTTCGTATGAATCCTGGAGCGAGGGCATGGACGGAGTGTGCCGACCTCAGGACAGAGAATCAAGTCAGAGGCTGTCTAAAAAGTGGTGGTAAATAAAATTTCAAGCAAAATTTCGATCCTGCGAGGCGCGACGAAGGCGCATATTTACATGATACGCAACTGAGGAGCAATCCCGACGAGTCGGGAGAATTTAGCGCAGAAAGTTTGTTATC
>CAYTLD010000199.1:0-2881 GCA_964438585.1 uncultured Blastochloridaceae bacterium | reverse complement strand
AGATGCGCCTTGCCGCAGATCGGCCCGGCTTTCATAGTGAGAGAATGAACGGAGTGTCCACCTGATCTGACCATGCCCTCGCTCGTTTTCATTCGCCGCAACTGGTCGCCGACGGGCGGGGCGGAGAACTACCTTTACCGCCTGGCCACACAACTCGAGGGGCAGGGATGGGAAATTTCTCTGCTCTGTGAGTCCTGGGATGGTGGTTCCGGCCCTTTCAAAGAAATTAAAGCTATGGAGGTTCATGGCTTCCGGTGGCAGCGCCCCGCCTCCTTCGCCGATGCGATTAACAGCCACCTCGCCTCCCAGCCCTACGACTGTGTTTTCTCCATGGAACGCGGGGTCAAAGCCCACATCTACCGTGCCGGGGATGGGATCCACCGGGAATGGCTCAACCGCCGCTACCGCGAGAACCCGCTTTTCGGGTTTTTCCGCAATCAGCTCAATCCGAAAAATCACACCCTCCTCGAACTGGAGCGCATCACCTTTCATCCGGCCAACTCCGGCCATGTCATCGCCAATTCCGAAATGGTGCGCGAGGACATCCTCCGTCATTTCGATTTTCCTGAGGAGCGCATACACCTCATCCCCAATGCCGTCGATATTGAGAAATTCAGCCGTGGCAACCGGCAGGCCGGGCGCGAGGCCATGGGCTGGCCGGAAGGTCGCCTCATCTGCCTCCTCGTCGGTGCCGGCACCATTCGCAAGGGCCACTTCTACGCGCAGGCCGCCGTCGAACGTCTCGGGAAAGCGATGGAACTCTGTATCGTCGATTCACCCCCGCCCTGCTCCATGCCCGACCTCTACGCCGGGGCGGATCTCTTGCTCCTTCCCACCCTCTACGACCCCTTTGCCAACGTTACGCTAGAAGCCATGGCCGCCGGGCTGCCCGTCATCACTACCTCCGACAATGGTGCCACCATGATCATCGAGTCCGGAAAAAATGGATTCATCATCCCCCACGCCTGGGATCTCGATGAAATGACCGCCTACCTCACCGCCCTCTGCGACCCCGGCTTGCGCCAATCCATCGGCACCGCCGCCCGTGAAACCGCCAGCCGACAAACCATGGATACCCACCTCGCCGCCACCCTGAAACTCATCCGGGAAGCGATGTGACCATCAACGGGACCAGTCTTCCCAGGCAACACCCTGAATTTTAGAAAAATCGCGATGGTTAAGCGTGGCCACCGTCAGCCCTTCCCCGATGGCGGTTGCGGCGATGAGAAGATCCAGATCTGCCACGGGCTTGCCAGCACGCTGTTGCCGCGACTTCAAACGACCCCACAGATGCCAGACTGTATTACCTGTGGGAAGCACCGCTATCCGGTTTTCCAGTAATGTCCGGTATTTTTTCCAGCGGGATTCACGGTTCTCCGCATTTAAGCCCCACTCTATTTCTCCCACACTTACGATCGATACCGCACACTGGTGGTCCCCTGCGTCACGCCAACGCTCAAGTGCGGATACTGCAGGTTTACGACGCAGGGGTTGTGAATAAATCGATGTATCCAGAAGGTAACGCATGGCTTACCTTTTACTCGTCCAATGGGCTGACCCTGCGGTTGCGGCGCTGATTCCAGACTTCGGAAAAATCTGTCTCTTCCTCTTCGGCTGGTCCTACTTCCATATCATAGGCTCGCAGATCCGTGATGATATCACTCCGGTTGCCCGACCATGCCGCTGGAACCGGTGTTATCATCACTATTGGCTTTCCCCGTCGTTCCACCAGTGTCGCCGCACCGGTTTGAACCACCTCTTCACATAATCGCGAGAAGTGCGTCTTGGCCTCAAATATACCCACTGTTTTCATGATGCTTATATAACCAACTGGTTGGTTTATATCAAGATGTATCTCATAATCCCTTTGCTGGTAAATTTTCTCTTTGAGCGCATGCCTTCCCAGTCTTTAGGAGCACCGGTTTTGTTTCACCTTTGTTACGCATTCGCCCTTGGAATGTCTCGATGATCAATTAGAAATCTATTTATGAAAATTGCATTTCTTAACATTGTATTGCTGCTGGCGGGAGGGATCTTGTGCCACGCAGAGGATGGAAAAATGACTCTGGACGACCGCAGGTTTCTGGAATCACTTAAAACCGAAAAACTTCCGGACGTGGAAAAAAAGATTGAAGAAGCGGTAGGCGGTAAAGTGGCGGTGGAAGTGGATTGGAAATCTTTTTCCACCCGTGAGAGTCTGAACATGCTGGAATATACCTTGAAAGAACTTCCGGCTGCCTTTAAAGAAACCGCGCATGATGAGATCGGGAAGAAGGCACTCCAATCCCAAATCGCCAAAGTCAACATTGCCAACTCCGATAACGAGGACTGGGCAAAAACGGGAACCCTTAAAGAGAAAAGCTTTCTCATTCAGTGGAATTTCAACAAAGGCTCCTACATCAACGGCAGCATGATTGCCAAAGCCTTCAACAAATTACTTTAACTAGCCATGAAAAAAACATTTCAAACTTTTGTGCTAACCGCCATCGGTGCTCTTATCGTATCAACCTCCCTGATCGCTCAGACACCGCAATTCGACCCGCTTCCTTTTGAGGTCAGCATTGACGGACAGAAAGCCATTAATAAAGAGGGCCTCAGTAATGTCGCCATCGTGACCGACCCGGTGCCTGCCAAAGCCAAAATTAAATTAACCGACGTGAGCGGACAGATCATCATCAATGCCTTTCCTTCCGATGATCAAGGCAATCCGAAGGAAGGATCCGATGCAACGGTGATCATGTTTAAAAATGGAAAGGGTAAACTGAGTGACAAAATGAGTGGAGATAAGCTCAAATCCGGCCACTATCTTCTAAACATCATGGCCGGCGGAAAAACCGCACGCGTCCTCATTCAGGTTAAATAAACTCCGCATCACCTTAGA
>CAYTLD010000198.1:0-2903 GCA_964438585.1 uncultured Blastochloridaceae bacterium | reverse complement strand
AGATAGGGGACGGGGTAAAAATTTTCCCTGTTGCCCTCAGCGCAGACTTGAGGCCAACGCCGCCTCCACCACCTCACACTCTGACACTCCCTGCTTCCGGGCCCGCGCCTTGATCGTGCGGATCAGGGCCGGAGAAAGCCGGGTAACGTATTGAGTGCGCCCACTCTTCTTTCGCCCCGCCCCTTTGCGTGCCCCGCCCCAGACACGGACCTTTTCCGTATCAAAATAATCAAGCACATCAGATCCCGAATCGAAGCGGGCCTCAAGATTCTTTTTGTTCGTTTTCATCATAGAGTTCTTTTTCATTATCCCGGCTACGCCGGGCACTGATGAGGCGAATACTACGTTCGAATGCCACCCGCCTTCGCCCGTTGGGCTTCGGCGCGGTCCTCCATTTTGTGCTGAATCGGAGATTCAGAAAAAATGGGGATGGGCAGAACAGGATTCGAACCTGTGAAGGCATAGCCAGCAGATTTACAGTCTGCCCCGTTTGACCGCTTCGGTATCTGCCCTGGGAAGTGAAAACCTATCCTCAACGCCGGGGGAGCGCAAGCGATTTCCTGCTACCTGACAGTTGGCCTCGATATTACTCCGCCCCTTATCTCAAACGGCGGATTTTATCGATGACCTCCTGCGGGTGGGTGCAGCGTTCCGGCCAGTCGCGCCGGTAGCCTTCGGCGGGGAGTTTCCGGGTGGCGTCGATAGCCATGTGCGATCCGATGTTGGGTTCATTGGGGGCGTGATCGAGGCTGTCGCAGGGGCAGCGGGTAAAGAGGACATCGCGTTCGGGATCGATATTGGCGCAGAGGTGGAAGAGGACATCCGATGTGTTATGGACATCGACGGTGTCATCGACGATGACGATGATTTTTGAGAACATCATCTGGCCCATGCCCCAGAGACCATTGGCGACCTTAAAGGCCTGGTAGGGGTATTGCTTGCGGATGCTGGCCACGACCAGGTTGTGAAAAACCCCCTCGGCGGGCAGGGCCAGATCGACCAGTTCCGGGATATTCATTTTCAGGACGGGCAGGAAGAGCTTCACACTGGCGGTGCCCATGTAGAAATCCTCCATCGGTGGCTTGCCCACTACAGTGGCCGGATAGATGGCGTTTTTCCGGTGCGTGATGCAGGTGACATGAAAGACCGGATAGGCGTCAACCGGCGTGTAAAATCCGGTATGATCCCCGAAAGGCCCCTCGTCCCTGAGTGGCTCGGACGGATCCACATAGCCCTCGATGATCAAATCACTTTCTGAAGGCACCATCAGGTCATTGGTTTCGCATTTTACCATTTGCACCGATTTCTTGCGCAGGAAGCCGGCCAGCATGATTTCATCCAACCCGTCCGGCATGGGAGCGGTTGCCGCCAGGGTCAGAGCCGGGTCACCGCCCAGAGCGACAGCCACCGGCATCCGTTTTCCTTCCTCATAGTAGCGCTTCCCGTGACGGGCGGCGACTTTATGAGTCTGCCAATGCATCCCGGTCTCCCATGGCCCGTATACTTGCATGCGATACATTCCGATGTTGCGGGTGCCACTGTCCGGATCTTCGGTATAAACATTCGGCAGGGTGACAAAGGGGCCGCCGTCCAGGGGCCAACATTTCAGGACGGGCCATCCTCCCAGCCCTTCTCCCTCTCCCCCACCCGTGTGTTGGATGACTTCTTTGCACGGCCCGGTGCGGGCGCGGGTCGGCCGGGCGTGGATGACATCGATCCCCTGCCTGAGCAGTTCCCAGCCTTCCCCGAGGGATGTCGGTGGCTTGGCCTTGAGTAGGTAGGCCATCTGGTCGGCCACCTCCTGCACATTTTCAACTCCCAGTGACATCGCCATCCGCTTCTCGCTACCCAGGGTGTTGATCGCCACCGGGAACCGTGAAATTTTCCCATCGGGTAAAACGGGTTGCTCGATAAGTAGGGCCATCCCTCCACCGGCTTTCTTCATCTCCTCATCCGCGAGGGCGGCAATTTCCAGATCGGTCGATAGAGGTTCCGAAATCCGTTTCAATTCCCCGGCACGTTCCAGGGAATCAATAAATTCTTGAAAAGAAGCATAAGCCATATCTTGGCATCTTACGGATGATCGGGTATATGTCGAATCTGATGGAACCGTTAGCTTCACTTCGTGCCGGAAAAACCTGTGTCAACCTCAGCACTCATAGCCGCTGGCATGTTCATGGAGAAGATGCCGAACGCTTTCTCAATGGCCAACTAACCCAGAAAATCGAGGGCCTGGAGATCGGGGCGCACCGCCACGCGGCCGTCTGCACAGCCAAGGGCAAACTCGAAGGCGACCTCTACCTATCGAAAATGGAGGACGGATTTTATCTGGACTGGATCGCCTCCCTGGGTGAGTCACTGAAAACCCGACTGGAAAAATATGTCGTGACTGACGATGTCGAATTTTCCCAACTTCAGGAAAAACTCTACTTCATCGCCGGAGATACACTTCCGGAATGTCATCTGGGCAGTCAGCAGGCGCGCTCAAACCGCTATGGCCTGGCGGGATATGATCTCTGGCTGCCGGAAGGTGCCATCCCTCCCGTCCTGGTGGCCAATGCGGAAACCTGGGATGAACACCGTGTCCTGGGCGGATATCCCCTGGCCCTGGTCGATTACACGCATGACCACCTGGCAGCGGAAATTTTTCAGGAAGACACCACGCTCCACTACCACAAAGGCTGCTACGTGGGCCAGGAGGTGCTGAACCGGATTCGGACCATCGGGAAGGTAAATCGCCGCCTGGTGCGCCTGAGCGGACGCCCTGATTTTAATGGAAAATTGCCTCAGGTTCTGAAATGCGACGACCGTGAGGTGGGAACCTTAACCTCCGCCGTCAAAGATCCAGACAGCGATCAATTCATCGGTATCGGAGTTGTGCGCGTCAATGCCCTGCACCAGCC
>CAYTLD010000197.1:0-3023 GCA_964438585.1 uncultured Blastochloridaceae bacterium | reverse complement strand
GAGGGACCCTGCATCCTCTGGTGCGAACTGGATCGGCTCTGCAGCCACTCCAGCAGTGATGATCAGCGGATCTACCGGAAGTCGGAGGAAATCGATGAAATGTTCTCGCGCGACCCGATCGAGGATCTGTCCAGTGATTTGATCAATGAGGGTCATATGACCAGTCGCGACTGGGCCAGTTGGCAGGAGGAAATCAAGGACGAGGTCGAGGCGGCTTATGCGGAAGCGGAGGCCTCGGATGATCCATCCCCCTCCGAGACCTATGCGGAAATTCTCGGCCCGGTTCAGATCGATACCAAGAAAGTTCTCTACCCCCGGCAGGATGCCGACCGGATGCTGGATGCGGTCAACCGGGTTTTCCGCGACGCCCTTGATCGGGATCGGAGAACAATTTTCTTTGGCGAGGACATTATGGATCCTCTCGGCGGAGTTTTCAAGCTGACCTCCGGGCTTTCTACGGATCATCCCGACCGGGTCTTTAATTCCCCGCTGGCGGAAGCCTCCATCGTCGGCATCGGCTGCGGGCTCGCGTCCTATGGGATGCGACCGGTCTTTGAAATGCAATTTGTCGATTTCTCCGGCCCTGCCTGGAACCAGATCGTGACCAATCTCTCGACCCTGCGCTGGCGCAGCTTTGGCGAGTGGAAGTGCCCGATGGTTTTATACGCTCCCTCGGGTGCTTACCTTCCGGGCGGGGGGCCCTGGCATAGTCAGTCGAATGAATCCGCCTTCGCCCACATTCCCGGAATCCGGGTGGTGGTACCATCCAACCCGAACGATGCCGCCGGACTGGTTTACACGGCCATGCAGGCGGAGGATCCGACCATTGTCCTCCTGCCCAAGCACCTCTTGCGCGTGCGCATGGATGTCCATGAGGACGTGACTCCCGTGCCTTTCGGAAAAGCCCGCCTACTCCGCGAGGGCTGGGATATTACCCTCATCACCTGGGGGAATACTGTCGAGAAGGCACAGGAAGCGCTCGATCAACTCGGTGACTCGGTCTCGGTGGACTGGTTCGATCTCCGCTCCATCCAACCCTGGGACCGCGAGGCGATTCGAGACTCGGTGAAAAAAACCGGACGCCTGCTGGTCGTGCAGGAGGACAACGTATCCGCTAGTGTCGGTCAAATGATCATTTCTGAAATCATGCAAAATGAGGCCTGCTGGTCGTCGATGCAGTCGCCACCACGCCTGCTCGCGCGCGCGGATGTCCACATTGGCTTTCATCCCAACTATGAGGAAACCTGCCTGCCGTCCGGGGCGGAAATTGCCCAGGCTATTCTCACCATGGCCTACGGAGACACGGCCACCCCACAGGTAGAAGCTTCACTCAATGGAACAGGCGGCCATCGCCATTCAGGAAATGGCATCCTGCCCGAGGAGAACACTATGACGAAAATGCCCATACGAATACCCGCCATCGGGGAAGGACTGGAGGAGGCCCGCATCCTCAAGTTTTTCAAGAAGCCCGGTGACCATGTCAAGCGGGACGAGTTGATTTACCAGTTGGAGACCGATAAAGCGGTCGTCGATATCGAATCTCCCACAGCCGGCATCCTCTCCGACTGGGAGGCGGCGGTCGATACCACGGTCGCCATCGGCACCACCATCGGCCATATCGAACCGGATGGCTCCACTGAACGTGCCAGCAGCCCGATCGATAACCCGCTCGAAGCCATGTACAGCCGTCCGGCCGATGACAGCTTGATCCGGAAAGTGGCCAAGGAAATGACCGAGGAGGCTCCCTCAGGGTATGAGGAACGGAGACTCTCCGACCAGCAGCAAATCCTCGCCGGTCGCCTGACCCGGGCCGCGCGGGTGGTGGTCCCGGCCACGGTTGTGCAGAAAGCCGACTGGGGAGCGATCAGCGCGGCCCGCAACCAGATCCGGGACAACCCGAAATTCCAGCACATCACCAGTTTTTCCATGGCCACCAGTTGCATCGTCCGCGCCATTGCCAAGCATGAGGTCTTCCGCAGCTCCCTGCCGCGGCATTCGATGCTGCGCGTTTACGAGCACGTTCACCTCGGGGTGGCGGTGTCTCTGCCTAATGACGATCTCACCACCGCCGTCGTCGATAATGCCGACACCTATGATCTATCCGAGTATGCCCGCATCCTCCGGGAGAAGATCAAGGAAGCGCGCCAGGGCGAGGACCAGGTCCGCCAGCACACCTCGGTCATCGTCACCAGCCTGACCCAGATGGATATCCATGATGCCATCCCGGTCATTGTTCCCCCCGCCATGGCCACCCTGGCCTTAAGTTCCCCCTTCGAAGAACTGCACCTGCACGAGGGCCAGGTCATGGCCACCCAGAAGCTCAACCTCTCGCTCACCATCGATCACCGCGTCGTCAATGGAGCCCGCGCCGCCTCCTTCCTCAACGACATCCGTGATGAGCTGGAAAATTTCAAGCTCCCGGAGGAGTTTCTGAAGTAGGGTCATCGCTAAGGCGGTTCAAGCGCATGATATGAAGGGCATTCGATGGATGAGGGTAGGGCGCAGTCTCCAGACCAGCCGTAAGCCATCAGTAATTTCCGGCTTGCCTGGAGGCGGCGCCCTACCCATCTCATCATGATAGAAGATCCACCTGTGACCAGACGCAGACTCATCCTCGCCGCCGGATCCATCCTTTCCGGGCTCCTCCTCAGTGGTGCTTTCGAGCCTGTCGCCTCCCCCTGGCTGGCCTGGCTTTTCCCGCTGCCGTTCACACTGGCCTTGCGAATATTTCAGCCGCCTCTCCGGGAAGCGGCTGCCGGTGGGGCACTGCTCGGAATAGCCTTCTGGGCGACATCGATTTTCTGGATTACTGAGGTCACCTGGCTGGGCTGGGTGGCACTCGTTCTCTACCTCTCCCTCTTTACGGCTGTCTGGGGGTGGATATGGGCCTGGCTGATGAGACGCCTGACCGGAGCCCTCACCTCGTGGGTTAACATTTCCACCGCCGCCGCAGGAGCCACCGCCTGGACCGGGCTGGAGTGGGTGAGGGGAACCCTCTTCACCGGATTTCCCTGGAATTATCT
>CAYTLD010000196.1:0-3045 GCA_964438585.1 uncultured Blastochloridaceae bacterium | reverse complement strand
GGCAATCCGATTTCCCCGGTTCCCGCGTAAATGATCCTCATACCGTGCCGATTTTTTTTAGTAGTGACCTGTTAAATTCTGATCTCACCGAGAATATCGCGCAACACCTGGTAGGGGAGGCGGTCGGCATTTACTTCCGTGGTGCAGTCTGACCCATAATAGGCGGTCAACTCCCGGCATTCCTGTTCATAAACATCCAGGCGCCGGTTGATCACTTCCAGGTTGGCATCATCGATGCGGTTTTCCTTCAAGGCCCGGCGTTGCATACGATCCACCAGTGTTTCCCGGGAAGGTCCGATGAGGTGAAAGACACGGATCACCTCCAGACTCCCGGAAAGCAGTTCCGCCTGGGGGCGGTTGCGGGGAATTCCGTCCAGAATCAGGCACTCCTCATCCGGCTGGTAGTATCCGAGGGTTTTAATTTTCTCGATGTGATCCTGCCACTGTCGGATGGTCAACTCATCCGGCATCAGCTCCCCCCGGCTGGAAAATTCCATGAAAAGTTTTCCAAAGTCGGACTTAAGATCGAGAGCGCGAAAGACATCGCCGCAGGCGAGATGGTGGAAACCGGGAATTTTTCCCATCACCCGGCCTTGGGTTCCTTTTCCAACGCCCGGGGGGCCCATCAACAGAATCGCACGGTATGACATGCTGAGATTAAAGCAAATCGCGGTATGATCACAATCGTTGATTTCCTTGGCCCGACTGGTAACCTCCTCTTCTCATGACGACGACCTTATATGACACGACTTTACGGGACGGCTCCCAGGGGGAGGGAATCAACTTCTCCCTGATGGACAAGCTCAACATCGCCACCCGGCTGGATGAATTCGGCGTCGATTACATTGAAGGCGGCTGGCCGGGTTCGAACCAGAAGGATATCGCATTTTTTGACGAGGCAAAAAAACGTCAGTGGTCACGCGCTAAAATTACCGCCTTCGGGAGCACGCGCCGCCCGAACACCGCGACCAAAGACGATCCCCAAATCCAACTACTACTCAAAGCGGAAACACCGGTGATCACCTTTTTCGGAAAATCCTGGACTCTCCATGTCGAAGAAGTTCTGCGCACCAGCCCGGAGGAAAACCTCCAGATGATTCATGATACGGTCGCCTTTCTGAAAGCCGAGGGCCGGGAAGTCATCTACGATGCCGAACATTTTTTCGACGGCTACTGCGCCGATCCGGACTATGCCCTCAAGACCGTGCGGGCGGCAGCCGATGCCGGAGCTGACTATGTAGTTCTCTGTGACACCAACGGCGGACGACTCCCCGCCGAAGTCGGTAACATCACCGATAAAGTCATCAATACGGTGGCCACCCGGGTGGGCATCCACTCCCATAATGACTGCGGTCTGGGGGTGGCTAACGCGGTCGCCGCCCTCGAGGCGGGTGCCAGCCAGGTGCAGGGAACCATCAATGGATTCGGCGAACGCACCGGCAACTGCAACCTCACCTCGGTCATCCCCATCCTGGAACTCAAGTTACGGCAATCCATTCTTCCGGAGGGCCACCTGGGGCAGTTGACCACGCTTTCACGCTATGTCGATGAGGTGGCCAACCTCAATCATGACATCCGTGCACCTTTTGTCGGTCAGGCCTCCTTCGCCCACAAAGGCGGCATGCACGTCAATGCCGTCAACAAAAGCGCGATCAGCTACAACCATATCGAACCGGAACAAGTCGGCAACCACCAGCGCATCCTGGTGGGCGAACTCTCGGGCCGCACCAATGTCATGATGAAAGCTCGGGAATTGGGCCTCGAACTGGATGAGAAAGCGGAGAGCACACGGGCCATCCTCGATCAGATGAAGGAAAAGGAAGCCCAAGGCTACGAATTCGAGGCGGCCGATGCTTCCTTCCAGCTCCTGGTCCAGCGCCAGATTCAAACCTTCAAGCCCTGGTTCGAATTGGAGGAATACCATGTCTCCATGCGCAAGAACAGCGTGCATGGCTTCACCAATTGTGAAGCCACTATCAAGATCCGGGTCGATGGCGACCTCATCCACACCGTGGCCAATGGAGACGGGCCCGTGAATGCGCTCGACAGCAGCCTGCGCCGGGCTCTGAAGGAAAAGTACCCCGAGGTGACCGAACTCCAACTTACCGATTACAAAGTGCGTATCATTGATTCCAAAGCAGGAACGGCCGCTAAAATCCGCGTCTTCATCGAGTCGAGTGACGGGGATAAATCATGGGGAACAGTAGGAGTCTCGGACAACATTATCGAAGCCAGTTGGCTGGCCCTGGTGGACAGCATCGAGTTCTATCTGATGGGCAAACGCGGAGGTTAGGCAAAATCTTATGGCGGATCACAGAAAATGGAAAGTAGGGCGCAGTCCCGTGTCCGCCGTGCTGAGTCTTTTTTTAATCATCGGCTGTGGCAGCTCTAATGGCCAAACCCAGGACCAGGGCATTAAGGGGAAGGTTCTTTTATTGGAAGGCAACGTCATGCCCGGGCCGGACCGGAAGAAGCCCGCAGGCCAGCCGGTGGTGCGAACCCTTCATATTTACAAGGTGCTGCTGGAGTCCTCGCTCGAAAAAGAGGGTGACTTTTATGTCCTGCCTGAGCAGGCACCGGTCAAAGTCATCAAAAGCGATGCCGAGGGAAAATTCTCCGTGGATTTACCGCCCGGCACCTACTCGCTCCTCTCCAAAGAAAAGCAGGGGCTTTATGCCAATCTGTTCGATGGGCAGGGCCACATTTATCCGGTCGAAGTCCAAGCCGGAAAATACACCGAAGTGGTCTTCAAGATTGATTACGGCGCGTTTTACTGACGTTAAAGGCCGGTAATTTCCAGTTCGAGCCAGACGAAGCGCCGGGTGCTGGATGCCGGGCTTTCCGGGTCGATGATAACATCTTCGGAGCCTGATCCGGTTTCCATAGTGGCTCCGGACTCGAGCGTCCAGATGCCACCGCTGAAGGTGGCGAGAAGGGTCTTACCCGTGTCACCCGGAGCGACTGAGGAGGCATAGATCCGGTAGATGACATCGGCGGGCGGCGTTTCAGGCATGAGCACGTGGTATTTGATCCGGTCATCGCTGA
>CAYTLD010000195.1:0-3148 GCA_964438585.1 uncultured Blastochloridaceae bacterium | reverse complement strand
CCTGCCCTGGCCTCGTCTGCGTGTTGCGTTCGATGAGTCGTGTGAGCAGTTTAATTTCCAGATCAAGATAGCCTTCGGGGATGGCATCCAGTGCTGGGGGATCGGGGCGGGTGCCGGCAAGCCAGTCGAAAGTGTTGAAGTAGTATCCCATGCCCTTGAGTTGGCGGTCTTCCGGGCTGAATTGATCGAGAATGGTATAGGCTTCCTGATCCTTTCCCTGGAGGTGGAGGCTGAGGAGGTAAACCATGCGGACTTGGGGTGTATCGGGCCTGAGCCGATGGCATTCTTCCGCCAGGCGGTGGGCACGGTCCATGCGCTCGCCCCGGCAGAGGGTCAGGTGGGCGATGGTGGCTTTGGCCGGGAGGGAATCGGGATCCGCCTGCAGCATTTTTTCCGAGGCCAGCAGGGTGCCTAGGCCATCGGCGCGTGACTGATAGAAGGCAATTAATTCACGTAGTGCGGCGACTTCCTGCCCGCGCAGATCGGCGCGCGCCCAGAGGGCCGCTTCCCGGATGCTGTCCCAATGATGGAATTCTGCCTTCTGGGAAATCCAATCAAGCTGCCCGGGGGACACCTTCTGTTTCAGTCTCAGGCGCAGCAGTTGGGAGTCGAGCTGCCGCCAATTCCCCTGCACTCCCGCCACCTGGAGCGCGATTCCCTGCCATGGGGTGCGGGAGGCTTCGGGAATCGATTCCACCCAGGCGGCGGCCTCCGTCCACTGTTGTTCAACGATGAGGGCATCGAGTAAAATGTCATGGAGTCCGGGTAACTGGGAGCGGAAGTCCTCGAAGTGGCTGCGCAGGGAGAGCACGCGCTGGCAGTCGCCCTGCTGGTTAAGTGCCTGGCTGTAGGCAGCCAGGTGTAAGGGATTTTTGATGACTTCCTCTTCCATGAGCTGTAGCCAGTGCTCCTGGTGGGACCGGGTGAGGCGGGCGGCGGCCAGCACCGCTTGAAGACGCCTGGGAAAGTCGGTGGTCTGCAGTTTCAGATAGCGGTCGGTAAAGGAGGCAATTTGGGCAGGCTCCAGTCTGGTATTTAAATTAGACGTGATCAGGTTGTAGAGGGCCTGAGTTTCGGCGGGTTGGCCGGGCTCGGCGGCCAGAAGGATGTTCCGGAAGGCCTGCTCCGCCTGCACGGCATGGCTGGATTGCGATTCGATCAGCCAGGTGCCGAGGCGGGCTTCGTGATCTCCCGGATCGAGCGCGGTGGCCTCGGCGAAGGCCTGGAGGGCACGCTCGTAATTTCCGATTTTAAGACAGGTGACGGCCGCCAATTTATAGAAGGAGGGATTTTCCTGAAAATCCGGGTGTGCCATGTCGATGTGTCTGAGGATCTCATCCGGGCGGGCGGAGTTCATGCTCAGAGTCAGGATTCGGGTATAGGCCTCGAAGTCGTCCGGCTTTAATTCCAACGCCCGTTTCCACCAGGGCAGGGCGACTTCCGGTTGGATTGGTTCCAGCATCAGCGCCATCAGCCGGGCCGCCTGATGGGAACCCGGATTGCGCTGGTAGGCCCGATGAGCGGTCTTGATGGCCACCTCGATGTTGCCGGCTTCAAGGTTTTCCGTGGCTTCTTTGAGAAGCCGCCGCTCGCTTTGGGCGCGGATCAAAGTGTAAGCGGGAACGGCCAGCGCCGCCACCAGAACGAGGGCCGCCAAAATCCACCAGCGCTTATCTTTCACGAGATTAATCATTTAATGCATACACCATTTGACTTGTGATTCGGAAGTAGTTTATTTAACCACATAAAAAATTATCCTAATTATGAATTTCGCAAGAAAACATACAAGGTGGGGTGCTATCACTGGATTCATCATGACTCTGGCACTTTTAGCCACTCCAGTTCAGGCCTTTGTTCTTGACTGGGATACGGTGGCCTGGCCCACTAACCAGCAATGGGGAGATGTCGGCGGTACTACTGGCGGTGATACTGTATCCGCGACCTTCACCAACGTGGACGGTTCCGGCATTAACGTCACGGTCAGTGTGACCCAGGCACCTGCAACGACTGACGCGGATACCTCTGATCCAGGTGGCACCCCTACTGATTCCGGTCAGGAATTGAACACCGTAGATAACGCCCTGCAGGTTGATTTGGACAGCGACAGCGGTGCTTACGTCAACGAGACATTCAATGACGGAGGAACACAGGATTACCTGATTTTCACGATCACGTTTTCCGAGACCGTCGATTTTGTCTCCTACACGCTTCAGGATATCGACTTCGGGAACAATTTCATATCTAGATATCAGGATTCAATCATCTTCGATCCTGCCAATCAGCCGACATCGCTCACCATTCTGGGAAGCAATGGCGATGGTACAGGGGACATCGATGCGGAGATTTACACGTTGGGGAGCGGAGATGACGCCATCCGCGGGATTGCGACCAATGGGGCGACTAACCTAACTGGTGGCGAGAATGACGGATCGACCTCCGGCCACGTGCTGGTGGATTACTCAGGCACCTTCACATCGGGAACCTCGTTTTCTTTTGAGTATGGATCGCTGGATGGGGCATCCGTGCTGGGAAGCCCGTTTACGAGCGGCTTTTTTGTAACACCACCTTCTCTGCAACGGATTGCGCTTAGTGACATTACCTTTACTGTTCCCGAGCCCTCGACCTACGTGACCGGTGTGCTGCTGCTCGGACTGGCGGGTTGGGGAGCTTTCCGGCGGTGGCGTCAGAAAGCCTGAGGCAAAGTGGCTTTACTGTATTACAGCATTTTCGAATGGACTGTAAACAAACATCGAGGATGCAGGGGTTGGTATCGCTGCTCAGGGGAATCGTGTCCCGATGAAGTCGGGACTTTCGAGTGCTCAAGCTCGCTTGAGCTTTGGTTCGGGATTCATCGGTGATACGAAAAGCGGGGGCAAGTCCCCCGCACTCGAAAGAGGCTTTGCCTCTAAACTATAGCCCAGGCCACCGGGTTTTGAAATCAGCCAGAAAATCGCGGCCTGTAGGGATGAGATTCTATGCCTCTAAGACTTACGCTTCCGCAGCAGACGTTTTACCATGGTGCCCAGTCCCATGATGACGAGGAGGATTCCGGCTGCATAGGTGGACGGTTCTGGAACGGTGAAGGCGATGTTTCCAAAGCCGATGGCTTGGGAACTGGGATCGGTCAGCACCGTTCCGTCATTCGGAT
>CAYTLD010000194.1:0-3154 GCA_964438585.1 uncultured Blastochloridaceae bacterium | reverse complement strand
AATGAGGTCGGGACTGAAACAGGCACACTTTTTATAACTTCTTAGCTATAGGTTTGTTTCAGGCGTGTTATTGCCTTCAAAATGTAACGCAAGCACGATCTGAAAGGCTTCACAACCGGCTGCTTGGGGAGTTGAATACTATTCTATGCAGTGCGAAAGCATGACCCTACACCAGTATCTCAAGGGAGATAAACAGTACCGGGTTCCTATCTTCCAGCGCCACTATGAGTGGTCTTCCGATGACACGTCTCCTGAAGCCAATGTAAAGCTTCTCTGGCAGGATATTGTGCGGGCCATCCAGCGAAACCGCTCTCATTTCATAGGCCCCTTTGTCCTCAGTCAGGTTCCCACGGGTCCCAATGCTGCAACCAGCTATCAACTGATCGACGGGCAACAGCGCACCATTACCTTTATCCTCCTTATGGCTGTCCTGCGTGATTTTTCCATCAGCCTGGGAGACGAGAAGTTGGCATCATACATTTCGCAGACCTATCTGCTTAATTCCGAAGGAAACGGTGACGCCAAACTCCGCATGCTGGGCAGCCAGACTAACCAGGATCGCACAATCCTTTCTCAGGTCATTCGGAATTCAAAATTTGAAAAACAGCCCCACCCTATCGTCGAGACTTATAATTCACTCAGCACTTATATTCAACATCGCATCAATGCGGAAGGAGAAGATCCCAAGCTGACGCTGAAGTTTCTAGCCGGTGACATCCCGAAACGGATCAATCTGGTAACAATTCTCCTTAACCGGGAAGACAATCCGGTACTTATCTTCCAGAGTCTGAATGCCCGGGGACGGGATCTTTCCAATACCGACCTAAGCCGCAGCCATCTCCTCATGCAATTCGATTCCGAAGCGACTCAGAAGCGTCTTTACGATACCTACTGGAAGCCCATGGAAATGAAATTGACCAGCGAGGCTGAGGACAGCGACACCATTCTGGATGAATTTCTTTTTGCTTTCCTGATAAGGGAAAATGGCTACCTCAAAGAAAGCCAGATTTACCAGGAACTGGTGGAGACAGCGGGCACGACAGAACAGGCCGTGGAAGGCTTTCTGGCCAAGATCAACGAACACGCGGATTATTACTGCCGCCTTGTCAATCCGTCCCATGAAAAAGACAGCCGTCTGCGTAATGCGCTCGAGCGTTTTAACCGACTGGGCCAGCGCAAACTCTTTGCTCCCATTGTGCTATCCGCCTACAGCCACGCGACTGAATCCGCACGCCAGAATTCCCAGGGCCTCACCTTTCAGCAGGCCATCGATATCATTGAACTCTATGAAAGCCTCTACTTTCGCAGAATGGTTGTGGGCAAAAGAAATACGCACACCGCACGCCTTTTCATGAACATCTATGATCAGACCCGCCAGGATTCTGATCAGGGCACCTTCGTGGAAAAATGGAAGCGCTACCTCGACTGTGAAGAATTTCCCTCCAACGGGGAAGTTAAAGACGCACTTCTTGAACGTGATTTGTATGGATCGGGTGCGGCCGCTCTTCGCACCCGCTACCTGCTCGAGAGGTTGGAGTTCGATATGCGTGATCCCTTTGAGATTTTCAGTATCGAATTTGCGCAGCGGGTCCAGATCGAACATATCATGCCGCAGACCCTTTCTCCCTGGTGGAAGCGGCACCTGGGCAATGGAGCTGCTGCACGTGATGTTCACCAGAGCAATCTCCATCTCCTTGGAAATCTGACCCTTACCGGACACAACGCCGCTCTGTCCAACGAGGCATTGGCCTATAAGGTCCAGTATTATGCCGATAGTGATTTAAGACTAAATAAGGAACTGGCCCATCGACGTGTCTGGAGAGAATGCAACATCCGCCAACGTGGTCGCGATCTGGCCAATCGCTGCCTGAAAATCTGGAAACATCCTAAATATGACTAAAAAAGAGAATAAATCAGCTTTTGAAAAATTAGTGGCAAAGTGCGGTACTCCAACCCTGATGGTGGTTGGGCCTGATCTCGATCGGGCTTGGGAAGAAGGAAGGGTCATTAGTGTTCTGTCCAAGCCCAAAAAAGGAAAAAATTCCGTTCCCGGTGAACTGACTTACGAAGGTTACCCCTGCCGGATGAACCATGCCGCCTATCACCTCGTTTTTCCCAAACCTCACGGAAAAAAGCAAAGTGCAAAAACCGGAAAATGGCCGAAAATAAGTGGGGTCACAAAATCTGCTGCCGATCATCAACGCTACCTCAAAGAAGTCAAAGGCGCGGTGGAAGAAATAACCAGGCAACGTAAAAAAGAGGCGGAAAAAAAAGCATCCCAGGAAGCCGCCGCAACCAGAAAAAAAGCCAAGGCAGCTCGTTCAGAACTGGATACTAAACGCAAAGCCAGACTCGCTAAATACAAAGGCACTAAGATCAATGCCACTCTTGTCTTCCAACTAGGAGACAAACAGTTCCAGCGCCAGATCCAACTCGAAATTGCAGGCACCCAGTCCCGCTTCGATCTGAAAGCTCCCAAACTCACCATGTCACTGGAAGACATCGATCATTTAGTCTAATCCCAATTAATTTGATCAATCACGCGTTGAAAAATTAAATCTGTAAAATCCGTGTCATCCGTGGTTTAAGATTCCTGATGAACCGCTGGCGCTATGCGATTGATGAGGATGTGGTTTATGCGATTGCCCGCTATCCGGATTGTATTCGGGAGCGTCGGCGGCTTTGTGATGAGGCGGGGAATTGCTGGCTGGAGCTGGTGCCGCCGAACCGGGTTATCGTCAAGGCGGGCTATGCCTGGGATGGCTGCTCGCCTACGTTTTCTTTTCTCGACCTCGGCTGGGTCGGAACGCCGGACGGAGTGATCGAGCACACCGGGCGTCCAGTCACTTGGAAGGCATCGCTGGTTCACGACGCGCTCGGCCAATACCGGCACCATGAGAACTTCCCTTTCGATACAAAAATGCGCGACCTGATTTTCCGCGACATCCTGGCGGAGAACGAATTCAAAATGGCCTGGACATATTACTGGGCGGTTCGCTTCCTGGGCCCTGTTTATGACTGGTATATTAACCGTGTGAAAAAGGCGGAGCGGTGATCGGTTAGGTCATGCGCCGGGATCCCGATAAGGTGGAATATCTGGTCCCGACCTCATTTCATTTCCGGCAGCAAGCTGCCGATCCCATGCGCCGGGATC
>CAYTLD010000193.1:0-3173 GCA_964438585.1 uncultured Blastochloridaceae bacterium | reverse complement strand
CTCCCGCTGGGCGTAAACGCCAAAGAAGAGGTAAAAGAGGATCAGGCCGAGGAAGATGTAGCCGAAGAAGGGCGGCTGTGCTCCTGCCAGATCGCGAATCAGGTCGACCACCAGGGCGGGCACCATAGCCGCTATCGTCAGGCGCAGGGTCTGGGTATACGTCCCGGCTACTTTCATCATGTTCCGCGCCGAGAGTGCCAGCAGGGAGAAAAAGAGCCATTGAACGACCCGTACAATCAGCATCCCGATGCCAATGAAGGGGGCGCAGATTAAAGCCAGCCAGTTGCCGGCCAGACGGATGAAGCCTTCGGATTTCTCCCGGGTCAGCTCATAATCACCGAATTCGCTGACTTTGTAAGTGCGGGTTTCGACGTCGTTCTTCTTCAAGGTCAGCGTCTGGCGGGTAAGAAATAAAAGGGCTTCTTCCAGGTCGGCGGGAGCCGTGTCCAGGGTGGTATCGATAATAGCCAGCAGTTCGCCGCTTTGCGGATCATGAATGCGGTATTCCCGCGCTTCCGGTGTTGCGGCCACTCCCTCGGCCAATAGTATCGGGGGGATCTGTTCGGCCAGTTGCGGCCCATACGTTTCCGCCCAACCGGAGACCTCGGTATGAACCCTGAGGCTGATAATGAGGACTCCGATCACGGTGAGGAGAAGAAGCAGCCAGAGCCCCGGCCCATTCCAGGTGTTGAAGACGCGGCGATAGCCTTCTTTGGAGTAAAAGGATTCCCAGAGGATGGGGAGGTCAAATGTCATGCCTACCAACCTGAACACCGCCCGCCCCCCTGACAAGACGCGATTGTGGACTTGCACCCTTGGTGACTTCGGGTACTTTTTCCTAATGGCAGAAGACACCCAATTCGACCTCAGAGACCTTGAAAGCCGGATCAAGCAACTCGGGAGGTATCTTTGACCCCGCTCAACTTGAAAGCCAGCTAGCGGATTGTGAAAAAAAAATGTCGTCCCCTGATTTCTGGGACGATCAGGCCCAGGCTCAGAAGGTGTCTCAGCAAGCCACTCGCACCCGCGAGTCTCTTGAATCCTACGGAAAAATCCGTCAGCGGCTCACCGACCTTCCTGTCCTGATTGAGCTGGCCGCTGAGGAAGGCAACTCAGCTTCCTCCGAGGTCGAAAAGGAATACAATGACATTCTTCGAACCCTCGACGCGATGGAAATCAAGTTCCTCCTCAGTGGCGAGACCGATCCCAATAATGCCATCGTCAGCATCCATGCCGGAGCCGGGGGCACGGAAGCCTGCGATTGGGCCAACATGCTCTGGCGCATGTATCAGCGCTGGGTCGAGCGCCGGGGGTTTTCCATGGAAATGCTCGATTACCAGCAGGGGGAAGAAGCGGGAATCAAAGGCGTGACCTTTATGGTCAAAGGCGAATTTGCTTACGGCCACCTCAAGGCCGAGCGCGGGGTGCACCGCCTGGTCCGGATTTCCCCCTTCAACTCGGCCGGGAAGCGCCAGACCTCTTTTGCCTCACTCGATGTGGTGGCAGAAATAGATGACGACATCGAAATCGAGGTGGCCGACAGTGATATCCGCGTCGATGTTTACCGGGCCGGTGGGCCGGGCGGGCAGGGGGTCAATACCACCGACTCCGCCGTCCGGGTTACCCACTTTCCCTCCGGGCTCATCGTCAGTTGTCAGAATGAGCGTTCCCAAATCAAGAACCGGGCCTCTGCCATGCGTGTCCTCAAGGCCCGCCTTTATGAAATCGAAATGGATAAAAAACGCGCCGCCGCCGAGCAGACCTACAGCGAAAAAGGGGAAATCGGATGGGGTCACCAGATTCGCTCCTACGTTTTTCAACCCTACCAGATGGTCAAAGACCTGCGCACCGGAGAGCAGTCCTCCAATGTGCAAGCCGTCATGGACGGCGACCTGGACGCTTTCATCGATGCCTTCCTGCGCGGCAAAAAACGCTCCGACACCGATACGGATGATGATTGAGTCCGGATGGATGAGACTTGAAACCTGAAGGATGAAACCTGAAACCTGAGACTTGAAAGCTGAAAACTGATGCACGATAAACTCGCTGAAATTATTTCATGGAAATACGAGGAGGTAAAACGTCTCGAAGGTCAGGAGGAGAAGCTCCGGAAGGCGGCGTTACTCCGGAATGATTTCCGGGGGTTTAAGCACGTACTTCATCAGCCCGGTATGCCGACGGTCATCGCGGAGGTGAAGAGGGCCTCGCCGTCTGCCGGTATCATCGCTACGGATTTTGACCCCGTGCAGAAAGCGATCGAATACGAGCAGGCGGGTGCGGATGCCCTGTCGATACTGACTGATGAGAAATTTTTCCAGGGATATCTGCGTTTCATTCCCCCCATCCGGGAGTTGGTCAGCGTTCCTATTCTGAGAAAGGATTTCATCGTTTCCCCCCTCCAGGTTTACGAATCCGTTATCGCCGGGGCTGATGCCATCCTCCTGATTGTCGCTGCCCTCGATGATTCCAATCTCAAGGCGTTGCATGAACTGGCTTTGTCGCTCCAGCTCGATGTCCTCGTCGAGGTTCATGACCTACCCGAGATGGATCGCGCCCTCGATCTGGGGGCCTCCATCATCGGAATCAATAACCGGAACCTGAAAACATTCGTCGTCGATCTCCAGACCACCATCGATCTGGCCCCGGAAATCCCCGCTGACTGCCTCGGGATCAGCGAAAGCGGCATCCGCACCCCCGATGATGTGGCGCGCATCCGGCGTGAAGGCATTGACTGCTTTTTAGTCGGCGAGACCCTGATGCGATCTGACGATGTCTCTGGCGGATTGCAGGAATTGCTCGGACGAGGGGAATGATTCCCGGCGAGGGCTGAATGTCCTCGATTCAACCGCTTCAAGGAAAAATCATGTCCCCCGCGCATATCGCGGACTTTCAGCCCGCACTCCAATGACCTTTTCTACCCAGCCCTTCGGGACTGGGCTATAGGATTTTGGCTCGTTGGGCCAAGAGGGGATTACACAACGAAATGTGTGCAAGAATGAGAGTTTAAAACCCACGGCTACGCTGTGATTGCTCCTACGGTGCGGACACAATTTCAGCATCTTCTATTTTTGTTAAAGCAGATCCTAATAAGAGCATGTTGTAATCAATGTGACGCGCTTAAAGAAGGATCAGTGGGTGGGGCGCAGCAGCCTGGCCCGCCATAGCTCGACAGA
>CAYTLD010000192.1:0-3220 GCA_964438585.1 uncultured Blastochloridaceae bacterium | reverse complement strand
GAACGTTGCCGTATGTTACCAGATTCGCATCAGGAAAAAGGAAAAAACATGAGAATCGTTAAGGGACGGAGTATTAAGCCGATCCGTCGGATCGGCTTAATACTCCGTCCCTTAACGATTTGGCGGTTTTCAGGGCCTCAGGGATGCCTTCGGTTTTTGTTCCTCCGCCCTGGGCCATTTCCGGGCGTCCGCCGCCTTTGCCATCAACGCAGGGGGAAATGGTTTTAATGATGTCTCCCGCTTTGATTTTTCCCAGATAGTCGGGTGAAACGGAGGCGGCCAGAGCGACTTTGCCGTCGGCATTTCCGGCCAGGACGACGACACCGTTGAAGTGCTTCTTCAATTCACCCAGAGCGGTTTGCAGGAATTTTCCGTCGGCCCCATCGATGGACTTGATCAGGAGAGGAATGTTTTCCCCGGTGTCGGCTTCTGCGGCCCACTGGGGTGCGAGGGTGGCGGCCTGGCTGAGGAGTTCCGCCTGGCGGGCCTTGGCCTGTTCTTTGTCCCATTCCCGGACTGCGTCTTTTAGTTCTTCCAGAGCCTCCTGATTTTTTAGATAGTTGGTCCAGGAATCTTGTGGTTCATGTGCGAGCGCGAGCATCCCGGGAGAAGCCAAATCCGGAGCCCGGCGGAGGTAGCTGGCCGCTTCGGCCTCCTGGCGTTCGAAGACCGGCAGCAGATAGTGATGGATCGCCGGCCCGCAGATGGCCTCGATGCGGCGGACACCGGCGGCTATTGCTCCCTCGGATACGATTCGGAAGGGTCCGATGCTCGAGGTATTGCGGACGTGGGTTCCACCGCAGAGTTCGATGGAGAAGCCGCCGATATCGACGACGCGGACCAGCTCACCGTATTTATCGCCAAAAAATTGCAAAATGGCCGGGTCATTCTTGACTTCAGCATAGGGGCGCTCGGTCCACTGGACAGTGGCCGCTGCCTGGATGCGCTCATTGGCTAGCTCTTCGACTTTGGCCAGCTCCTCCGGTTTCATTGCTTCCATGTGGGAGAAGTCGAAGCGAAGGCGGTCGGGGCCGACGTAGGAGCCTTTCTGGGAAACCGTGCTTCCCAGCACCTCCCTCAAGGCCCAGTGGAGGATGTGGGTGGCGGAGTGGTGGGACTCGATGAGGTCCCGGCGAGTCCCGTCCACCCGGGCGGTGAGTGGGAAGCTGATGTCATCGAGCAGCCCTACTTGTTCGGTGATATGGGCAAAAGAGTCTGGAGAGGAACGGATGGTGTCGATGATTTCAATGGATTCCCCATCAAAAAGCAGATGACCGGCATCTCCGACCTGGCCTCCCATTTCGGCGTAGAAGGGAGTTGGGGAAAGGTAGAGACGGGCCCGGACGGTGCCGCCTTCCTCCTCCGGCATATCGACCCGGATGTTGAGAACTTCGACGTCAGCCTCCCGCTGTTCAAATCCGACAAAGGCAGTTGGAATCAGGTCCTCTTCCCGTTCCTGGACCGAGATGACACTCTTCTTCTGGGCGTCCTGGGAGCGGCGGCGCTGTTCCTCCATGCAGACCTCAAAGCCGTCCTGATCGACTTCGATCCCGCGTTCCCGCGCCATGAGGATGGTCAGGTCGAGCGGGAAGCCATAGGTGTCGTAGAGTTCGAACGCCTTGTCGCCTGGGAAGAGAGGGGTCTCCGCACTCCGGTCGGTAGTAGTCAGTCCGGCGACTACTTTTTCGAAGAGGTCGATGCCGCGATCGAGGGTTTTGGTGAAGCGCTCTTCCTCGGCTTTGATGATGCGTTCGATGACGGGCTGGTTTTCCTGCAGTTCCGGGAAGACCGGCCCCATTTCGCGGACGACGACATCGACCAGTTTGTAAAAGAAAAGATCGGTCATGCCCAGTTCGCGCCCGTAGCGGATAGCGCGGCGGAGGATGCGGCGCAGGACGTAATTCCGGCCCTCGTTTCCAGGAATGATGCCGTCGGCGATGGAGAGCGCGAGGGTGCGGATGTGGTCGGCGATGACGCGCATGGCGGTGTCGGTGGACACCGTTTCGGGTTGCGAGTTGCGAGTTGCAAGTTCTTGGGGCAGCGTGCTCCGGTAACTTCTGCCCGAGAGGGCTTCGAGTTCCCTGAAGATGGGGCTGAAGACATCGGTGTCGTAGTTGGAGACCTGAGTAGAGAAGTCGGTGAAGCCCTTGGTGCCCTGGAGGATCGAGCAGACGCGCTCAAAGCCCATGCCGGTATCGACGTGGCGGGCCGGAAGATCGGAATAACTCCCGTCCGGGTTGGCATTGAATTGGATGAAGACCAAGTTCCAGATTTCGATGCAGCGGGCGTCGTCGGCATTGACCAGTTTCCCACCCGTATCCCCGAGGGGGGTCAGATCCATGTGGATTTCCGAGCAGGGGCCGCAAGGGCCGGTGTCACCCATCATCCAGAAATTATCCTTCTTATTGCCATCGATGATATGGACCTTGGGGTCGAGGCCTTCCTTTTCGAAAATGGCCTTCCAGAAATCATAGGCCTCCTGGTCGAATTCGGAGGGTTCGCCGGGGCCGGGGCGATAGACAGTGGCGTAGAGTCGCTCCTTGGGCAGTTTCCACCTATCGGTCAATAGTTCCCAGGCCCACTCAATGGCTTCCTTTTTGAAGTAGTCGCCAAAGGACCAGTTGCCGAGCATCTCGAAGAAGGTGTGGTGATAGGTGTCGAAGCCGACGTCCTCGAGGTCGTTGTGCTTCCCGCCGGCGCGGATGCATTTCTGGGTGTCGGCGGCGCGGGCGGGCTTGAACGGGCAGGGGGTTTCATTGAGGAAGATGGGAACGAACTGGTTCATCCCGGCATTGGTGAAGAGGAGGCCGGGGGAATCGGGCATCAGGGAGGAGGAGGGCACAATCGTGTGTCCCTTCTCCTCGAAAAAATCGAGGAAGCTCTGGCGGATCTCGGACGAGGTCATAGGGGAGGAATTAAAGCACAGCTTCCGCTGAGGGCACGGAGAAATTTTTGGGAGGGAAATCTTGCTGACTCCGAAAATCCGAGGAGGTCTCAGTCTTCGCCAAGGCTACGCCCGACATGTGGAGTCAACCGTCCCTCCCTGAAAATAGAGAAGAGAAGGATTTATACCAAATCAAAATGATTAGGCCAAAGGGCTGGAAATAAGGGACAGAGACCTATTTCCGGGCGTCACCATTTCAGAGCCATTGAAAACCCATCGCAGGAAATAGGTCTCTGTCCCTTATTTCCACGAACGTGCTCACTCCGATTGATTTGG
>CAYTLD010000191.1:0-3252 GCA_964438585.1 uncultured Blastochloridaceae bacterium | reverse complement strand
GCGTGCTGCAGGAGGTAAGGTGAGGCCTCATCCGCCAGGCGGTTGAGGTTTCCGGAAGGATTGTCCGTCTGCCCATCCGGCGATTTTGAACAGGAGATCAAAAAAGTGGATGAGAGGGCTAAAGAAAGAAATAGATAAATAAAACGTGTCATGCGTATGTTCATGATCGCGCGTGGAGCGGGGAGTAGGACCCCTCTCCACGGCAATAGGGTGGACGGTTTTACCCCTTCAGCGCATTGTCGAAGGCTGTTTTGATGTCGGCTTCGGACATATCGCGGGTGAGTTTGGTGATGATTTCACCGGACCTCGGGTTGACGAGGAGCATGTAGCCGCTGGCTTTTTCCTGAGCGGTATAGACTTCACCCAGCCCGAGGGATTTTGCCATCAGGGCGGCCTGGTTTTTCGAGCCGTCGTTGCTGTGGTCGAGGGTGGCGAAGAGGATGGGCTGGGTGGCGAAATCCTTCTTCACGCTTTCGATCTTGGGATCGAGAATTTTACAGGAGCCGCAGCTGTCGGAGTAGAACATCAGTCCGACGACCTTGGGTTGAGCGGGTTCCAGGGCTTGAACTTGAGCGATTCCCCCGAAGGCGAAAATAGCGACAGGGACGATGAGCGAACGTAGAATGGTTTTCATAGTGTTTATCCTTAATGGTTATGTTGGTCTTTTGATTTGATGATTGTGATGGTGGGAGGCAACCACCGCAGTTGGCGGAAAGCTGCCCCTGATTAAAAGAACGATTGAGAGGGTCGTTTGATTGCAGAGACCATATCGCGTCGTCAACGCGCCAGTGCGAAGATGCGGTGGGCATCGGTCCAGATGTGCACGGTTCCATGTTCCATGCGGTAGATGCCGGGGGTGACTTTTGCGAGCGGCGGGGTGAGTGGTGCCACGTAGAGGGTGCCGGGTTGGCCGGTGGCATCGACGAGGCTGATTTGTGCGGCCAGCTCATCGAGGATGGAACAGTATCGCCCACCGGCCAGTTTCATTCCGGCCAGCATTTCGGGTTGTGTCGGCGCGATGGCGAAATCGAGGCGCGGCAGGGCTGACTGGATTTCCGCGAAGCTGGAGGTGGTGACTTCTGGAGCGAGTTGTTTACGGTGATTATTCCAGACATCGCGGGCAACCAGAATTTCGATGGCCGGGCCGGACCAGAACCCGTGGATGGAGAGGCTCAGGAGTAGGGCAATCGAAGCCGCAATGGCCAGCCGGACGGCGTGCTGTTTCCAAAACGGGCGGCGGATCATACGGCTGGTCTCCAGAATGTGGGCGACCCGGTGCTCGGGGAGGCTTTGAGACTGGTAGTAGTCACGCAATTTTTGGTCGAGTTCAATCATGGTGTTGGTTCTCCTTATTTGGGGATGGGGGTGCTGCCTCGATGTGGCCGGGGTCGCAATTCAAGGCAAGGGCCAGTTTGCGTCGGGCGCGGTGAAGGTGGCTCAGAATGGTGTTCCGGGGGGTGCCGGTGAGATCGGCTATTTCACGGGCGGTGTAGCCTTCTACGGCATTGAGGAAGAGTGCCTCCCGCTCCGCAGCCTTGAGGTTCGCCAGGAGCACATCCAGGTCGGCGGATGCGTGACTGTCCTCCGCAGTCTCGGCAACTTGCTCGGGATGACCATCGATCGACTCAAAGCTGATAATTTTTCCCCGGCGGCATTGGTCATAAAAAAGATGGCGGATGGTGGTGAAAAGGATGGAAGCGTTTTTCACCGTTCCGTAGCGATGGAGACATTTCATCCATGCCTGTTGCACCAGATCTTCCGCATCATAGTGATGATGGGTCAGGGAAAGGGCAAAGCGGTAGCCGACTTGCAGTAGTTGTTCCGGCATCCGATCTTGATCTGAGATATTCATTCTGATGGTGAAAGTAGAGCAATAGCGTTATGCAGCTACACTTAACAGAAACGATTGGGAGGATCGGTTGATTGCACGTTGTCGGTCAAAAATGGGGTCTGACCTGAATGGCATTAACTTCATGATTGGCTTGTGAAGCGGGTTGGAATTCTGTAGAAAATTGTTAACAGGATATGAAAATGAAGATGAATTGCCTGCGCGTTGGGTTAATGCTGGTGGCGGCGGGCTTGGTTTTATCCGGGTGCCTGGAGGTGAAGGATGAATACGTGCTTAATCCGGACGGTTCCGGGAAGGTGCGGCATGAGGTCTATTTTCAGAATTTCAACATTAACTTCGGAGGTGAGGATCCGAACCCGCGCGAAGATATGAAGGGTGCGGTCGAGGCAATTTTGACCCAGTCGGAGGGGGTGACGGCGTGGAAGGATGTGAGCTACGAGCTGGCCGGGGACGGGAGAATCCATTTCATCGGAACAGCCTATTTTCAATCCCTGGAGAAAATTAAATTCAAACACGGGAATATTTCCGCTGATTTACTCGAATTTGCCTGGCAGCCCCGTCCGGATGGTTCCGCGATTCTGACCATGCAGGAAGGGGAGGTTACTGAGGGGACACAGGCAGAACCAGTTGCCGACCTCGAATCGGAGATCGCGACGGAGCGGGCGAAATTCCTCCAGATGAAGCCGATGATGATGGGGATGCTGGGGGGAATGAAGGCGCAGGCAATTTTCCAGTTTCCCGCAGCACCGGGATCATTTTCCAATTTTCAGAAGCGTGATGATGGGCGCTATGAAATTGCCCTGGATGGCGGGAAGGTGATCGAGAGCATTAATAGTTTCATCATGGATGATGAGCGGATGAAGGAAATGATTCTGGCCGGGAAATCGATCAGTGATAGTGACGGCATGGATGAGATCCTGATGGGGGAAGTTTTCGGGACGGAAGGTCCGGTCCAGGTGGTCGTCCCGGCGGCGGGTGCGCAGTTTGACTATGCGGCGGAGGTCGAGGCGGCTCAGGAGGCCTATCCGGGCATGGTGGAGTCCTTGGACCTGAGCGGTGCTTTTTCCCCTTCCTCTCCCGCAGTGCTGACCCCGGTGGCCACGGGCGGTGGATTTGAAGAATTGCGTGTGGTCGGAGCCCGGTTGGCGCAGGATACGGGCAGCAATTCAGCTCGGCCTTTCAACTGGATGCCGGGATACACGATTTCACTGGCCGGACGACTGGGCGGACGAGCCCTGTCCATCGACGGGGGCAGTCTGGAAGCGGCGGAAACGCTGGAGGGCACCTCACTCCTGCCGGACTCGGATTTTCAGCGTCAAATCAATGGTGGATCGCTCTCGGAAGATGGGCAACTCCTGGTCTGGGAATGTGAGGTCAAGAATCCCGGGAAGGCTCGGGGTCTC
>CAYTLD010000190.1:0-3253 GCA_964438585.1 uncultured Blastochloridaceae bacterium | reverse complement strand
AATACTTGGCCAGCTCATGGATATCACTGCCCATCAGGAAGATGACCATGAAAGCGATAAAGGGGGCTACGTAGGGGAAGGCGGGTTCTTTGATCCACTGGCGCATAACAAAAGACAGATTTAAGCTGGCCTACCGGAAGATGCAAGGGAATCATATTCCCGATGACCGCTCCCCCACCAGTGTGCCTGACTATCGCCGGGTCAGATTGTAGTGGCGGTGCCGGCATCCAGGCGGACTTGAAGACGTTTGCTCGGCTGGGAGTCTATGGCACCTCCGCGATCACCTCGGTGGTTGCGGAAACACCCTGCCGGGTGGTTCGCATTACCCCGGTCGCACCGGAGCGTGTCGTCGAGCAGGCGGCACTGGTGCTGGAGGACTTCCCGGTGGCGGCGGTCAAGACCGGGATGCTGGGCTCCGGGGCGCATGTCCGTGCCCTGGCGCAGTGGTGGGGAGGCTTGAAAAAGCGTCCCCAGCTGGTCATTGACCCGGTCCTGGTGGCTACCACGGGTGACGCCCTGATGGAAAGCGATGGCTTGCGCGCCATGGTCGAGGAATGGATTCCCTTTGCCGATCTGATTACTCCGAACCTGGATGAGATGCGGGCTCTGCTGGCTGTCGATGATACTGATGCTTTCGATGAGAAGAAATCCGGCAGGGAACTGGCCCTGGCCGGTTGGGAACGCTGGAAGGTGCCCATCCTGATTACGGGCGGGGATGGCATCCGGGAGTGGTCATCGGATCTTCTTACCGACGCGAGTGGATGCGGGGAATTTCGCGCCCGACGGGTGGACGGAGGCCCCTTTCACGGAACAGGCTGCACGCTTTCAGCGGCCATCACCGCCCATCTCGCCCGGGGGGAGGATCGGATTACGTCCATCCGCCGGGCCAAGCGTTATATCAGCCGCGCCCTCCGGGCTTCGGTCCGCTATGGGAATGGGAAAATGCCATGCCTGAATCATGGGGCGTGATCACGGCGCTCAAACAATTCCGTTTGTCACCGCTTTGGGCTCCGGCCCTCTGCGCCGGAGTTGGCCTGGGACTGGCTTATCATGTTCAGGTGGCATGGTTGATTCCGCTCGCCCTGGCCGCGCTGGCCATGATCGGTTCCCTAACCCTTCCGCGTCTGGGAGGAGGAATGCTGCTGGCGGGATTTTTTTTCTCGTTCTTTACCCACGGGCAACTGGCCTACCACCATCTCCCCGCCGATGCGCTGCGTTTCAAGGGTGACTTCCATCAGCGGACGGTCTTTCTACGCCTGCTGGTGGATGAAGAGCCCAAAGGTAGTGCGACCCGTCCGGGCGAGATCCGCGTCCCGGCTCAAATCCTGGCCTTACGTCGCGGAGACGACTGGGTGCCGGTCTCCGGCAGGATGGATGGGTGGCTGGAAGTCGGCGCGGAGGATAGCCCCACATACGGGGACGTGATTGAGGCACCGGTCTTTCTCCGTCGCCCGGATGTTCCGCGCAATCCGGCAACCTTCGATGCGCCGCGCTACTTCCGGGTCCGCCACCTCGATTACCGGGGCGATATTCCGGCAGGGGAATGGCGGCAGGTGGATCAGGGGCAGGGCTGGCAGGCGGTGCAGTGGGCCATCGACTTCCGGCAGCACATGCGCGAGACATTGAGTGCCGGGTTGGAAGATCGACCGGGTAGTGCCGCCCTCATGGCAGCGATGCTCTTCGGCGAGCGGGACGGGCTCTCCGAGGAGGAAATCCGCCAGTTTGAAGTCACCGGAACCCTGCACCTCTTTGCCGTCAGTGGACAAAATATCCAGACCATCGCCATCGTGATGATGGTTCTCCTCTATGCGCTGGGCCTGATTCGCTGGCGATGGGGCTGGCTGATGATCACACCCCTGCTCATCTTTGTCATTTCCACCGGGATGGAATCGAGTGCGGTCCGCGCCTTCCTGATGGCGTCTCTGATCTGGATCGCCTACATGCTCTATCGCCCGGTCCAACCGCTCAACATCCTCTCCGCCGCTGCCCTCTTGATCTGGGTGGTCGATCCGCTCCAGTTGTTCGACCTCGGTTTTCAATTTTCCTTCCTTGTCGTTCTCGGACTGGTGCTGCTGGGCCGGCCGGTCTATGGGAAGATCTACCCGCTCCTGGCTCCGGACGATTACCTCCCGCGCAAGCATCTCTCTGTCTGGCGTCGCCGCCTCGATGAGGCCTGGATGTGGCTTTGTGCACTGCTGGCCACCTCCTTCGTGGCATGGTGCTGCTCGCTCCCGATTACGGTCATGGAATTTCATCTCTTCTCGCCTGTCGCGGTGCTGGCCAATGTCATCGTCGTTCCTCTGGCCTCCGGTGTCCTGGTGCTGAGTCTGGCCTCGGTCATTGCCGGGAGTGTCTTCGCACCGCTCTCGCTACCGATCAACCAGTTGTCCGCCCTCATCCTTAAGGTCGTCGTGGCCACCACCGGGTCACTCTCCAGTTGGCCCGGTGCCTATCAATATGTTTCCCCCCATCCGACCCCCGCATCTGGCCACCTGCGGATCATGGTGCCATCCGGCTACCAAAGCCTGACCGCCTGGGTTGAGACAGCGGAGCAGACTCTCCTCATCGGCCCCGGTCACGAACGGGACTGGAAAGCCGCGACCTGGCCCTGCGCCCGCTATCTGGGCATTGATCGCGTGGATCATCTGGTCCTGAGTGGTGCCAATGCCGCCACCATCGGCGCCTTCACCTCCATCAAGGATCAGATGAAAATTAATAAAATGGTAGCCGGGAACTGGTCTTCCCGCTCCCCCGCCTGGAAACGCTGGAAGGAAAAATCGCATGATTTCCCGGGGCGACTCCTGGAAGAGACGGACGCCTGGGAGATCCTTTCCGAACCAGACGAGGAGGTCGACATCCGCGGCCGTAGCCTCGAGGATGAATCGATGATCGTCAGTATCCGCAGTGCGTCATTCAGGATGCTCTACGTGAGCAATGCGGGAGAGTCCTCCTACCAATTCTTAAGCCAGGAGATCGACCAGGTTGATGTCCTGCTCATCGAACCCGGCAAACAGAAAATCCCCATTCCCGCCGAACTGCTCAGCCGCCTCCGGCCCCGGCTCATCCTCCTCCCGCCGCCCGGATATTCCTCAACCGGGATTCTGACTCCCGAACTCTGGTCCTACTCCCTCCAGTCCGGCGCGGACATCCTGGAGGTCGAACGCGAGGGAGCCGTCCTTATCGAATCCGATCCCGAAGGCACCCGCTATGCCACCTTCCTCCCCGACGGCACGTTTTCTGGAAAATTGAATAG
>CAYTLD010000189.1:0-3280 GCA_964438585.1 uncultured Blastochloridaceae bacterium | reverse complement strand
CCGAACCGTTCGAATCAAGCCTGGGTCAGCACCGCGTGCGCTTCTGTGCCCCCGGAGATCTGCCGCCGCTTCTGGAATGATAGGCACCCAATTTAGGGACAGTGAGCGAACTCCGTGGTTAAAGTTACAGGTATGAAAGCTGTCGGAGTTCGCTCACTGTCCCTAAATTGCCCGCTGGTATGCCCGAGCAAAATCCGGTGGGCGGCGATATTGGCAATTTGCGCCGGGGTCTTGCCCTCACCAAAGATGAATTCGGCCGCGCCGCAGCGTTCATGGTGCTCGAGATCGATGCGGGCGAATCCGAGGTCGGAAATTTCCAGTTACTGGCTTTTTTTTCGCTCACTGGATTAAGGGGAGCAGGTGGGTGGGGAGGTCGGCGATGCGGAGGCGCTCTTGTTTCATGGAGTCACGGTGGCGGAGGGTGACGGTGTCTTTTTCGCCCTTGCAGTCGCCATCCGCGGCACCTTCGAGGGTTTCGAAGTCGATGGTGACACAGAAGGGGGTGCCGATTTCATCCTGGCGGCGGTAGCGGCGTCCGATGGCACCGGCTTCATCATAGAAGACCTGCATCATGGGCTTGAGGGAGTCCGCGACGTGGTGCGCCTTTTCGACCAGTTCGGGCTTGTTCTTCAGGAGCGGAAAGACACCGAGTTTAATCGGGGCGATGGAGGGTTGGAAGCGGAGGACGGTGCGCACTTCCTCCTTGCCCTTCTCATCGGTGACGGTTTCCTCATCATAGGCTTCGCAGAGGATGGCCAGCAGGGTGCGGTCCACCCCCGCGCTGGGCTCGACCACGTGGGGGATGAAGCGGGTTTTCGATTCCTCATCGAAATATTCGAGGGGCTTCCCGCTGCATTCCTGGTGGCGTCCGAGGTCGTAATCCGTCCGGTAGGCCACTCCTTCGAGTTCCTGGATGCCGAAGGGGAATTCGTATTCGAGGTCGTAGGTTTTCTTTGAGTAAAAGGCGCGGTCCTCTGCGGGAACATCGAGGACGTGGATTTTCCTGCGGGGCAGGCCGACGGCTTCATACCACTTCAGGCGTTCTTCGAGCCAGTAATCGGTCCACTCGAATCCGGCATCAGGCGGGACAAAAAATTCGAGTTCCATTTGTTCGAATTCCCGGGAGCGGAAGGTGAAATTGCGCGGGTTGATTTCATTGCGGAAGGCCTTGCCGATCTGGGCGATCCCGAAGGGCAGTTTTTTCCGGGAGACTTCGAGGATGTTCTTGAATTGGACAAAGATGGCCTGGGCGGTTTCGGGGCGCAGGTAGCAGAGGTTTTTTTCGTCCTCGATGGGGCCGGTGTGGGTTTTGAACATGAGGTTGAAGTCTCGGGGTTCACTGAGGAGCCCGCCGTTCTCGGGGTTGAATTTTCTGGAATCTTCAACCTCTTCCACCGTTTCACCTATGAGGGTTATTTCACCATCGGTGGCTGAGTGGATCGAGCCTTGCGCGTAGAATTCGACGGCCAACTTTCGGGCCTTTTTCTCGGAACCGCCTTGGGGAATAAGAACGGCATAATTTTTGGTCACATCCAGGCCGGTGCTTTTGCTCACAGCACCGGTAAAAGATAAGACGGTTCCACTCTGGGCGGGGATCTGGTCGGCGCGGAAACGTTTTTTGGTGACGTAACACTCCACCAGAGGATCGGAGAACGTTTCTTCATGGCCGCTGGCCTGCCAGACGGCGCGGTTCATGAGGATGGCTCCATCCATGCCAACGACATCATCCCGCAGTTGGGTCATGGAGTGCCACCAGTGGTCCTTGATGTTTTTTTTCAGCAGGGAGCCGAGGGGGCCATAGTCCCAGCAGCCGTTGAGCCCTCCGTAAATTTCCGAGCTTTGAAAGATGAAGCCCCGCCGCTTACAGAGGGAGGTAATTTTTTCCATGCGTTCCTGGTCTGACATAAGTCGCCACCATAGACAGGTCCGGGGGGCTGGCCAATGGAAATTTCTCTGGCACGGCTTCCCTTGCTGTTCCATCTTTGGAAAGAATGGGCATAAAGAGAAATAAGAGGAATAATAGGAAAAAGAGGAAATTGCATTGGGCGGGATGGACCGGCTACAGCGTGCTGGGAGTCGCCTTCCTGATTTTTCTGGTCCTTCTCACCTTTCGATACGTCGGCCTGCCTGAGCAGATCGGTGTCCGGCTGGGGACGGAGCTGGAGCGCCGGGGCCTGGCGGTCCAGTTCGAGCGTCTCTACCTCGATCCGTTCGGGCAGGTGGTGGCGCGAAATTTGCAGGTGTTGCAGGAGAGTCCGGCCTCACCGAATACGCTGCTGATCGAGGAAATCCGATTCCGGTTCAACTGGATTTCCTGGTGGCGGGGCGACCCGTTTCTGGAGGGGGCGCGCATATCGCGGGCGGATTTGCGCTTTCCGCTTTCCGAAGAGGATGTGGTTCATCTTGAAGACGTCCAGATGGGCGCCCGGCTGGTGCCCGGAGGCTACGTCATCGATTACGCGCGCGGACGCATCCTCAATATTAAGTTCGAGATCGAAGGCCGGATGGACATATCCGGAGTCGAAGAGGGTGAGCCAGACGTGCCGACGGCGGAGGAGATGGCCCAGCGGGCGGCGATCTGGAGGAAAGTGAAAAATGCCTCCGAACAATTTTTCACGGAAAGCCCGATCGACCTACGCCTGGAATTCGACTGGATTCTTTCTGACCCGGAGCAATCGCGGGCCAAATGCCAGATCAGCGGCAGGGACCAGGTCTGGAATGGCGTGGTCCTGAACCGGATCGATTTAGAGGCCAACTGGCTGAACTCCCTGCTCCGGCTCGACGGGGAAGTGGAGGCGTTGCGGGGAGGGCTTCAGCTCCAGGGGAGGTGGGTCTCCGGTCAGGAGGAAGCGAGGGTTTCCCTGGTCAGTGATATTGACTTGAGCCTGATTTCACCCGCCTTGAGCGGCCAGCCAGGGAGCCTGCTCAGTCAGGCCCGCTTCCGGACGTTACCGGTTAATGAGGCGGAGGTTGTGCTTAATTGGGAGGATGGCCTGACCTATCATGCCCGGGCCCGGTGTCAGTGGGAGGATTTCTCGGTGCGAGATTCGAGGTTCGGGCGTCTGGTGATCCCGGCGGCTTATGACGGGACCCGCTGGATTGTTTCTGATATGGAGCTGAGCCACGCCTCCGGCACTGCCCAGGTGAATGCTTTTTATGATGGGGATTCTGATTTCCGGGCCGACGTGCGGAGCAGTATCAACCCGACCGTTTTAAAACCTTTTCTCAGCGAGGCGGCGCATCCTTTTCTGAACAGCCTGCAGTTCAATGCCGGTGGCCC
>CAYTLD010000188.1:0-3356 GCA_964438585.1 uncultured Blastochloridaceae bacterium | reverse complement strand
TCGAAGCCGTTGCCGTCCGGCAAGTTGATGTCGAGCACCACGAGGTCGATGGACTCGGAGGCGAGTGCTTTTTCCGCCTCACCGAGGGTGGGGCAATGGTGGGCCGTGAACCCCTCGGTCCGGAGGGCATAGAGGAGGTTCTCGGCAATCAGCGGTTCATCTTCGACGAGGAGGACGGAGGGGGACATGATCAGAATTCATCTGCGGCATCGGGAGCGGGCAGGGAGTGGCAAAGTTCCCGCCAGTCCGGGTTCTCCGGCTGCCGCGGCTTGCGGACACCGTAAAATTGGAGGATGAGTTCGCCGGAACGGTCATAAACTTCAATCGAGGTCACTCCATCCGTCGTATTCGGCTTCCAGACCGACCAGACCGTGTCCACTCCTTTCATCTCGAGATGGAGGTTGAAGGTGGGGTCGAGGACATTGAGCCACTCGCCAAAGGCTTCCACCTGACCGACGGTGCCGGTGGTGATTTGGGTGCAGCCCCGGTTATGGGTAAAAATCATGACCGGCAGGGCGGTGGTCTGAACCTGCTTGAGAAGGCGGGAGATGGCATCCTTATTCAGGCGGCGGGCGTAGGGTTCGCCCGCCAGGCGCAGGGCCGGGAGCCTCCCGATTCCGAGGTGGTCGAGCATGGGGATAAAGTCGTGCGCGTCCTTGAGTGCATCCCAGGCCTGACAGAGTTGATCCCTTTCGACTTCCTGGCCGGCTGGGCCGGATTCGCCCTCCGGCTCGTTCTCGTGTTCGGATTCGGTCGGGGTAGATTCCGCTGCCGTCTCCAAACTGGCAATTTCGAAGGTGGTGGATTGTTTTTCAGCGGCATGATTCGCCGCCCATGCCTCCCAGGCGGGAAGATCGGATTGCCCGGAGGCAACGATCCGGTGCACGGCCTGGCCCTGGCCATCGAAATAGATAATCTGACGATGCCCACCGAGTTGGGTGGCAAATCCCGCCACCCAGTGGTCGAGCCGCAGGCGCAGATCAATCGACTCGGAGATCATCAGGCCCTGCCTGCCGAATACCCGCGCTTCCGGGTAGGTGCCTTGAACTTCATGGATGACATGGGGACTACGGGTGACCGCCACCACGTCTCCGATCTGACGTAATCCCTGGAGCTGGGCCTCGATATCCTCTGATAGCCGGATGACCTGCCCCTCCCCGGCATGGGCGGCGACCAGTTCGGCTTCGGATAGCTTCAGTTGGGACGCTGCCCGGCGCAGGCTGACCCCTGGCTGGGTTTCCTGGAGGGTGGCATATGCTTCGCGGATTTTTTTCGGTCTCATCTTTTAATACACTTTTCACGGCAGAGACGGAGCTCTGCCCTCCATTTTATCCCTTGTGTTAATGTGATCGAGCAGGTGGCGGGCGATGCTGCGGGCTGGCTCCTTCCGGGCCAGGGCGGTGATCTGGGTGACGGCGCGGGTGTAGGCCTCTCCGGAATTTTCGAAGAGCTGGTCGAGGGTTTCGATCACAGACGGGGCATCCGGGGTGTGAAACCCGACTCCATATTTCTTTAAGAAAAGAAAATTTCCCTCCTCCTGGCCGGGAACAATGTGAGTAACCAGCATCGGGGTGCGGGCGGCAATGGCCTCCTGGGTGGTGGCTCCACCGGCTTTGCTGATGACCACCTGGTGGGCCATCATGAGTTCGGGAATTTCATTTGACCACCCATGCAGGGTCAGGCGTCCGGACGCGATCTCATCATGGAATTTCTCTTCCAATTGCTCTTTGAGCTTGAGGTTGTTTCCGAGGGTCATGGTCAGGCGGTAGTCGCGCTGGGTGAGAAGTGTCCTGGCCACCCGGATGGGATCAACATGGTCGGCGTTGACGATATAGAGAATCCTCGGAGCCTCCGGTGCTGCGGATGGTTTATCACTGAAACGATCTGGCTGATCAAATTTCAGACTGACGGGGAAACCCAGGTCGAAGATCCGCTCCGGTGCCAGGCCCTCCCGGACGAGGATAGCTTTGGTTTCTGGGTTGGCCACATACCAGTTATCGGCATGGGTCTCGAACCAGACCCGGTTGATAGTCAGGGAATCAGTGACGATTGTTGCCTGAAGGTAGTCGCGGTCTTCGGGATTCGGGTAAATCCGGTTGAGGCTGTAATTATAAATCATGTAGGTCGAGCAAATGATGTTGGGCTGCTGGCGATCGATAAGCTCACGCAATGGGCGGTCCAGATCCCTCCGATTCACTATGCATTCCCGGGCCAGTTGGGTGTTGTCGAGAATTCGGTAAAAGAGTTCCCAGAGGCGCGGGAGGCGGGTAATGGCCAGTGCGTAGAGGCGCTTCAATATCGGATTGAGGAAGGGATAAACCGGATCGAGCATGTCCTGAACTTCTGAATCGATACCGAGGTCATGGAAGGCATCGTTCAGATTCCGGGCGGCGGTATTGTGACCCTGGCCATAAGAAGCCGTCAGTATTAACACCCTGGCGCTCATGGGGTGCAGCTCAGATCAAGCCCTCCGCTTCGAGCTGATCCAGCCGCCGGTCATTGTCCTGCGAGACCACTTCCTGGATCAGCGGGATGTCGGCAAAGACTTCCAGAGGCAGGGTGTTTTCGCCATCCGGGAGTCCGCTGCTCTCGATGACGTATTTTCCCAGAGTCAGGTAAACCCAGGTGAAAACTTCACCACTACTGACCCGGAACTGGAGGTTTTTCTCCCAGAGAATGTCCTCCGGCTTCTCTATCGACAGTGTCATTACTCCAGCCTGCGGACCGGGACATACCTGCTCCAGATTAAAGTGGGTTAGCCACACATCGGCGATGTCACGGACCAGCTCGCGGGTGAGTTCTTCATCGATAACGGCAATGTAGCCTTTACTGAGCATGGTCGTTAACGGGGCGGAGACTTAGGAGCCGCCGCTTATCTCTTTTTCCCATTTCCCTTTTCCCTTTTCCCATTTTCGCCCGGCTTACTTCGCTTGATTCCGATGAACGTCACCCTGACACTCAGCCCCTTAGCTGAGGGACTTGTAGGCCGTGATCAGCCCCTCTGCATTGAGGCCATGGCGATCATAGAGATGATCGGCCATGTAGGCGGATTGTCCAAATTCCCCGTTGATGCCGAGGATGCGGGCCTGCAGCGGGACTCCGGAGGTGACCAGAGCGGACACGACCTGGGAACCCATCCCGCAGATGATCTGGTGGTCTTCGACGGTGACGAGTTTGTTGCCAGTTTTGGCCAACGCGGCCTTGATGCCCTCAACATCGACCCGGTTGATGAACGGGTTGTTGATGACGGTGGCGGATTTACCTTCGGCTTCGAGCTTATCAGCCGCTTCGAGGGCCTTGCCGACCAGCGACCCGCAGGTCAGGAAGGTGACATCGGATCCCTCGCGCAGGATTTG
>CAYTLD010000187.1:0-3396 GCA_964438585.1 uncultured Blastochloridaceae bacterium | reverse complement strand
GGCTCCAGAATCGTGCCCATCGCTCCCAGCGCATTATTAATAGCCAGCACCAGCGTCTGCACCGCTACAGGGTAATGCTCCCCGACTAGAACCACAGCCTTCCCCTGCTGGGCTTCGAGATCGCGCGCGGCTTCGATAATCCATTTCGGATCAAGACCCTCCGGCAACTCCTGCGGCAGCGAGGAGACCATCGAACGCAGGGTCACGTCACCCGTCACTTTGGCCACCCGCCGGGCCAGCTCCGCCACCGCCAGCGGAATTTCCGAAGGCCGCACCGGCTGGCGGTGGTCGGCCATACCCCCGGTCTCGGTGTAATGAGGCTCGAGGACGTAAAGACGATTCATCGGGTCACTGGCCTTCTTCACCCGGCGCCCTTCGGCAAATCCGCGAATCACCTGCAACTCACCGTGCTCCGTGCTGAGAAAATCATTGTCGAGGGCGAGGACGACCTTGGCCTGATCCATGTTGAGCTTCAACTTCAGGTCCGGCCCGATCAATTTTTCCACCGCTTCGGCACGGTGCCCGGCTTCTGATGGCTCATAAATAATCCAACGCGCCTCCGGATAGGTCTGCTCGAAATCACGGCGCAGTCGCTGGATGGTGGGTGAGAGGGTTGATTCGGACAGAATCGCCAGGCCCCGCCCGGATCGGGATTTCCATTCGGATGATGCCTCATCCAGCGCTTTGACAAAATCCTCGCGACTGCTGGTCTTCTTATCGTGGACAAATCGGGAGGAGCGATCCGGATCGTAGAGGTCCAAAAGGGAGGACTGGGCGTAGGTGCCGGACTTTCCCTTGCTTAATGGGTGGACGGGATTCCCTTCTGTCTTAACCGGACGCCCGCCAAAAGTTTGCACCAGCAGCGGCACCGCTCCGTTCCGGCTCGGCATTGATGTGGCATAGGGCAGGAAGCGGCCCGGCACCTGCCACTCCGGGGTGTTAACAAAGGGTACCAGGTAAGCCTCCGGACGTCGGCAGGAGGCCATGCCGAATCCCGCCAGAGCCATCGAAGCTCCCATCAGCCGGAGGAAATTTCTCCGGGAAACGCCGTCGCCCCAGAATTCCGAAGCCCCGGCCGGAAACTCCCGATCCATCCAGAGGTGAAAGTCCTCACTGTCCGCATAGTCCTCGAGACTGCGCCAGTAGGCCTTACCCCCGGTGGGAAGGCGCTCGACTTCAGGATGTTGTATAACGTTTTTCACTGCAAAATTTTCTTACCTCACAGAACTATGGTCTGTGGATTGATAAGGTAGGGCGCTGCGTCTACGCAAGCCGCAAATCATCAACGACAACCGGCTTGTCAGGAGACTGCGCCCTACCTCGTGTGTGCAAATAAAAATCATCGGATCTTGCATGACGTGTCAGCGGTGGCACCCCGCGCAATGCTCCGGCGGATTGATCTTCCAGGCATTGATGAGTTGTTCGCCCAATTCCTTCTGTTCCTGACTGCTGCCGGCCGTCCAGTCCAGGTTGGTCACTTCTTCCAGCGGGCGGATGTATTTCTCCGGATGGCGATGGCACTCCAGACAGAATCCCATGCTCAGCGATTCCGCATGATAGGCTTCCTCCATCTGGTGAATGTTCCCATGACATTCGACACAACTGATTCCACTGCTGACGTGGGCCGCGTGGTTGAAATAAACATAATCCGGGGCTTTATGAATGCGCACCCATTCAATCGGATCACCCGTCTCCCAGCTTTCACGCACCGGCGCCAGCTTCTCGCTATTAACCAGCACCTGCTTATGACAGGTCATGCACACCTGAGTGGTCGGCACATTGGAGTGATTCGATTTCTCCACCCCGAAGTGACAATAGCGGCAATCGATCCCCAACTGTCCGGAATGAAGATGGTGGTCAAACGGAACCGGCTGGGTCGGCTGGTAACCGACCCGGGTGTATTTCTGAGTCGCGTAATAGGTCACTCCCAGAGCCATCGTTGAACCAACACACGCCAGAGCCACGATCATCTTGATCGTGATCCAATTCGCGCTTTTAGGAAATATATTTGCCATTCGTCTCTCTGTATAAAATCGTCTCTAACACCCACTTCTGGAGAGGCGGTTCGATGCCGTACCTACTCTGATGCAGACACTATTAAAGTGAGATGTAATGCCGATTAAGCAATTAATCGTCAACCGTTTATGTGAACGAAGTTAAATTTAAGTTGAGACCCTGTATCAATAACGAAGGACCGCTCTCTACCCCTGTATTTATAAGCGATGACCGGGCATTAAGGTTTCTTGAGCTGTCATTACCCCCACTTCTAAATATTCGTTAATGACGTTGTTAGGGAAACTCATCGCCTCTTCCAGCCAAAGACTATCCACAGGCAGGTGAAACCAAAATGCCGACGATCCTAACATCCGCTACAACGCCTCTTGGCTTGTTCAACCAACTTGTCATGGCCCAAGTTAACGCCGTTCATTACCTATTAACATTTTAGATGGCTCCAAGATCATTTGGCTGTTATTGCTATCACACCATGAAAAGCATGTTGGGATCATTGGCAGATTAAAGCGATGTGCACGCACCTGATAGAGCCATTCGATCCGAAAAAGCACAACGCTAATGCTTTTGATTGTGAGGAACCCGATCTTAATAAGTATATTAGGGCCGATATCCTCGACGATCTCAAACGGCGGGCGTGCAAATGCTGGGTGCTTCTCAACTCAGCGAGCGCGGATGAAATTCTCGGTTTTTACACTCTCTCTCCAATTTCGATTCGATCATCCGAAATTCCGGCTACAGAAGGCCTCAGTAAGCGAAAAGACTTGCCCCGTTATCCGGAACTTGGCGGCTACCTCCTCGGCCGCATGGCAGTCTCGAAGAAATACAAGGGCAAGCGATATGGCGAACTTCTCCTCTTTGATGCTTTTCACAGGGTGGTAATTGCTCATATTCCCGGAGTCCTGATGGTGACCGACCCGAAAGAAGGAGATGTGCGCAATTTTTATCTGAAATATGGCTTCAAAGAACTGAAGGGCGGAAAACGCCTTTTTATCCCGGTTTTTCAGCTAGCCGCCCGTTTGGGATCTTAAACCCCCGGGCTAGCGTCACTGGTGACCGTTTCGCGATAAAATTTCAAGGCATCCAAAAAGGTTTTATCCGGTTTTTCCGCAGGAGACTCCAAGGCATCCATCAGACACTCGTACTCCTTTGCGTTCAAACGCATTACATTTTCCTTATCAATGATTCTCTTCGCCTCCTGACGGGCCACACTGAGCACAAAGGCGGTGTATTTCATCCCCTTGAGCGTTGCTGCTTTTTTCAGCAACTCCTTGTCTTCAGAAGAGATGCGTGCCTCAAACCGGTTATCTTTAGATTGTCCCCGCTTGGGATTATTGGCCCTAGTTAACTGGGTCATCGTTGCCATACTAAATAATGTGCGTGCAT
>CAYTLD010000186.1:0-3406 GCA_964438585.1 uncultured Blastochloridaceae bacterium | reverse complement strand
TGATAACGCACCGCAATTAAGGGACAGTGAGCGAATTCCTACGTTACCACTGACACCTGACGAGATATCAGAATTCGCTCACTGTCCCTTAATTGCTCCCTCCTTGCGCAAGTGGCGATGATGAGCTGGCAATTAAACTATGCATAGGCGTAAGCCCTCGTCCCGCAACTCACATTTGGTGATCAATGCGCCGAGCCCCTTCGAGGACAACTTCCTGACAGGGTATAGTAATGCTACGACCGTTCGCGTGAAGCACGTCATCGTTAAAGACATAGCGGCAACGCATCCAGGTCAGCATTTCGTAGCAGGCGTCTAACCCATAATTTTCCCTGAGCTCAGCATGCCAGAGAACCCCGGATTTGACATAGATTTGGCCACTCTCCTCTGCTGAAACATGCCTCACCTCAATGCAACCTGTCCAGTTGCTTTGACAGAGCATTTGCAGCAGGTCGGCCAGGTGCAGGTGGGCCAGGTATCCCAGTTTCTCAGGCACTTCCGGCTCCATCATTTGTGTTTCTCTCAACTTCCGGTGAATCAGCTTTTCCAGAGCCGCTACCGATGACTCGATCGGAGCCGGCTTGGGTATAAAGCGTGTCCAATCAGGATCCCATTCCATGTTCATTAGCGCGGGTGCCGAAGGCACCCCCATCACCACCAGCGGCGGGACCGGATGCGATCTGGTCAGACGATGATAATTGAGAACAAATCCGGGCCCGGGGTGATCACCGTCCAGTAAAATGCCCTCCATCGGTCCGGTTTCCCCCAACTGAGTTTCCATGCGTATAATTTCATGGTTCTCAAACTGTTTTGCCAGGGCCAGTTTCCACCACCTGGCATTCTCCTTGGGCCATATGGCCAGTCCTATGCGCATCATAATGTTTAAGCAAAAATTATGCCGAGATTCATTTTTTTCAAAAAAAGGAACGAATCCTGCTTCAACGTACCTGTGTTCATGGGTTCACTAAGCGAAATGCCTCTCTATGAGGTCCTGCGATTGCTTATCCACAGCAGCCAGACCGGGGTTCTGCACCTGCTGGGGAAAGAGGATAATGCCCCTCTGGCTGGGTTCCACATCCAGACTGGCCAGATGGTCGAAGCAACTCTGGGTGCCGACACCGGTCTCGATGCGCTCAAAGAATGCTGCAAGATCAGCAATGCACAATTTGCCTTTGAAGAAGGTGCCTCACTGAATAGCAGCAGCCTGCTTGCCTACGACACCGGCAGTTTACTCCAAGAGTTGGAGGAGCAAACCGTCGAGTATGCCAATTTCAAGGCTTCGCTGCCGGACTTGTCAGATCGCCCGGTTTACCAGCGGAATAAGGTGTCTGACGAACTAGAGGTCAGCGCGGACGACCTCTCCCTGCTGTTGTTGTGTGACGGAAGTCGTCAGGTCATGGAAATTTGCGTGGAAACCGGGCTTTCATCGCAAAAGGTTCAGCAGGTACTGGCCCAATTATTGCGTGCCGGGCTAATCAGGATCGAAGAGCCGCAAGAGGAAAAAGAAGCTCCATCACCTAGCCCTCCCGAACACAATACTCCCTCACAATCTACTGGCAAATTTTGGCGGGGAAGACGGATTAATTAACAAATATTGGGAACCCGCCAGAGTTTGGCACGGGTTGTGCTCTCAGAAGTCATGGAATTACGACTGCTCCTCATCGCTTTGTTTTCCGGATTACTTATCCCCTTGTCACTCCACAGTCAAGAGAGCGTGTCGGCGGGAATTGCTACGGAACCACCCGCTGATCAGCGAATAGCAGCCTTACAGGATGAGATGCGCCAGCTTCAGAGGGATACGATAGAATTGCAACGCACCCTGATGCAGAGCGGAATTTCTTCTGAAACGAAGGACTCTTTGAAAAAACTGGAACGGTTTGAGGCTCTGGAAGCAGAGTTTAAGGCACTACGGGAAGCACAGGACAAAGACACCTCAGCGATAGAATCTTTGACTGAACGCGCGGATAATGTCGCGGCCCTCGAAACAGCTGGAGAGCAGGCGGCCAGCGGTTTTGTCGGAGCCAATCTCGTCTGGGTTCTGATAGCGGCCGTCCTGGTCATGCTCATGCAAGCGGGTTTTGGCCTCCTCGAAGCGGGCTTTACCCGTTCAAAGAATGCCGTCCATATCTTCTCCATGAATCTGATCGATTACGCCATTGGGATTCTCGCCTTCTGGGCTTTTGGATTTGCCATCATGTTCGGATTTAGCGGAGCCAATGAGGCATTGGGATATGTCGCCGGTCTCGACATGGGGTGGGTTATTCCCGGAACGGAATACAGTATCATGGGCACCTCCGGATGGTTCCTGGGCGGCGAGGTTCTCTACGCCGGCGGCGTATTCACTCTCTTCCTTTTTCAGGCGGTCTTCGCCACCACCGCCAACACCATTCCAACCGGAACGCTGGCAGAACGCTGGAAAATGAAAGGTTTCGTAGTCCACTCGATCATCGTGGCCGGCTTTATTTACCCTCTCTTTGGTCATTGGGTTTGGGGTGGAGGCTGGCTCAGTGCCTTGGGATATGTAGATTTTGCCGGCTCCACAGTCGTTCATATGGCAGGGGGAGTGTTGGCATTGGCAGGTGCCTACATGGTGGGTCCCCGAAAAGACAAGTTTAACGCCGATGGGACAGCCAACCCGATTCCCGGCCACAACCTCCCCATGGCCTTTCTAGGAACATTCCTCCTCGCTTTCGGCTGGTTCGGTTTCAATGCAGGATCGACTCTAGCCGGTACCGATACTTTTATCGGGATCATCGCGGCCAACACCGCACTGGCTTCTGCTGCAGGCTCTATTTCTGCAGCGCTGGTAAGTAAATGGAAATTCGGCAAGCCCGATCCAAGTTTTATCTGCAACGGACTCCTGGCCGGGCTGGTTGGAATCACCGCACCCTGCGCTTTTGTCGACGCCTGGGCAGCGGTGGTTATCGGAATTCTCTGTGGGGTGACGGTAGTATTCAGCGTCTTGATTGTCGAGGAGGTGCTCGGTCTGGATGATCCCGTAGGCGCCATTTCCGTCCACGGCACGTGCGGGGCACTCGGCGGCCTGGCGGTCGGCATTTTCGCCAATGGAAAGAATGGCGTCAGTGGCTTGTTTTATGGCGATGGACAGCAATTGTTTATTCAGGGGGTCGGCGTTCTTGTCTGCTTCCTGACCTTTTTAGTTTTGGGCGGGGCTCTTTATTTCATTACCAACCGGGTAGTCGGAAATCGAGCCAGTGACCAGGAGCAGGAAGAGGGACTAGACCTTGCCGAAATGGGGATCAGTGCCTACATGGAGAGTGATCCGGAACCCTGAGCACTTTAGTCCCATAGCAAACTTGATCCGCGTTTCAGTTGCGATTACATTCGCATCAATGAATCCGGCCGGACAACTCGAAGCCATCATCGGCTATTACAACCTGGAGCTGTT
>CAYTLD010000185.1:0-3452 GCA_964438585.1 uncultured Blastochloridaceae bacterium | reverse complement strand
ATATCACAAAAAAGACCGCTCCCACAGAACAGAAACGCCATCATTCTCCTCCCCTGCCCGAAGGGATAGGGGAGGTGGCCGAAGGCCGGAGGGGTTTTCCTCCCCTGCCCGAAGGGATAGGGGAGAGCCTGCCCGCCATAGCTCGAAGAGCGACGGCGGGTGCCGAAGGGCGGCTTGCGGGGACGAAGCCTTCAGGCGAAGGCCCGAGGGGCTACTCGTTGCAATAAACTCAATACCGCTTTAGGCCAGCAACAGGAGATCCAACCCATCTACCTCAAACGACCGAAACCCGCGATCAAAGGTAACCAGCTTCATACTTCCTGCGATAGCCAAAGCCGCAAGGTAGGCATCCATCCACAACTTGGGGGAAGGAGACTCCTTATCTGCCAGGCAGGGCCAGTGCTTCAGCAACCCGTCCGGTTCTATTGAAATATATCCAACCCGCACATCCCGCTGCAGACGCTCCCAGGATTCGATCGCCTGCCGATTCGTCAACACCGCATCTTTGAGAATCGCCTCCGTAGTCAGTAGTCTAAGGAAGGAACATTGGGTGGCCCGACAAAAAAGGGCGCATTCCTCATCCGGCAGGCTGTCCATGAAAGATAACGCCTTTTTATGATGGGGATGCGCGCCCACCACAAGTGCGAGGAACACATTACTATCGAAGAGATGATTCACCGTGGGCGATCCGCGAACTGCTCCGCTTGAAACGCCGCATCATTAGGAATGTCCAGCTTCTCTCCCATTAGGGACGGGAAGAAAGGATACTGCAAACGGGTGCGACGGGGAATTTCCTCCACACTACCCCTGACCTCCCTGATCAGACCGCGGTTCACCACATCCTTGAGCTTAACCCCCTCTAAAGCTGCCTTGGCCTTGGCCTCCCGAAATAAATCATCAGGTATATCTACCGTGGTTCTCATAAAAGTATTTATATGCTTTTGTGCAGATTTCGTCAAGATTGAGAAAAAGGATTCCAGATCAACGGTGGCATTCTGCGCCGACTGAGGTGGACTCGGGGTATTCGTAGATTTCGCCTGCGTAATTGCGCAGGACGATACGGTCCGAGGTGTGGGCCATGACGTATTCCGGGTTGAGCGGGATTTTCCCTCCCCCGCCCGGGCCATCGACCACGTATTGAGGAATGGCATAGCCGGTGGTGTGGCCGCGGAGCTGATCCATGATTTCAATCCCCTCCCGTATGCTGGTGCGCAAGTGCTGCGAGCCCTGGATGAGGTCACATTGATAGAGGTAGTAGGGCCGCACCCGGCAGATGAGGAGCTTCTGGAACAACTCTTTTAAGATGGCGGCGTCATTGTTGATCCCCTTAAGCAGGACAGCCTGGTTGCCCAGCGGCACGCCCGCATCGGCCAGGCGACCCAGCGCTTCAAAAACCTCCCGCGTCAGCTCCTTTGGGTGATTGCTGTGGATGCTCATCCAGACCGGATGGTATTTCTTCAGCATTTCACACAGCTGAGAGGTAATCCGCTGGGGCAGAAAAATCGGGATCCGGCTCCCGATCCGGATAAATTCGATATGAGGGATGGCGCGCAGGCGCGAGAGAATCGTTTCCAGCTTGGCATCTGCCAGCAGGAGGGGGTCGCCTCCGGATAGGAGCACGTCCCGGATTTCCGTGTGAGCTTCCAGATAGGCAATGGCGGCATTCAGATCCGTACTTAGTTCCTGTTCACCCACCCCACTCACGACCCGGCTGCGGGTGCAATAACGGCAGTAGGAGGCGCAACGGTCCGTGACCAGCAAGAGGACCCTATCCGGGTAACGGTGCACCAGACCGGGAACCGGCATGGAATCATCCTCACCGCAGGGATCTTGCATCTCCTCCGGGGAGGTGGTGGACTCCTCAATACTTGGAACGACCTGGCGGCGGATTGGGCAATCCGGATCGTCGACATCGATCAGGTTGAAAAAGTGGGGGGTAATGCCCATGGCCAGCTTGCTCCCAGTCAGAAGAACCCCGGCCCGCTCCTCCGGGGTTAATTGTATATGGGTCTCCAATTGCTCCAGGTTGGAAATGCGATTGCGCTGCTGCCAGCGCCAATCACTCCAGTCTGAAAGAGAGATGTGAGACCAATGTCCGGGATAGGACGGCTGAAAACGATTACTGACCATTAGTTTTGCGACGTAATAATATTTCCTAATGTGATGTTGTCAAACTCTTGAAATTCCCGAAAATCTGCGCAAACTGGCATCTATGTCCAACATCGTCCCAAAACTCTACGTCAAATCCGGGTGCCCATGGTGCCACGCCGCCATCGAATTTCTCGATAACCATAACATTTCCTACCATGAGCTTAATGTCAGCGAAGACTCTTCCTCTTATGACGAAATGGTCCGACTCTCCGGTCAATCCAAGGCCCCGACCATGGACTGGAACGGCGAGATCCTGGCCGACTTCGGGGTCGAGGAACTAGAGCCCTTCCTCAAAGAGCGGCAGGCGCTCTAGTAGTTCATGCCACGTAAAATGACGATTATTGCTCAGGACAGGTAGGGCGCAGTCTCCAGACAAGCCGCTAATCATCAGTGACTTCCGGCTTGCGTAGACGCCGCGCCCTACCTTCACAACAAAACGCATAAACCACCAATGAATATGAAAGCCACCTCCGCCTGGATCGAACGCTTCGGCCCACCCGCCGAAGTCCTGCAAATTAAAGAAACCTCCCTGCCCGAGCCGGGTCCGGGAGAGGTTCGGCTGGAGATGGCCTACGCGCCGGTCAACCCCGCTGATCTCAATTTGATCGAGGGAGTCTATGGAATCAAGCCCGACCTGCCCTCCGCCGTCGGCGTCGAGGGGGTCGGCAAGGTCGAAGCCGTCGGTCCGGATGTCGAGGGCTTGAACATCGGCGATCTCGTCCTGCCCATCAAGTCGGTTCCCACCTGGCAATCGGCACTCATCGCCCCGGCCGCCCGCTGCTACCGGATCAGCGGGTCCATCGATCCCCGGCAAGCCTCCATGCTCTCGGTCAATCCCGCCACCGCCTGGTGCATGCTCCACCACTTCCGCCAGCTCAAGTCCGGCGATTGGGTCATCCAGAACGCGTCCAATTCCGGAGTCGGGCGCAGTGTCATCGCGCTCGCCCGCGAACTCGGCTTCCGCACCATCAACCTCGTCCGCCGTGAGTCCCTGGTGGCCGAATTGAAGGAAGAGGGCGCGGATGTCGTCCTGCTCGATGATGCGGACTCCGCCCGCACCATCAAGGATCTCTGCGGCAACCAACCTCCGCGCCTGGCTCTCAATGCCGTCGGCGGAGAGAGTGCCAGCCTCCTGGCCCGTTCCCTGGCCACCGGTGGTGCCCACGTGACCTACGGAGCCATGTCCCGCAAGCCGGTGACGGTTTCCAACGGCCACCTTATTTTTAAGGATATCGAATTCCGCGGGTTCTGGGTTTCCCGCTGGTATGACCAGGCCGATCACCATGAAATCCTGGAAATGA
>CAYTLD010000184.1:0-3526 GCA_964438585.1 uncultured Blastochloridaceae bacterium | reverse complement strand
GCAGAGACGGCCAGTCGCGCCGAAGCTAAGCGAAGGCGGACGCTCTGCCCTCCACGTTTTTTCTTCCTCCCGCCTATCGTTATTGAATCTTATGCTTTGAGGGAACATTCGGATCTTTTACCGGGGGGATGTGGAGGCCGGAGCCGGCGGGCTTTGATTTTTCCGCACCGGAGGAAAAATTCCGGGCCACCCCGGCCAGATGATCATGATCGCGGATGTGGCCGGGATCGTATGGCGGGTTGCCAGGCAGATCCTTGACATGAAGGGTCTGAGTCGGGAAGGCGAATTCGACCTTCATTTCCTCGGCCAGGCGCACGACTTCCAGAAGCACATTCTGGCGCTCGATCAGCTCATAGGACCAGTTCGGCACCTTGAGGAAAAAGTAGAGGAGGATGTCGAGACTGGAGGGACCGAAGTCATTGAAGACGACATGGAAGTAATCTTTACGGGTATGCGGGTTGGCCATGAGGATATTTTTAATCCCTTCGAGGAAGGCCTCGATTTTTTCTGTCGGGGTATCGTAAGCGATGCCGATGGTGGTTTTGACCCGGCGGTATTCTCTGAGCCCCATATTATCGATGTCGGAATTGGCCACCTCGGAATTGGGGATGGAGACAATGGAGTCGTAGAACGTTTTAATTTTAGTGGAGCGGAAGCCGACATCGACCACGTCACCATCCACATCCCCGACCTTAACCCAGTGCCCGACCTGGAAGGGGCGGTCGATCATAATCATAATCGAACCGAAGAAATTCGAGAGGCTGTCCTTGGCGGCCAGGGCCACTGCCAGACCGCCAATCCCGAGCCCGGCCATGAGGGAAACGACATCGATCCCGAGGTTCTGAGCTGCGAGCATGACCCCCATAATGACGACGAGGATTTTCAGCGTCCGGCTAATGAGCTTGACGATCTGATCATCGAGCGAGCTTTCAGTATTTTTGGCGCGATCCTTGAGGAACTGGCCAAAGACATCGGTGGCGCGGTAGGCCACCCAGATCAGGGAGGCGAAGAGGGTGATTTGCGCAGAGGTGACGAGAATGGTCTGGGCGATGTCGGTAAATTGCAGTGCGTAAATCGCCACCAGCCAGACGATGGAGGCAATGAGCAGAGAGACGGGTCCGATTTGGGATTCGACCAAAAGGTCATCCCAGTCGGTAGTAGTATGGCGTGTCAGCCGGTGGAGACTGTTTCCGATTAGGCGCACGATGAGGCGGATGACAAATCCCAGGAGCAGAGAAAAGAAAAGACCGATCCACTGCCAGTAGGCAATCCCGGCAAAGGTGCTCTGGCTCCAGGCAGGAACAAATTTCTCAACTAACGGTTCGCGGTAGCCTCCTCCAGTTCCGGCTCCCTTCAGGTAGGGATAGTCCTGGACCATCCGGTAAAATTCACCAGCCCGCGCGACGGTCGAGGCGGAGATCAAGTACTCACCCCGGCGCTCACCCTCCGTCATCTTCCGGGTGGCAATGTCGGTTCCTTTGAGCCGCCAGAATTCCTGATCGATATCATCCGGGATCCGGCTGTAGTCGAGCACGATGACCCGGTCGATGACTTCTTTGAGGAAAATCGCCGCTTCCGCCGCTTTCGCTTTGGCGGTCAGATCCTGTAATTGACTGGTATCGAGACAGCGGATGGCATCGTTGATCCTGCCCTTGAGTTTTTCGTCACCGGTTTCGAGGCCTTCCCGGTAATCTTCCATGGCCTCGTAAAAGCTGCGCATGGTGTCGCGCGGGTGATCCGTCTTGACCGGTTCGAGCGGGCTGTTCTGGAGGAATTGGGCCGATAGATCGACCGGTAGGAGGTAAAAAATTAAGCCAGTTAAAAAAATTAAAGTGCGCATGACAGTATGAAAGCGACTCAGGATGAGGCCTCAAGAACGAAATAATACCCAACTAAAAGAAATAGCTACGACAGTTAAGGGACGGAGTATTAAGCCGATCATCATAATATCAGTGCCTGCCCCAAGACCTGCTTAATACTCCGTCCCTTAACGTCCTCGGTTCTATTTGGCCTTGCGGCCTTTGCTGTTCTGGGTCTCGATGGACGAGGCGAGTTCCCCCTCCGGCATGTAGAGGTAGGCGCCGCAGCTTTCGCAGACACAGAGATCCGTGCCGCGGGCCAGGGCGCTGCGGGTGCCGACCGGCACGGAAATAAAGCAACTCTGGCATATCCAATTTTTGACCTGGGCGACCGAACTGCGGCCCAACTTGCGAATCCGTTCATGGTGGGAGCGGATGAAGCGGGGAAGGGTTTCCAGTATTTTATTCGCCTCGACTTCCGCTTCCTTGCGTTTCTTCGAGCGCGGCCCCATGGATTCTATTATATCTTCGAATTGGTTTAACTTAACAAGGTTCTGCGTCATTTCGCTGGGCTGCATCTTTCCTACAGTGTGCTACGACACGGCTAATGTCAAGCTGACCGTGCTTTACTGAAACTAATATTAAGTAAAGAGATTCTCAGGGCTAATGCCATTCATCGGAAGAGGTCACATTTTCGATTGATGCCAGAGTGTTGCGATATTGGAGATAGATAAGGCCGCCTACCGCACTCCAGGCCAGGGTTACGGCATAGAATGACAGGGAGAGTGCGATCGAGGTTTCTTTATTAATCATGACATAAGTCAGGAAATGCTGAAAGGCCAGCTCGCGCACACCCAGGCCTCCAAACGAGGGGAGGACAAGGGTGACGAGGGCGATGAGAGGCAGGACGGCACCGAGATCCCAGAAATTCAATTCGAGGTGCAGGGCCCTAGCGACGAACCAGCAGGTGAGCAGGAGGGAAAAATGACCGGCGACGGAAAGGAGAAGTCCGCCCCAGAAACAGACCTTGTGACGCATAAACGCCTGGTAGGCCTGACCGGCCTCGGCCAGGGTTTTCCGGAATGGCAGGCGGTTCCAGAGCGGAATAAACTCGCCCAGCCGTCGCCAGGTGCCCAACGCGACCAGACCCAGAATGAGGAGGAAGACGACAAAGTAGAGATAGACCGCCAGCTCGGTGGCCGAATCCTGAGTCAGGGGGCCATAGCGGTTGATGATCAAGCTGGTCGAGACGAGGAACATGGCGACAAATCCGAGAATGCGTTCCATGAATATCGAGATGACGATTTTAGTTTTCCTGTCGGGCACGGCTTTGGCGGCCAGGAAAGCCTTGAAAATATCGCCCCCCATAGCACCGGGCATGAAGGCATTGGCAAAGATACCTACCATGCTCAATTCGAAGGTGCGCTTAAATCCGACCGGCACGGAAAATTGTTTGAGCAGGAGGTGCCAGCGCAGGATGCCCAGCAGGGTGGTCACTCCGTAAGCACCGAGCGCGGCGAAGAGCCAGCCGGGGTCCGCTGAAGAGAGGGCACCCCCGATCTGGTCCCATTCCTTGAACCCGATCAGGTATCCAACCCCGGCGAGTGTGATGATCAAGCGAATGAGGAAGGAGAGCTTCCGGTGCAGGGGCTTGGATTCGGGCATGGTGGAGATTACGTGGAAATTGGTTGCGCGTCGAGCCGATGAATTCGGACGATGACACTGCT
>CAYTLD010000183.1:0-3530 GCA_964438585.1 uncultured Blastochloridaceae bacterium | reverse complement strand
GTTCGGGCAACAAATTGTGAGAATATCTATACTTATCCTCCTAATAGCATCAGCCACAGTTATGGCCGGTATGGGACCCTACCAATTTTCAGCCGAGATCAAAGGCACAAATAAGATGCATGGTAATAGCAATTTGGACGGTTATACGTGTGTTATTATTGGCGACCCCCTATCAGAGAATCCCGTCGATGCTGTAGTCAGTGTTCCATCTAAATTTGGGCGCATTGATTTGTGTGTCTTGCTCATTATTGACCCCGAAGGCAATCAACTCGGCCGGATACACCTGAATAATGGCCATCCATTGGAACAAAAGACTGAATACGCATTTACTCTAACGCCTGATCTTATTAAGAATTCTTTTCTGGTAGTCTATAGGCAGAACCGCGGCCTTAAATATATTGCCAGATTCCATTTGGGGACATTTAGTATAGAGCATAAATGGTGGCTTAAGAACTCTAGAAAAAACAACGATCATTTTTTACATTTTCCGTCCATAGACAAATCAAGTTCCATTGAATAATTAAAACCGAACAAGATGATTCAGCCAATTCGTTACACGCTACGCGTTGCACTCTTGGCTGATCATCGACGTTGAAAGAAAATAGCATGATGCTCAAAACCCACTTTGATTCTGTTGAGAAAGAATTGCTTGTAACATCTCAACGGCCTGCCAGTTCGGGACACAATTTGCACAAGGGGACGCCGAGGGAGGCATAATGGGCCAGGGGTCAAAGATTCTTGATTTTTTTGGACTAGACATTGCCTTGGTCAATTATCACAAATTTTTGATCCCACCAATATTGAGCCTATCAGAAAACCCTAAACTTCGGAATTTTTCTACCATGAAACACCCTGCGATTGAACAACTACCGAGCATCAAGAACATTTCGGCCAGCTGGCTCTATTTCTTTTTCTCTCTGATGATCTTTTCCGGATGTGTCAGGCAGCCTCCTGCCGTCGATGTTTATCCTGTCCGTCCAGGAGCTGAGGTGCAGATGCTCGATGGTGGATTTAAATTCGTAGAAGGTCCGTCTTTTGGGCCCGATGGCAAACTATACTTTAGCGATATCCCCAACAGCCGCATCCATACGTGGTCGCCCACTGAGGGGACCACCCTCTTCATGGAACCTTCCGGACGATCCAATGGATTGATCTTTGATGATCAGGGGCGGCTGCTCATATGCGAGGGAGGAACGCGTCAATTAACGCGTATCGAACTCGATGGAAGCCGGACGGTGCTGGCCGACAATTTCAAAGAAAAGAAATTAAACAGCCCCAATGACCTCTGGATTCATCCGAAAGGCTACATCTATTTCACCGATCCCCGCTACGGAAAGCGGGACGACATGGAGATGGAAGTAGAAGGTGTCTATCTGCTCCACCACCCAGAACGACAACTGTTGCGTGTCATCGATGACATGACCCGCCCGAATGGGATCGTGGGAACACCTGATGGCTCGACTCTTTACGTCACCGATGCCGGGGAAAACAAGACATACCGCATGGCCCTCAAACCGGATGGAAGCCTCGGGTCTGTGGAATGGACCATCCCCAGAGGCTCCGATGGAATGACACTCGATGAAGATGGGAATCTTTACCTGACCGACGGCGCGGTGGCAGTTTATCGCCCGGATGGGAGCCTGATTCGAGAAATTCAATTCCCGGAAAAGCCCTCCAACGTAACTTTTGGCGGTCCTGAGAATCGCACCCTCTTTGTTACCGCCCGCACCGGGATCTACGCCCTGGAAATGTCCGTCGGTGGGGCTTTCTAGCTCATGTAACTCATTATTGCCGGTTACGGTGCTTTTGCTAGGTTCCCTCGATGCATACACTCCTTTGGCATATTAAACGGACAGGCTTACTGGCCATCCAGCGTTACCGCCTCCAGCGCACACTCAATCGCGCCGCCAGTCACAGCCCTTACTACCGCCACAAACTCGAGTCGGTCGACTGGAAACGTATTCACTCTCGCGACGACCTCCACCAGCTCGGCTGGTTCACACCGAACCACGACCTCCAGGATGATTTCCAACAATTTGTCACCCGGTCCACCGATCAAATAACAAGTAACACGCGCACGACCGGCAGCACCGGGAAACCTAAAATCGTCATGCATGATGACGCCGACTGGAAGCGCTGGATCCGCGGCTTAGCCATTTCGACCTGGTTCTGCCCCAACCGCTTGAAAAAGAGTGTCCTCATTCTCTATTGCAGTGGCTCCCCGGAATGGTCGGCTGGAAATATTATTGCCGATTCCTACCGCAGCCAGAACAGCCGGGTGATATGCATGGGCAATACGCACCCGGTCAAAGAGGTAATCAACACCATCCGCCGGGAAAAGATTACTGCCATTTACGGAACTCCCAGCTACCTGAATTACCTGGTCTTGAATGACGAAGATGATAACAACCTGCGAGAGCTCGGCGTCGAGTTGATCGGCCTGGGCGCGGAGCCTGCCACACCGTCCCTCCGCCGCCGCCTCACCGAGGCCTTTGACTGCATGGTTCTGGACGGCTACGGACTAATGGAATTCGGCTCTTCCGTGGCTGGTGAAATTTATCCCGGATCCGACTATTTCTTCATCATTAACCACCTGGCTGAAGTCGTGAATCCGGAAACCGATGAACATGTCTCACCCGGTGAGACCGGGGAGTTGATCCTGACCTCCTTGATGCAGGAAACTACCCCTCTCATCCGCTACCGAACTGGCGACCTGGTCACCTGGAAGCCGGCCCATCCTGATTATCCGGTGGTCACGGACGCCATCGGAGAAATTGTCGGACGCATTGATGACATGATCACGATCGGCTGTGGGGAAAATGTCTCGCCGAACCTCTTTGCCCGTGCATTGACCCCCCTGCCCTTCATCTCCGAATTTCAGGTCCAGGTAAGCGGTGACAACGGCTCAGACCTGATCACGATCCGACTTGAGGGCGACGCCGATGGCCCCCAAAGGGAGCAGGAAATCTCCGATTCCCTTTTTCGCCACGTTGAATGCCTGCAGCATGAGGTCTATCTTTCTCACACGATCCGCCCCCCGCAATTTGTCTGGCAGGAACCCGGAACCTTCCTGAAGGAAAGCCCAATCAAACACAAACGCCTCATTGATCTTCGCCCCAAAAATTGAACCAGCACATGCTGCCATCCTCCGTCATGGGGATCAGAAAATTACACTAAAACATCCCACCCACACCCGCCAGCTCTGCCACTCAAACCCACTCTATTTTATGACAATTTGATCGACGATCGTCGCTCAGATTGTCAATTTTTTCATAGGTCATTTCTCACAGAAAATGGCCCGTCAGAGCAACCGCCTAGTCCTTCAGTGGCGCCTAAGCGACTGAAGGTTGGGTGCATGCGTTTTGTTCTGTATTCTTAATCTATCAATTCTCTTGAAATTATAAAAAATCGTTTCTCGGGTGCACTGATATAATATTCGCTAAAAAGAATTTCTTTGTCACTTCTTCCATGGCCTCCAACAACGATTTTTCCATCGGCAGAAATGTCAGTCGCATGGCTCTGGTGGGCAT
>CAYTLD010000182.1:0-3601 GCA_964438585.1 uncultured Blastochloridaceae bacterium | reverse complement strand
CCTGAGGATCCCACCACCTTTGATCTCGAGGTGATTAATCAAAATGCGGAAAAATCCCTCGTCCGTTACCTCTGCCTGAGCCCGGCACTACCGGAACGCTTCCGGGGCTTGATGCCGGATTTTTTCACCTCGTGGGTCAAGGTGGTCTCTCCCAAATCGGACGGTTTTTATCTCTGGTCGGAGCTGGGAGGGTGGATGTTGGGCATTTGCGTGCAGGGCAAGTGGTTGTGGATACAGCCCCTGACGGCGAAAACATCCGGTCCGGCTATGATTCAGGAAATCCGCATGATCTGGATGAGGCTCAATTCAGAGAGGCTCTATGATGGCCCCACCCGGCTGACCGTCTGGGCGACCGAGGGCGAGCAGGGCTTCGCCTTCCAGGAAGTCGGGAAGGCCTTAAAGTGGATGCTGGAGGTGCTGCCGAAACCGCCCGTGATCTGGCCGGAGCCCATGACGGCTTTGATGCCCCGTGAGGTATCCGAACTAAAGCGCAGCGCGCAATTAAAAAAACAAGTCCGCATGGTCGGCACCATCGCCGCAGCGGTGGTCCTGCTTATCCTCCTCGGCATGGGAGGTCACTTGTTCACCATGCAACAGGAGAATAAACGGATCGCTCAGGAGCAGACTCAGAACCAGACGACAGTGGAAGAAATCAAGAGTGCCGCCGCACTCTGGGAACGCGTCGAGCCGGCCCTCGATCTGCAATATTCCCCCATCGAGACATTAAACGAGGTCAACCGCCAATTGCCCGAGGAGGGCGTGCGCCTGCTCAAGTTCGACTTCCAGAGCTATGCCTTCCGCATCGAGGGCGAGGCTAAGAACGTGCAACTGGCGGTCGCCTTCACAGAGCAGTTGCGCAAGACGGAAGCCTTTGCCGGACTTGAATGGTCCACCCCATCACCCAATAACATGCCGGGTGGCCTGGCCGCCTATTCCATCCGCGCCACCCGTCCGGGAGATCCTGAAAGTGAAAAATAGTGAAAAACGCCTGGCCCTGGCTTTGGGCGGCCTGGTGGTTGTTTTTCTGATTGTGCTCAGTATCAACTTCTACCGCAAGGAGCACTCCCAACTGCTTCAGGAGCGGAAGCTCCTGGAGTCGTCGGCCCAGGAGCAGAATATCTGGCTCCGGCAAAGTGACCTCTGGCTGGAACGCATCCGCTGGGTTCGGGCCAACCAGCCCGTCATCAACTCCCCACGCTCCTCCACCGCTGATTTGTTTTCCCAACTCGAAAAAATGGCAGGCGAAGCCGGTGTAAAAATCGTTAAATCACGCCTCTATGACCCGGTCGAGATCGAAGGCCTGGGCTTTGTCGAAATCGGTGTTCAGTTGACCCTGGACGCCAGCCTGGAAAATCTCATCACCTGGTCCGCCAAAGTCCAGAATCCGCCCGAATTCCGTCTTTTTAAGCGTTTTGCTTTGAATAGTCAGGATGATGTGCCTACAATGAGGCTGGAATGCACGATTGTGCAATGGTGCGTGACCTCTGACCAGGCTGGGGCCGCACAGGAAATTGAGGAGACGGTGGCTGAGGTGGATGAATCAGAGAATGAAGAGGAATCACAAAGTGAGGAAAGCAGTCCAGAACCAGTGGCCGGGGAAAATAACGAAAACGAAATAAACAATGAAGCGACGGAGACAACAAGTGAGTAAAACCTTTCTCCAGATGGCAGCCGCCCTCTGGGTGGGGCTTCTTATTCCTGTCGCCAGTGCCTTCGAGATCCCGGAGGCTCCACCCATCGAATATTATCAGAACATCTGGCAGCAATCTCCCTTCGACCGCAAAGTCCTACCGGATGCGCCACAGGTCGAGGAACGCGTGGACTACGTCCTCCAGTCCACCTGGCGCATCGGGAAGGACCGCTACATTTCCGTGCACAATAAACTAAACAAAACCAACCTCGTCATCGCCAGTGACCCAGAAAAATCCGATGAGGGAGGAAAATTAATTTCTTTTAATGATGGAAAGTCGATCATGGACATGTCGGCTAAGATTGAAGTGAACGGGCGTCCCATTGACGTTAGATATGATGAGCAACTTATGGCTTCTGCCGGGTCGAAGGTAATGCCACCCCAGCCAGCCGCCGCATCGAACAAGCGCCCCACCCGCCGGGTGGTCATTCCGGCCAAGAAAACCAGCCAGAAGCCAGCCGTGCAACGCTCCCGCAACCGGGGCATCGTCCTCCCCGGTAGATAAATAAGCCCAATATGAAACGCACCATATTATTCATAGGATTTTTCTCTTTCTCTCTTTGGGCCATCAGTTCTATCCAGGCTCAAAATCCGCCCGGCCTGCCGCCGGGCATACCGGGACTACCTGGTTCTGCCGGAGGCGGCACCGGTAAAGGAATGACTGAGAGCGGTGATGGAATTGAACTTGATTTCAACGGCGAGGATATCAGTAATATTTTAAGAGTTTATGGGGATTTAACCGGGAAAACGCTCATCCTCGATTCCGCCGTCGCCAATTCCGCCACTATCTCACTCAAATCCAACGGAGTCGTGAGTCGGGAGGAGGGGATCCGCCTCATCGAGTCGGTCCTGCTTCTGAATAATTTCACCCTCGTGCCCGGGCCCGACAATACCATCAAAGTCCTCTCCAGTGCCAAACCGCCCACTGTCGAAGGCCTGCCCCTCTTCACCTCACCCGAGCAGCTTCCGGAAGGCGACCAGGTCATCAGCTACTACCTGCCCCTGCGTTATATCGAAACCCAGGACGCTCTCACTATCCTCCAGCAAGCGGTCGGCAACCATGCCTACGGCAAGCTGGTCGCAGCCCAAAATGCCCAGGCCCTCATTATCGCCGATACCACCCCCGTCATCCGCAACGCCATTCGTATTGTCGAACTCATCGATGTCCCGCCCGCCCAACTTTCCACCGAATTTATTCAACTCATGCGCGCCGATGCCGAGGCCGTCGTCGAGGCCCTCAGGGAAATCGTTCAGCAATACACCCAGGCAAGCGGTGGCCAGAACCAGCGTCAGGGAAACCGGAACCAACCCAACGTCCCGATTCCCCAGTCACCCAACCAGGCCAGCGGCAGCAGCAGCCAGGATTTGACTCAGGTCCTGACCGGCAGCCAATTCTACGCGGACACGCGCACCAACCGGATCCTCGTCATCACCCGCCCGCTTTACTTCACCCAAATCAAGCAGTTGATCCTCAACTTCGATGACGCCGTCTCACTCAACGAACCCTACGTGCGCACCCTCCAATATGTGCGCGCCGCTGAAATCCTCCCGGTCCTCGGGGATTTATTAAGGTCGGACTTGGAAACCCAGGTGGAAATTACCGAAGGAGAACAAACCCAAGGCGGACAGGGAGGTGGAGGTGCTGGTGGGGGCGGAGGTGGCGGCGGCATCTCCCGTGCCGATCTGCTCGGTGACCCGAATGAAGATACAGCACCTTCCTCCGCGATCGTGGGTAAAACCCGCCTCGTGGCCGATAAGCGGAACAATAGCATCCTCGTCTTCGGCCCCCCCGAGGACATCGATAAAACAAGGGTCCTCATCGATCAGTTGGATCAACGACCCCGTCAGATATACCTCTCGACGGTCATCGGCAGCCTGCGGCTGGATGATGGCTGGGAACTTTCGGTGAAC
>CAYTLD010000181.1:0-3606 GCA_964438585.1 uncultured Blastochloridaceae bacterium | reverse complement strand
CCTCGATGACCTTGGCATTGATGGTGACGCTTTCGATGTCGTCGCGGGTGGGAAGATCGTACATGAGGTCGCGCATGGTGTGTTCGAGGATGGAGCGGAGGGCGCGGGCGCCAGTGCCCTGCTCCATGGCCTTGCGGGCCAGGGCGCGGCAGGCGTCGTCTGTAATGGTCAGGCCGATCCCATCCATATCGAGCAGGTGGGTGTATTGCTTGACCAGGGCGTTGCGGGTTTCTTTGAGGATGGCCACGAGGTCATCTTCGGTCAGGGGGTCGAGGGAGGCAACGATGGGCAGGCGTCCGACAAACTCAGGGATCATGCCATAGAGACGGAGATCTTCCGGTTCGATGGCTTCGGCGGACAGGCTCTGGCGGGGCTCCTCGTCCGGGGAAAATCCGACATGGGATCCGCGCTGGCGGCGTTGCATGATCGCATCCAGTCCGACAAAGGCCCCTCCGCAGATGAAGAGAATGTGATCGGTGCGGACCTGAATGTATTCCTGTTGAGGGTGCTTGCGACCTCCCTGAGGCGGGACATGACAGAGGGTGCCCTCGAGAATTTTCAGCAGGGCCTGTTGGACGCCTTCTCCGGAGACATCGCGGGTGATCGAGACATTGTCTGTGGTGCGTCCGATTTTATCGATCTCATCGATGTAGATGATGCCTTTCTCCGCACGGGCGACATCAAAGTCAGCGCTCTGGAGGAGACGGAGGATGATCGACTCGACATCCTCACCGACGTAGCCGGCCTCGGTCAGTGAGGTGGCGTCGGCGATGCAGAAAGGAACATCGAGGATGCGGGCGAGTGATTTGGCCAGCAGGGTCTTGCCGGAACCGGTCGGGCCTACGAGCAGGATGTTGCTCTTTTCCAGCTCCAGCGGGGGCTCGGTGCCAATCTCAAGGGCGGGCACACCTTCGAGGTGCCGGATGCGCTTGTAGTGGTTATAGACTGCCACTGCGAGTGTCCTTTTGGCCCCTTCCTGTCCGATAACATATTCATCGAGTGCGTGGCGAATTTCGGCGGGGCGGAGCAGGCTGGCATCTGACGCCGATGAGGACTGACTAGCTTGGGCGCGGTCTTTATCGATGATCTTCTTGCAGATATCGACACAACTATCGCAAATATAGACTCCGGGTCCGGCAACCAGTTTGGTGACCTCGGCATGGCTCTTCCCGCAGAAGGAGCACATCGTCAGGTTAACCGCTTTAGCCATATCAGGAAGAGATTCGAAACCTGGGTTTTATTTCTTGGAGCTGGACGATTCTTTCCCTTTGGATGAGGGGTCGAGGCTTTTCAGTCCCTCGGTCTTCTTCGATTCCAGCACTTTATCAACCAGTCCATATTCAGCTGCTTCTTCGGCGGAGAGGAAGCGGTCGCGATCGGTGTCGGCATCGATTTTTTCATACTTTTGTCCGGTGTGGTAGGCGAGGATTTCATTGAGCCGCTTTTTCGTGCGGATGATTTCCTGGGCTTGGATGGAAATGTCCGAGGCCTGACCCTGGGCACCGCCGAGGGGTTGGTGGATCATGATGCGCGCATTCGGGAGGGCAAAGCGCTTGCCCTTGGAGCCGGCGGCCAAGAGGACTGCCCCCATGCTGGCTGCCTGCCCGATACAGTAGGTGGCAATGTCGCAGGAAATGTGCTGCATGGTGTCATAAATGGCCATACCCGCAGTCACGTAACCTCCGGGGGATTGGATGTAGATGTGAATGTCCTTCTTTGAATCCTCCATTTGGAGGTAGAGAAGCTGGGCGGTGATCAGGTTGGCGACATCATCATTGATCATCGATCCAATGAAAATGACCCGATCCTTTAAAAGGCGGGAGAAAGGATCCCACTGGCGGCGTTCCCGCCCGGTTTCCTCGATAATGGTGGGGACGTAAATGCTGGAGAGTGGTTCGTTGATTCCGCTGTATAATGTTTCAGTCATGAACGCTAACTTAAACAGAGATGGCCCGATGGCAAGTGCGCACTGCAAATAGCGCAGGTCGCACGCTTTGTTGCTATAACCCCTTCCTTTCTCCTCCCCTGTGCGGAGCATAGGGGAGGGGGACCACGAAGTGGTGGAGGGGTCGGGAGTGTATTAATGATTTAAGATTTTTGATTAATGGTTGGGGAGGAGAACCCCTCCGCCCTGCGGGCACCTCCCCTATTCCCTACGGGACAGGGGAGGAGAACTCATCCCTTGGATGACCGTGGAAAGTGCATTGTCACTTTCTGGCTTCAGGTCATCTCGGCGTTTTTGAGAAGGAATTCGATCGTCTTGCGCTTACGGATGTCTTCCTGCAATTGGAGGATGCCGCCATTTTCTTCGAGGGTGCGGTAGATTTTCTCAGGGGTGGTCTGGTATTGCACCGCCATGAGCTGAATTTCCTGAGCCAGCTCGGAGGATTCGATATCGATCTTTTCGGCCTCGGCGATCTTGCTGAGGATGAAATCGACCTTGACCCGGTCGCGGGCGGATCCCTGGGCATTTTCCAGGATGGTGCTCTGGTTCTCCTGGATAACTTCGTCGGGGACACCTCGCTGCTGGTTTTCACGAACGATGTTTTGCAGGACAGAGCGGGTTTCCGATTCCACGGCTGACTCGGGAAGCTCGCAATTCACCTTGTCTTTGAGGTGGGTGATGATTTGCTGGACTTGCTCCTCGCGGGCTTTCTGTTCCTTTTCGCGCTGAATATTTTCTTTGATCCGTTCCTTGAGTTCAGCGGCATTGACCTGCGCCATTTCCTGGGCCATTTCATCGTCGAATTCCGGCAGCACCTTTTCCTTCCAGTGAATGAGGGTGACTTGAAAGACCGCCTCTTTACCTTTCAGCGGCTCCTGGGGGAAGTCGTCGGGAATGGTGACGGTTATGTCCTTGCTCTCGCCGGGTTTTAGATCCATGAGCTGGGGCGTGAAGCCGGGGAGGAAGGCATTTTCCTCCAATTTCAGCCAGAAGTGCTTCTGCTCGCTGAGGGCCTCGGCATTGTCTGCCAGTTCCTTGATCGGCTTGCCATCAACCGTACCGGTGAAATCGAGGACAGCGAAGTCATCATTGGTAGGAGCGCGACCTTCCAGGTTGATATAATTGGCCTGCTGATCGAGGAGATGATCGAGAACCTTCTGGACATCCTCATCCGTCGCTTCGGTCTCGGCTTTATTGACTTTGATTCCTTTGTAAGTGGGGAGGGTGAATTCGGGGGCGAGGTCCACGACGATCGAGAAGCTCATACTCAGGCCGCGCTCGAATTTCAGATCTTCGACGGCGGGTTGACTGACGACGTTGAGTTGCTTTTCCTTAACCGCCTCCCGGTAGGCTTTGGGGATGAGGGCGCGCTTGGCCTCCTCGTCGATCTGGCTGCGATATTTCTTCTCGACCATGCCGACAGGTGCCTTGCCGGGGCGGAAGCCCTTGATGGAGGCATGCTTCTGGAAATCTTTAAGGATGTCGGCGCATTCTTTTTCCACCTGATCCGGGGGCACCTCGATGGTCAGGCGACGCCGACAGGCCGATAGTTCTTCAATAGCGATATTCATGAAGGGGTAAGGCTATCGGGATAAGGGCTTCCTGCAAGTCTGGATCTCCGTAATTTAGGGACAGTGAGGGAATTCAAATCTTACATGTCT
>CAYTLD010000180.1:0-3625 GCA_964438585.1 uncultured Blastochloridaceae bacterium | reverse complement strand
GACCTGACTATTGCCTTCGAGGATGAAACCGTTTTTGACCGGATCTTTGCTCCGGCTGAGATTGTCCCCGCCCCTGGAGCCTCTGAAGATGAGGCGGTGGAAACACGATATCGAACTCTATACTGGGAGGATGCTAATAGCCTGAGCCGCGATGAACTTGAACGCTATCTCGTTGTCCGTGCTGAATATTTAAATGATACCGATGTCTTCAACGATTTCAGACAGGGTTACATCCATTGGAACATGTTTCAGGATTATTACGCAATTAAGCGCTATATCCAGAGCAATGGGAAATACGGAGACGTGATCTATGCGTTTAGCATAGACGGGAGGAACTTTATAGAAGATAATCATACAAGTTCCGACAAATTCTATCGGGGGAGGAAACCGCCTCACAGATACGCCAATCCGTCTACACAGGGCCATGAGGATCAAGCCTATGGCAATTATATGAGTCGCATCGATAACTTCATCGAGAGGTATCGGCATGTTAATCCCATCCCGCTGCTAGGATATTACCAGCACAACATCTGGCTCGGTTATGACGAAAACGATGATGAAAATGATGAAGATGATGAACTCATCATTTATAACCAGGTATGGTTGTCCGTATATAATCCTTACAATATTACTCTGGCGTTGAGTCAAGAGAAAGATCTGGTGGATTCGGCAGGTAGTGGAGCCAAGTTCGGGGGCATAGCTGATCCACTGGTGACTATCCCTGAAGCCAACGGCCAGATCGAACGATACAGTGCCATAGGGGCCGGGGTAAATAAGAATGACGACTTGGCGTACCTGCTAACCAGCGTACCACTTTTTGTGCCCGCCGGTCATAGTCAGTTCAATGCCTTTGAAGAAAACAAAGAGAACCAAAAGGATGATGCGCACCGAAGCAATTTAAGCGGGCTGCTCGGGCCAAATGTAGCGGATCTTGTTGTGGAGAGCTTCCAATGGAGGGCGGAATTGGATCAGCCCATTCCCGATCTCTCCTCTGTTGAGCTAGAGGTGGAATTTCAGATTGATCACAACACCTTAACTTGGGGCGTGCATGGGGGAGAATTTCCCCCTGGTAGGAGCCCTATACGTCAGGGTGTTTCACAGGTCTTTTACCAACCTGTGGCATTTGATGCGATTGGACCATTGACCGGTAAGAAGATCACCATAGACGGCGTCGACATCCGAGGAGTCCCAAGCCCTTCAAATGCTCAGGATGCCGACAAAGCGAGTTTAATTCTGGCGCTGAACACAACGATGGAGAGCGGAGACAATTCTCTGAGACCTTTGGTCGATTATAATATTCGTGCCACCTTCCACAATCCGCGTTGGGACTCTGGGTTGGATATCGACGGTCTGGCTGCCTACACGAATTCGTTTGAAGGCCAAATTCCCGAAAATGACGATAAATCTGTACAGATGGAGTTCAGCGATGATCCTGCAGAAAAGGAAGGGTATGCGTTCTGGGGTGCGGGTCGCGACGGGAGTTCAGGTCATCATCAGGTGATTCTTTTTGATATTCCCCGTAGTGATCTCATTTCGCTTGGCCAGCTCCAGCATGCCAGCCCCGGTCGGTTTAGCTATGAGCCTTCATATATTGTCGGAAATTCGTATGCTAATCCACGCATTCCGATTTCGAGTGGACAATTGTGGTATAACCAACTGGACACCTATAGCCCGAAGAAGCGAACGGATGGAGGGTTTCCTGATGATGATACTTGGGAAATCGATTTTAGTGGTCAGTTCCGGCTCTATGACGCCTCGTATCTCGTCAATGAAGTGCTCTTTGATAAGTACACATTTACCACCATTCCCCAGTATGATGATGATCATGATCCGACCGATCCGTCAAGCAATGATGATCCGAGCAGCAAGGTGGCAGCGTCACGATATCAAGATCTGATTGCTGGCAATGAGACGCTCATCAACCCACGTTTTCTCCCTTATGAACCCGAGGGCTCGTCCTTTGACTTCAACACTCTACAGGATCAGGGCGATGAAGCTGGAACCCGGGGGGGCTTCTTTCATAATGCGGGACATGTCCTGGTCGATGGAGCCTTCAACATCAATTCTACCTCAATCGACGCGTGGGAGGCTTTTCTGTCGAGCACCTTACAATTACCGGTGGCTAGGATCGATGACCGCGGAACGCTACAAACTGGATTCGATGAGCCAGAAGGCGTCCGCTTTCCCCGAGTTCAAAGGGTTCGGGGTGAGGGATTTAGTGCCTCGTCTACAGACGAAAGCAATTACTGGACCGGATTCCGTGAACTGACCGGGAATGAGGTTCGCGAACTGGCAGTAGAAATCGTCAATCAAATCAAAGGGAGAGGTCCGTTCTATAATCTAGGTCAGTTTATTAACCGGGATTATTCTTCCAGCGTGTCGGAATACCAGGAAATGGGGGCACTTCAGGCAGCCCTCGACAAGACGGTGAACACATCTATCGCAACCGGTTTCGCCGAGAAGGCTAAGCATGCTGAAATTCCCGCCGATACACGTCAGGATGCGGGATTTCCGGGACAGTTGCTTCAGGGAGATATTCTCCAGGCACTGGCCCCCTTTATGCAGGCGCGTTCGGATACGTTTACGATCAGGGCGTATGGAGAAGCTCTAAATCCAAGCAATGGAAATGTGACCGCTCAGACATGGTGCGAAGCTGTCGTGCAGCGGGTTCCTGATCCCGTTGAGCCTGAGAATTATTCAACCATGACCGACGAAGAAAAGTTGGCAGATCTCGCCAGTCCATCCAGCCCATTTGGCCGCCAATTCAGAGTGGTCTCATTTCGGTGGTTGAACAGGGACGAAATTTAACCTAAAAACATCGGCATGTGCCGTATGAATAAAAGTCGTCTCTACATCCTCCTCCTGGTCGGACTGGTTCTTGGGATCACCTCCTACCGGGCATCTGCCCTTGAGCTGAGAACGCTGGCACTCAATCGTGCCGCTCTTCCAGAGCTTTATATTGCCGGGGAGGACGGATACGTAAAACTGGTCTTCAACCCGGTAAGACCCTTTGATGTATATAAAGCACGTGCGGAATCTCCGCTGTCTATTTTTCGTCAAGTGACTGAGGAAGACGGAAAATCGTCCTATGAGGTAGTCTCCAAAGTTGAAGTGCCGGATGGAAGCCCAAGAATTCTATTGCTCGGGTGGCTGTCTGGGGATGAGCCTCGTTTTTCTGCGGTTCCAGATAACTTTGAAACAGCGGGTTTTGACGATTGGATGCTCATCAATACCACCGGAAAACAAATCGAATTTCAGCCGGCCGCAAAAACCGGCGATGACCCTTTTCTGGTGGAGCCACAATCGATCGAAAAGATAAAACCGTCTGTTACCCGCAATACTGGAACTGGGGTAAGAGCGTTTGCAATCGAGGGAGGGAAGAAGAAGCGCTTCTATTCCACCTACTGGCCTGTTTATCCTGATAGCCGCTTTATTGTGGTGTTCTATGAAGACGGATCACGCGTTCGTCTCATGAAGATAAGCGACGTTCTTCGGTCCGCCTTGAAAAAAGATCCAGGAGATGAGGGAAAATAGTTGTAGCGGGATGAGAATTGCGAAGATTACCCCGTAACTTTTCAACCTGGCCTTTGAGAGGCTGTCTAAAAAGTGGATGATAACAAACTTT
>CAYTLD010000179.1:0-3626 GCA_964438585.1 uncultured Blastochloridaceae bacterium | reverse complement strand
TTCTTATCCCGAGAATTCTTCGAGCAGGCGATTAAAAATCACCGAGGGGCGGAGGGCGGCAGAGGCCTTTTCATCATCCGGGTGGTAATACCCTTTAATGTCCACCGGCTTGCCTTGTGCGCTGATGAGTTCTTCGACGATGGCTTCCTCGTTTTCAGCCAAGGACTCAGCCAGCGGCTTGAAAGCGGCGCGGATGTCGGCGTCTTCTTCCTGCCAGGCCAATTCCTGCGCCCAGTAGAGGGCGAGATAAAAATGGCTTCCCCGGTTGTCGATTCCCCCCAGTTTCCGGGTGGGGGATTTATTCTCTTCCAGGAAGATGCCGGTTGCTGCATCGAGAGCTTTTCCGAGGACGGCGGCCTTGGGACGATCAAAGGCTTTGGCCAGATGCTCGAAGCTGACGGCGAGGGCGAGGAATTCGCCGAGGGAATCCCATCGCAAATAGTTTTCCTGAAGGAATTGCTGAACGTGCTTGGGCGCTGAGCCACCGGCTCCGGTTTCAAAAAGACCGCCGCCATTCATGAGAGGAACGATGGAGAGCATTTTAGCGCTGGTGCCGAGTTCAAGAATGGGGAAGAGGTCGGTAAGGTAGTCGCGCAGGACGTTTCCGGTGACGGAGATGGTGTCCTGTCCCTCTTTCATCCGTTCCATGCTGACCCGGCAAGCTTCAGCCGGAGCGAGAATGCGGATATCCAGACCCCCTGTGTCGTGGTTCCTCAGATATTGATTTACTTTGGAAATGAGCTGACCGTCATGGGCCCGGGTTTTGTCCAGCCAGAAGACGGCGGGGACTCCGCTTTCCCGGGCACGGTTTACCGCGAGTTTCACCCAGTCGCGGATAGGGGCATCTTTGGTCTGGCAGGCCCGCCAGATGTCGCCCTGCTCCACCTCGTGCTCGATGAGAGTGTTTCCGGAGGCGTCGACGACCCGGATGGCACCGTCGGCGGGGGCTTCGAAAGTTTTATCGTGGGAGCCGTATTCCTCGGCTTTCTGAGCCATCAGGCCGACGTTGGGAACGGACCCGATGGTGGTGGGATCGAGGGCACCGTGTTCCTTGCAGAAATCAATGGTCGCCTGATAAACGCTAGCGTAGGAGCTGTCGGGAATAACGGCGAGGGTGTCCTGGGTGGCGTCATCCTTGTTCCACATTTTACCCCCCTCGCGGATCATGGCGGGCATGGATGCGTCGACGATGACATCGCTGGGGACATGGAGGTTGGTGATGCCTTTGCGGGAATTGACCTGAGCGAGGTCGGGTCCGTTTTTGTAGGCTTGCTGGATGTCGGCTTCGATTTCTTGTCTTTTGTCTGCGGAAAGCTGATCGAGCTTCGAGACGAGATCGCCGAGTCCGTTGTTGAAGTCGACGCCAAGTTCTTCAAGCGTGGTCGCGTGTTTTTCAATGAGGTCGGCGAAATACACGCGGACGCAATGGCCGAAAATGATCGGGTCGGAAACCTTCATCATGGTGGCTTTCAGGTGCAGAGAGAAAAGCACGCCCTCTTTTTTGGCTTCGGACACTTGATCTTTGAGGAAGGAGACCAGTGATTTGCGGCTCATCCGGGTGCCGTCGATAACCTCGCCTTCGAGGAGGTCGATTCCCTCTTTGAGCGGGGTGGTGAGACCATCGCGGGAAATGAATTCAATTTTAACGGTGGTGGGTTGAACGACGGTGATGGATTTCTCGTTGGAACGGAAATCGTTGGCTTCCATGGTGGCCACGCGGGTTTTCGAGTCTTTCGACCACTCGCCCATGGTGTGCGGGTGCTTGCGGGCGTATTCCTTGACGGCTTTCGGAGCGCGGCGGTCGGAGTTGCCCTCGCGCAGGACGGGATTGACCGCGCTGCCCTTCACCCGGCCGTAGCGGGCTTTGATTTCTTTCTCCTTGTCGGTAGCAGGAGCGTCGGGGTAATCGGGCAGGTCGTAGCCCTGCGACTGAAGCTCCTTGATGGCGGCCCGGAGTTGGGGCATAGAGGCGGAAATGTTGGGAAGTTTGATGATGTTCGCTTCGGGGGTTTTAGCCAGTTCCCCGAGTTCGGTGAGGTGGTCGCCGATTTTCTGGTCGTCCTTCAGGCGATCCGGGAATTGGGCGAGGATGCGACCGGCCAGGGAGATATCGCGGGTTTCGACCCGGACGCCTGCCGCTTTGGCAAAGGCTTCGATAATCGGAAGAAATGAATAAGTGGCGAGAGCGGGAGCCTCGTCGGTTTTGGTGTAAATAATCGTCGGTTCCATAAGTTTATTCGGTTGATTTGAAGTTGAGGAGTAAACCCTCTGAGCCCGAGATAGTCAATAGGCACTCCGCGCTGGAGTTTACGCGCAAAATCGAAATAGCGGGTTTTTACGACAGCACTTGTGGGTGGGGTGGATGGAGTGGATGGGGTGGGGGCTCTACTATTTTGATGGCCAGCCCGCCTTCCAGATGGGACAGGGGCAGAAGTAGCAAGTCCAGCTCATCCATGGCCCCCGGGCGTAGCTTTAACTATGGAATAACTTAATCACGTCGATTGACCTGATTAAACATTCAACCCAGGCCGTTAGCCTGGGCTTTAGTATCGATGGGTCTTCGGCCCCCACTTCCAGGCGCCAAAGGCGCGCCAGTTCAAAAGCCCGTTCCGTCAGGGCCGGGAATCTTGCGCCTCAAAGAAGTTATGACCTCTAATCAGGAGAAGGGCGGCTTCCCTGGCAGATCATCTGCCAGGAGAGAATGACCTCCGCCAGCACCCGCTGCCCGGTGTAAATCCAACCGGCCTTGCCTTCCAGAAGCAGACCTCTGACGAACAGGCAATAGATCAGGACCGCCAGCGGCGCGGGAAGAATCAGTTTCCTGAGACGATCCTGCGCACTCAAATCCTTCCAGGGCGTCCGTCTGAGCTTCTCCACTTCCAGTCGGGCATAACGGTGCTGCGCCGACAGCCAGCGGGAAAATGGCTTCCGGTCGTCGTGAAGAATGGCCACGGGAAAATCCCGCACACCACCCTCAATGACAAGATCCTGCGTATGCCCATCCTGGACATAGTGTCCGCAACTTTTTCGGAACAGGGCGATGCGGAGAGGCAGCAGCGAGGCCCGCAGGGCCCGGCCACCGACACAATAAATCAACGGCACCCGATAGCCCGCAAGGTCGGCGGACGGTTCCGCCGCCTCCAGTGCCACCACGAATTCCAGAGTCACTAGATAGTCCGCATCCAGCGTCAGCACCCACTCCGTCGCCACCAGATCCAACCCATAATTCCATTGCACCGAGTGCGCATCAAAGCTTCGCTGGTAAAAATCAAGGTTGGGAAACCGTCCGCAGATTTCCGGAGTCCGGTCTCCACTAAGAGAATCCACCACCACGATGCGCGGAAATAATTTGAGCGCCTCCAGCGTGCGCCCGATATTCTCCTCCTCATTGGAGGTCAGGATAAGAACCGTTATCTCCTCGAATTTCACGACAGCACATCCCGGTAAATTTCCGCCAGCCTACGGCCCTGAACCGGCCATGAGTAATGCTGTTGTGCGTAGGCCCTCGCCGCCTCTCCCTGGCATCGCAGCGCTTCCCGATCCGCCAGCAGTGCCAGCACCGCCTCCTTCCAGATGCGGGTATCCAAGGGGCATACTCTTCCGAGCGCATGCGCTTTTACCGGTTC
>CAYTLD010000178.1:1166-3665 GCA_964438585.1 uncultured Blastochloridaceae bacterium | reverse complement strand
AAAAATCTCATGTTGACGCTTGCCGCTCAATCTGACACTTTGCTTTCCGCTAAACCAAGACAATACCCAAAATGAATATTCACGAATACCAGGCCAAAGAGTTGATGGCTAAATTTAAAGTGCCTTCAACCGAAGGACAGGTGGCTTCATCCGCTGCCGAAGCAGAACAAATCGCCCGCGGGATGGGTAATAATCTGGTCATAAAAGCCCAGATCCACGCCGGCGGGCGCGGCAAGGGGCACTTGTCCAGCGGACTGAAGGGAGGGGTGCAACTGTGCAAAACTTCAGGACAAGTCCGTGATTATGCCGAGCAAATGATCGGGCACACACTGGTCACCCACCAGACCGGCGCTGAAGGCCGGAAGGTGAACAAGGTGCTGGTCTCCGAATCCGTGGAAATCGCCAAAGAATTTTACTTTGCCATCGTCATGGAGCGGTCGATCAATGCCCCCTGTGTGGTGGCCAGCAGCCAGGGAGGGGTGGACATCGAGGAGGTGGCGGCGAACAGTCCGGATGCTATTTTTAAAATGCCGATTGACCCGGCCCTGGGCTTGCGCCCCTATCAGGCCCGGAAGCTCTCAAGGCAATTGGGGTTCAATTCACAGCAAATGCGTGAATCCTGCCGCCTGTTCCATGCCTGCTATGATCTCTTCATTCAGAGTGATTGCTCCATGGTGGAGATCAACCCCCTCGTGCTCACCAAGGGGGACGCCGTCCTGGCTCTGGATGCCAAGTTTAATTTCGACGACAACGCGCTTTTCCGCCAGGAAGAGATATCCGCCATGCGTGACACGGACGAGGAAGATCCGCGCGAGGTTAAGGCTTCCGAATCCGGGCTTAATTACATCGGCCTCGATGGCAATATCGGCTGCATGGTCAACGGTGCCGGGCTGGCCATGGCGACCATGGACATTATCAAACACCATGGAGGCGAGCCAGCCAACTTCCTGGATGTCGGCGGAGGAGCCAATACCAGCCAGGTCACCAGTGCCTTCCAATTGCTCATGGATGACCCGCAGGTCAAAGCCATCCTCGTCAACATCTTCGGCGGGATCATGAAATGTGACATCATTGCCGAAGGTATTATCGAAGCTGTCAAAACCGCCGGCCTGAACGTTCCCCTGGTGGTGCGCCTGGAGGGCACCAATGTGAAGCAGGGGCGTGAGCTATTGGAACAATCGGGTCTGAATCTGACTTCCGCCAGCGATCTGGCGGATGCGGCCCGGAAAGCCGTCGAGGCGGCAAAAGGAGCATAATCATGTCGGTATTAGTCAATAAAGATACACGTTTACTGGTCCAGGGGATCACCGGAAAGGCCGGCAGCTTCCATGCCAAATCCTGCATGGAATATGGAACCAATGTGGTGGCCGGGGTCACCCCCGCCCGCGGCGGTGAAAAATTCGAGGACAAGATTCCGGTCTTCGACACGGTTCAGGAAGCCGTTAAGGAAACCGGCTGCAATGTCTCCATGATTTTTGTCCCCCCGGCCTTTGCCGCTGATTCGATCGAGGAGGCCATGGATGCCGGACTGGATTTGGTTATTTGTATTACCGAGGGCATCCCTGTCATCGACATGATGCGGGTTAAAGTCGCGATGAGGCAGTCGGACTCCGTTCTCATTGGCCCCAACTGCCCCGGCATCATCACACCGGGGGAATGCAAAATCGGTATCATGCCCGGCTACATCCACCAGCCCGGACGGATCGGAGTCGTCTCCCGCAGCGGCACCCTGACCTACGAAGCTGTTTACCAGCTCACCCAACTGGGGCAGGGGCAAAGCACCTGCATCGGGATCGGGGGCGACCCCATTCATGGCATGACCCACCGGGATGCTATTGCTCTCTTCAATGCGGATCCCGATACCGACGCCATTATCATGATCGGTGAAATCGGCGGCTCAGAAGAGGAAGAGGCCGCTGAATATATTAAGGAATCGGTCAGCAAGCCGGTCACCGCCTTCATCGCCGGTGCCACCGCTCCTCCCGGACGTCGTATGGGCCACGCCGGAGCGATTGTCTCCGGCGGCAAGGGCACCGCTGAACAAAAAATTGCCTTCCTGAAGGAGGCGGGAGTTCATGTCGCCGAGACCCTCGACCAGATCGGAAAAACACTCGTCAATACGCTTTGATGATTCTGCGCACGTTACTGCATTCTAAAATCCACCGCGCCACCGTCACCGGTGCCTGTGCCGATTATCAGGGCAGCCTCTCTATTGACCCCGAGTTCATGGAAGCGGTCAACCTCCTGCCCCATGAAAAAATCCTCGTCGGCAACCTCCATAACGGAAACCGATTCGAAACCTATGCCATCGAAGCGAAAGCCGGCAGCCGTGATATTATTCTCAACGGTGCCGCCGCCCACCTTGGGGCCAAGGGGGACCGGATTATTATTATGAGCTTCTGCCAGTTAAGCAACGAGGAGACCGCTCACCACCATCCCCGCATGATCGTACTCGGTGAAGGCAACCAAATCATCGAGCGCAAAGGCTGTTAAGAGAAC
>CAYTLD010000178.1:0-1066 GCA_964438585.1 uncultured Blastochloridaceae bacterium | reverse complement strand
AAATTATTTATTCCCGGACCCGTTCACATCTCAGAAAAAACCTGGGAGGCCTTCCGTTCTCCTATGATCGGGCACCGGAGTAAGGATTTTCAGGAACTCTATGCGCGGGTCCAGCCTGGGCTGCAGGAACTCTTTGCCACCCGGCAGCCAGTCTTTGTCGCCACCGGCTCCGCCTGGGCAGTCATGGAAGCCGCCATCCGGAACCTCGTTCAGAAAAAGGTGCTCAATTGCATGAGCGGTGCTTTTTCCGATAAGTGGTATCCCGTGGCCACCAAGTGCGGTAAGGCCGCCGACCCTCTCCAAGTCGAGTGGGGGACGGCCATCAAGCCGGAGGCCGTCGAGCAGGCCCTCTCCACCGGAGAATACGATGCCCTGACCCTGATCCATAACGAGACCTCCACTGGCACCATGAACCCGATTGAGGACATCGCTCAGGTCATGAAAAAATTCCCCGATGTCCTTTTTATCGTGGACGTGGTTTCGTCCTTCACGGTCAAGCCTACCCCCTTCGATGATCTCGGGGCGGATGTCATGCTGGCCGGCACCCAGAAAGCCCTGGCCCTGCCTCCCGGTGCCGCTGTCTTCACCGTTTCCGAACGAGCCTTCAAACGCGCCGCCTCTCAGCCGGACCGCGGATACTACCTGGATTTCAATGAATTCCTTGCCAACCATGAAAAGAATATGACCCCCACCACCCCGTCCATCTCCCACTACTATGCCCTCGAAAGCAAGCTTGAGGACATTCGCGCGGAAGGACTGGAGGCACGCTACCAGCGCCACCGCGACAATGCGGAGACGATCCGCCAGTGGGCCAGTGACCGGGGGTTCGAACTCTTCGCTGAAGCTGGCTACGAGTCCCTCTCCCTGACCTGTGTCAACAATACGCGCCAGATCGATATCCCTGCCCTCAATACCTGGCTGAAGAAAAACCACGGATGCATCATCGATGGCGGCTACGGGAAAATCAAAGGCCAGACCTTCCGCATTTCACACATGGGAGATGAAACCCGCGAGAACATCCGCGACCTCCTCAGCTGGCTCGACGAAGGTCTCCAGACCATGTAGG
>CAYTLD010000177.1:0-3686 GCA_964438585.1 uncultured Blastochloridaceae bacterium | reverse complement strand
GATCATCTATGGGCACCTGACTCATCAGGTTCCTTCCAGCACTGGCGCACCACGGCGGGCATGATAGGCATCGTAGGCTTGAAGAAGGCAACTGGCCTTTTGACGGGTTTCTTCAAATTCGCCATCCGGATCCGAGCCGGCGGTAATCCCGCTACCCACCCCGAAGGAAAGGTATCCGTTCTGATACACGGCGGTGCGGATGGCGATACTGAACTGGGCGGTGCCGTCATCACCGAAGTAGCCGATCACCCCCGTGTATGGTCCCCTAGGCCCGGCTTCTAGTTCCCGGATAATTTCCATGGCCCGGTGCTTGGGGGCACCGGTGATCGATCCTCCCGGCAGACAGGACTGCACGGCCCGGACCGGAGAGATTCCCTCCCTCAAGGTTCCCTCGACATCGGAAACCAGGTGGTGGACGTGAGAAAAAGTTCTGCACTGCACCAGCCGGGGAACCCGCACACTGCCGAATTCGCAGATGGCTCCGAGATCGTTGCGCTCGAGATCAGTGATCATCACCAGCTCGGCAATTTCCTTTTCATGGGTGCTGAGTTCAAAGGCGTTCTGACGGTCGCGCATCGGATCCGGATCGCGTGGGCGGGTTCCTTTGATCGGGCTGGTCAGGATCTGCCGCCCCTCGATCCTGAGAAAAAGTTCCGGAGACGCAGAGATGATGCCGGTTTCTCGGGATACTAAGCAAGCCGCCATCGGGGCTTCGGTAATTTGCCAGAGACCCCGAAAGAATTCCATGACATCGAAGTCCTCCTCCCGCCGCTTGAATGTCCGGCAGAGGTTGACCTGATAGATGTCACCGGCCCGGATATAGTCCTGAGCGCGGCGCACCATGGTTTTGTAATCCTCACGGCTGACATCCGTAGCCCATCTTGTTTCGCATCCCGGCCCCGACGCAGGGTGCAGTGGCTCCGGCAGGAGCAGGCTGCCCTCGATCAATTCCGGCGAGGGAAAATGGGTAAAGTGAAAATCACCTTCGTAGGACACGTATCCAACCCAGGCACCGGAAGGGGTAGAACTGTCATACGAATGATTATCCGCAGTCCCGGAAACCGCCTGTTCCAATGCATCCCAGTCCGTCCCGACGCATTCACACTCCGGCCCGGTGAAATGGAAAAACTCGCCGCGTCTCGGCTTTAGCTGGATCAGCCCTCTTTCAATCATAGTGCCCGTAAAACTTCCGCCGCCGATCGTGCCCGTTTCTCATTCATCTCAGGTCCGCAGGCCGACAAAACCATTTTACCGGGCACAAAGAGGTGCTGAGCGACTTCCTGCACCTGTGCCAGTGTCACTGACTCGATTTCTTCGATGACTTGCTGAGGCTGAATGAGGGTATCGAGTCCGATCATACACTCGCCCATCCACATCATCCGGCTCGACGTGCTTTCCATTCCCAGTTTCATCTGACCGATGATGTAGTCCTTGGCCTGGCGGAGTTCACGGGCGGAGGGGCGTTTCCGGCGCAGGTCGGAGAGTTCGTCCGCCACCAGGCCCAGGCATTTTTCAAAGAGATCAGGATCCGTTCCGGCATGGACGTAGAGGGCGCCGGTGTCAAAATAATGCGCTGTCGAACTATGGACCGAGTAGGCCAGTCCGTGTTGCTCGCGCACAGACTGGAAGAGGCGTGAACTCATGTTTTCGCCGAGAATGACACTGAGCACCTTCTCCGTATAGCGGCGCGGATCTTTTCGGGGCAGTCCGCGGATTCCGAGGGAAAAATGGCATTGCTGAACCGGACGCTGATTAGCCACCACTTGAGGCAAGCGGGTGTTCGGCAACCGAACCGGTGTCCAGGCCCGTCCGGCTCCGGAATTGCGCGGGGGCTCGACGTAGGGTTTGAGCAGGTTGATCATCCCCTCCAGCTCGACATTGCCAGCCACCGAGACCACCAGCGAACTGGGGCGGTAATGCCGTCGCCAGAATTCCATTAATTCCTTCCGTTTCAGGCTCCGCACGGAATCGGCCGTGCCCATAATCGGGCGACCGAGACTGTTATCGGGCCAGAGCGCGAGATTGCAGAATTCGAGGGCGACCATGTGGGGCTGATCATCATACATTAATATTTCATCAAGGATGACCCCCCGCTCGCGCTCCAGTTCTTTAACCTGAAATGACGACTTCCAGAGCATGTCAAAAAGCACATCCGCCACCAGCGGAAGGTGGTCCACCGCAATCCGGGCGAAGTAACAGGTCATTTCCTCCGAGGTAAACGCATTGAGATCACCGCCCAGACTCTCGACGGCCTCGGTTATTTCGAGTGCGTTGCGTTTGCGCGTCCCCTTGAAAAGCAAATGCTCGATAAAATGAGCCGCCCCGTGGAGGTGGCCGGGCTCATAGCGCGACCCGGTTTTGAACCAGAGCCCGAGCGAGACACTTTCCACATGCCGCATAGGACAGAATACGAGGCGTGAACGCCCGATGCGGTGTGAACTGAAAATTTGCATAGGTTGGTAACTTACCCGATGTGATCACTTTTTGAAGCAATTTCATAGATCTGACTTCACAATCGGACACGGAACACTATCGTCAAATCCGATGGGAGAACAGGCACGCATGCTGTGGGAGCAAAAGGAAGCCGCCATCCTGTTCCCCTACGCCCAGTTGAGTAGCCAGAGCCGGGGGCGACTTCATTCGGATCAGGTTCACATTTTCCGCTCCGAATTCCAGCGGGATCGGGAACGTGTCGTCCACTCGACCGCTTTCCGAAGGCTGGAATATAAAACCCAGGTCGTTCTCAATGGCACCGGCGACCACTTCCGCACCCGCCTGACTCACACTATCGAGGTATCCGCCATCGCCCGCACCATTGCCCGCACCCTGGGACTAAACGAAGATCTGACCGAGGCCATCGCCCTGGCCCATGATCTCGGGCACTCGCCCTTCGGCCATCCCGGGGAGCACACCCTCGACCAGCTCATGTCCGGATACGGGGGATTCGAACATAACCTCCAGAGCCTCCGCGTGGTCGAGCAACTGGAAAATAAGTATCCCGAATTCAACGGCCTCAATCTCACCTGGGAAGTCCGAGAAGGACTGTGTAAGCACCGCCCGGAGGAACTGGAAGTCGGAGATCAACCCGGACTCGAGGCACAGGTCGCTGACCTGGCCGATGAAATCGCCTACTGCTCGAGCGATCTCGATGACGCCATCGACAGTGGACTCATCGATCCGCAGGAATTAGAGGAGATCGATCTCTGGAGCACGATCGGGCGTGAGGTGGAACAGGAGTATTCCAGACTCGACTTCAGCCGCCGCCACCGCCACATCATCCGGTGCCTGGTCAACCGGCTCGTCGAAGACGCCTGCCGTGAATCCGCGCGCCTGATTGACAAGGCGGACATTCACTCCGCCGATGAAGCGCGCACCCACTCCCAGCATCTGATTGGCTTCACCATCCCGATGCGCGCCCAGGTTCAGAACCTGCGCGACTGCCTGCGCCGGAAATTCTACTACCACCCGGATGTCAGTGAGGTCAACCAGCGTGCTTGCAAAATCCTCCAACAGCTTTTTAGTTTTTATCACGACCACCCCGGCCAGATTTCCGAGCGCTACGCCCTCCGGATTAAAAAGTGCGGTGTGGCCCGTACCGTCTGTGATTATGTGGCCGGCATGACCGACCGCTATGCACTGGAAATGCACGCCCGCCATATCGGCACCGATGACCTTCTCCACGAACT
>CAYTLD010000176.1:0-3693 GCA_964438585.1 uncultured Blastochloridaceae bacterium | reverse complement strand
GGTGCCGCCCATTTGGTAGAGTTTTTCTTTATTGTTGACCATGCTTTGGCGGTCGTAGGTGACTTTGATGGGGAATTCTTTGCTGAGGAAGATGGCTTCTTCGGGGCAGACTTCCTCGCAGAGGCCGCAGTAGATGCAGCGGATCATATCGATGTCGAATTCCCGGGGGGCTTTTTCGACGTGGGCGAAGGGGGAGTCGAAGGGGATGCTGCCGGGTAGAATCTTGATAGCGCGCGGGGGGCAGATGAACTCGCAGAGCTGGCAACTGACGCATTTTTCACGTCCGTCCTCATCATAGACGAGGGTGGGGGCGCCCCGGTATTTGTCGGGATAATTCCAGGTTTCCTCGGGGTATTGCATAGTGACCATGCCGGTGGTGGACATGTCCATCAGGCTGCGCTTCTCTGAACCGGAGGGTGATTTGTCCTTGCGCCCGATGCCGAGGAGCTGGAGGAAGGTGCGCTTGAGGTGGGAGAAGGTCAGGGCGAAGCCGCCGATAAAAGCGGGAAGGTAGAGCTTTTCCCAGAAGGATAATTGTGGCCGGTCGACGATCATATAGAAAACCTAATAGGGATTTATCGATTGGCAATGTGGAAGTGAGTGCTCTTTCTAAACACATATCATTTTTCGATTTGCAAACTTGACCGCAAGTTGGCATTTCGTAACGTCTTTGCCGTTAGGATACTCAAATACGATGGAAGCACTTATATTCTGGATAGTGGCAGCGGGCATGACGGTGTCGTCGTTGGCTGTGATTGCGAACCGGAATCCGGTGGCTTGCGCGTTGTTCCTGGCGCTGACGTTTATTTTTCTGGCGGTCGGGTTTCTTTCCCTGCAAGCGTTCTTCCTGGCGATGGTGCAAGTCATTGTTTATGCGGGTGCGGTCATGGTGCTCTTTCTTTTTATTATTATGCTGATGGATTTAAAGGCGGAGGAGCGGAGGCCTCTGCGCTGGGGGCGTTTGCTGGTGCTGGTGCTGCTGGCGATCCTGCCATTGGCTATCTTCCAGGTGGTGTCGGGTGATTACGCTCCGCTGGCGGAGCCCCTGAAGTGGGGGGAACATGCGGAGGAGGCCGGGGCGTTATCGGTCTGGTCGCTGGGGAAGCGGTTGTTTGAGGATTACTTATTGGCCTTTCTGGCTACAGCCATTCTGTTGCTGGTGGCGACCCTGGGAGTGGTGATTCTGAGTCGGCGTCCAATGGCGGGTGAGATGGAGGCGATGGAGCCCACCGGGGATGTGGAGGAAATATCATGACGGTGTTTACCGAGATCACGCTGTCGCACTATCTGGCCCTGAGCTGCCTGCTTTTCCTCATCGGTGCGGTCGGGGTTCTGCTGCGCCGGAATATCATTATTATCTACATGTGCCTGGAGCTGATGCTGAACGCGGCCAACCTGACACTGGTGGCCTTTGACCGCTTCCTGCCGGGAACGGACGGGAGCGGCCAGATCATGGTTTTCTTTATCATTACGGTGGCGGCGGCTGAGGTGGCTGTCGGGCTGGCTCTGATCGTGGCCCTCTACCGCCAAATCCAGGAAACGGATATCGATCAACTCATCCGTCTGAAATTTTAGAATTTTAATACCAACATGAACTGGCTCATCCTGCTTCCTCCTTTGATTGCGGCTGTCGTTATTACGATGGTCTTGCAGCCCTTTCCCAAATTGGCATCTTATCTGTCGGTAGCCGCCTGCCTGGTGTCGGCGGCCAGTTCGTTACTCCTGCTGCTGGCTCCCGGATCTGCCGACCTCATGGCCTGGGAGTGGATGGCATTCCCCGAGGCCGGGCTGGTGGTTTCCATCGGCGCGATGGATGATCCGCTGGCGCGGATGATGCTCATGGTGGTGACCGGGGTAGGGCTGCTGATCCATTTTTTCTCCATCGGTTACATGGGAGAGGATAAGGGACGGTCGCGATATTTCGCCAAGCTGTCGTTCTTCATGTTCTCGATGCTGGGCATCGTCCTGGCCGACAACCTGGTGATGATGTTCATCTTCTGGGAACTGGTTGGACTGAGTTCTTATTTCCTGATCGGGTTCTGGTTCCAGCGCCCGGCGGCGGCGGAAGCGTCGAAAAAAGCTTTTATTGTCAACCGGATCGGGGATTTTGGGTTCCTGCTCGGGATTCTCGGATGCTGGGCGATTTGGGGAAGTGTGGGTTTCCTGGAATTGGAGAATGCGGTCCCGGCGAACAAGACGCTGATCGAGACGACCCCGTTCATGTTCACTCTGGTGGGGATCGGACTGTTTATGGGGTGCGTCGGTAAATCCGCCCAATTTCCCCTGCACGTCTGGCTGCCGGATGCGATGGAGGGGCCGACACCGGTTTCCGCTCTCATCCACGCCGCGACGATGGTGGCGGCGGGTGTCTATATGATTTGCCGGGTTTTCTTCATCCTCGAACTTTCCCTGGTGGTGATGAATGTGATCGCCTGGATTGGCATGGGCACGGCGATCTTTGCCGCCGTCATTGCCATTCGGCAGGATGACATCAAGCGGATTCTGGCCTATTCGACTCTCTCACAGCTCGGGTATATGGTTTCCGCCGTCGGGATGGCGGGAGGACTGGAACATGCGGTCGAGGGAACTTCGGCGGCGATGTATCACCTCAGCACCCACGCCTTTTTCAAGGCCCTGCTCTTCCTCGGGGCGGGTTCGATCATCTATGCCCTCCACCATGAGCAGAATATCTGGAAAATGGGGGGACTGCTCAAGCGGATGCCGATCACTTCCTGGACCTTTCTGATCGGAACCGCTGCGTTGATGGGATGTCCTCCCTTTGCCGGATTTTTCAGTAAGGAAGCGATTCTGATGGCCGCCTGGCATTCCCAGCCGATCCTCTGCGTGATCGGACTCCTCACTGCCGGGCTGACCGCCTTTTATATGACCCGGCTGGTGGTGGTTGTTTTCTGGGGGTCGGAAAGGGAAAAAGGGGGAGAAGAAGTGGCGGCGGCGCGGGAGTCGCCACTGGTGATGACCATTCCTCTCGTCCTCCTCGCCATTCTCTCGGCCTTCGGAGGCTTTCTCGGAATCGACACTTACTTTTCCGGGGGCGAGGCCGCGCATCATAGCGGGGCCGCCGGGTTGATTGCGGCTTCCCTGCTGGTGCTGGCGGCGGGATTGGCGGCAGGGATTTACTTTTATCGGGGGCGGGAGAGTGATCCGCTGGACATCGAGCCGCTGGCCATCATCCGGAACAAATTTTATTCAGATGAGATCTATGAATTGGGGCTGGTGCGACTTCAGGATGGTATCGCAGCTGCGAGTGGATGGATCGACCGCTGGATCATCGGCACCGTCCTGGTGCGGGGGACAGGTGGGATCGGAGCCTTCCTCGGCCAGGTGCTGCGCCTCTTCCAGAGTGGAGTGCTGCACACTTATGCCTGGCTCTTTTTGATCGGGGTTCTGGTGCTCTGCGTCGTGATCGGAGTGTTGAGCTGATATGAACATGGTTTTACTCATCGGTCTGTTTGCCCCATTGGCGGCGGTGGTCGCTCTAGTTCTGGGAACCCCAGTCCGGATGACGGTGCGTGCGGGTGCCATTCTTACCCTGGCCAGTGCAGCGGTGCTGGCTTTCGGATACGATTCCGCCACATCGGGATTCCAATTCGTCTCGGAGGGGCAGGCGCTCGAACTCTCGAATTTCTTCAAGATCCGATTTGCGGTCGGGCTGGATGGTATCAGCCTGGCTCT
>CAYTLD010000175.1:0-3746 GCA_964438585.1 uncultured Blastochloridaceae bacterium | reverse complement strand
TAAGAGGCTGTCTACCAATCTGAAGGATTGCCATAAAAATGGGTTAAGGCTTCGGCGACGCCATCACCGGCCGGTGCTCCGGCCACGTAGCCTCCCTGTTGATTGACTTGCTCGATGACGCTGGGGTCGGAATTTGAGGGACAGGTGATGGCGTGGGCATATTTCCGGTCCAGCATGGCGAGGTCGTTGCGATGGTCTCCGGCGGCAAAGCATTGGGCCGGGGGGATGTTCTCCTCACTGGCAATCATGCCCAGGCAACTGCCTTTATGATAGTCAATATGGGCAAAGCGGAAGTAGATGGAATTCCGCACAGCGTGCATGTCGGGAAAGGCGTCGAGGAGCGGGGCGATGGCCGTTTCTACTTCATTGGCCTGATTTTCATCGGTGGCGACCATACCCAGGGGAGATCCGATATCGTCCACGAAGGCCAGATCTTTATAAGAAGCGAGATCCAGGCGGGTTTTCTCGAAGGCCGGGCGGGCCCGCTCGAAGAGGTCGGCATGGATTTCCGTACAGGTCGTGTTCCATTCGTCATGGGAATGAGCCTGACCGTCGTGCACCCGGTGGATTTCCCTTTCGATGAGGGCAACCCAGTCCGGCCAGAGGGGTGTCTCATATTTTATCAGGTCGGGGAGGAGACCTTCCCAATGGCGTCCGGTATTGATGACCCAGACGATGCGCCGCTTCTCACGGGCCTGCGCAATCCAGTCCATAAATGGCGAGGAAAAAGGCGACGGGCTGTCGTGGTTGAAGATGGTTCCGTCGAAATCGGTCGATATAAGAAGAGGTTCCACAGAGGTAGGGATAGCAGAGGATCGGGCTGCGTCGAATGGAATGAGACCCTCCCACAGGGAAAAATATCCGATCAAGATGCCCGCAGAATTGACGTCTGAGCGGCGGACGTTAGTTTCGGAGGCTTCATGGAGAGAATGGAAAGAGAAAACGGCGTGTCCACCCAGGGGTTGGTGGCGACATCGACGCGGCTCAAAGTGGCGGTCGAGCCTGATCTGATGACCCAAGTCGATACCGTCATCGACCGCACCCGTGAGAAGTTGCTGAGTTCGCAGAAGCCGGAGGGCAACTGGATCGGGGAACTCTATGTCGATACCACCGTGGCCTGTGACTATATGTTCTACATGTATTGGCGCGGGGAGGTGGATTTCGATATCCAGTCACGCATCGTCAAGCACTGCCTGGACCGCCGCCGACCGGATGGCGGGTGGAACATTTATCCGGGTGCACCCAGTGAGATCAATGCCTCCGTGAAGTGCTACATGGTGCTGAAATTTGCCGGCTTCCCGGAGGATGATCCGATTATGAAGCAGGCGCGGTCAGTCATTCTGAGGCTGGGCGGAATCCCGGCTATGAATACCTACGGGAAGCTCTACATGGCGCTACTGGGCTTGTTTCCCTGGAAATACCTTCCGGTCATCCCAGTGGAGGCCATCCTCCTGCCCAACTGGTTTTTCTTTAATATTTACGAAATGTCCTCCTGGACGCGGGCGATGTATGTGCCGCTCTCGATCATTAATCATTTCCGCCCCATCCGGCACATGCCCCCGGAGAAACAACTCCATGAACTCTATCCGTATGGAACTGAGAACCAGGATTTTTCACTTCCCCGCGATCCTCAATGGATCACCTGGAGAAACTTTTTTCTCACCTGTGATAACCTGCTCAAGCAGGTGGAAAAGATGCCCTGGAAGCCGCTGCGCTCGCAGGCGCTCCGGAAGGCGGAGGCCTGGCTGCTGGAGCGCATCGGAAAAGGTTCGGACGGGCTGGGCGCCATTTTCCCCAGCATGTTGAATTCGATCATTGCTCTGAAATGCCTGGGCTATTCCGATGATGACCCGATTCTGAAAAAACAGGAAAAGGACTTCGCGGATTTTCACGTTTACGATGAGGAGAATGAGGATTTCCGGGTGCAACCCTGTCTCTCACCGGTCTGGGATACGGCTATCAGCAGTGTGGCCCTGACCAGTTCCGGGGTGAAGTCAGATCACCCGCAAATCCAAAAAGCGGCGGACTGGCTGCTGGAGCGCGAGGTCAAAATCAGGGGGGACTGGAAAGTAAAGAACCCCTACCCGCACGCGAGCGGGTGGGCTTTTGAATTTAACAATGATTACTACCCGGACGTCGATGATACCTTCAAGGTTCTCCTGGCGCTGCGCAACATGACAGCGTCCGACCCGGAGCAGCAGAAGAAAATCATGGATCGGGCTCTGGAGTGGGCGAGGAGTTTTCAGTGCAAGGACGGCGGCTTTGCCGCCTTCGATAAAGACGTGACCAAGAAGTGGCTGGAGCATGTGCCCTTCGCGGACCACAACGCCATTCTCGATCCCTCCTGTAGTGACATCACCGCCCGCGGACTCGAGTGCATGGGTAAGTTCGGATTTTCCCGCACCGACCGGGTGGTGCGCCGTGCCATCCGCTACTTGAAAAAGACCCAGGAAGAGGATGGATCCTGGTGGGGGCGCTGGGGTGTGAATTACATCTACGGGACCTGGCAATCCCTGCGGGGGCTGGAGGCAATCGGGGAGGACATGAACCAGGACTGGGTGGTGCGCGCCCGTGACTGGCTCGAGTCCTGCCAGAACCCGGACGGAGGCTGGGGGGAAACCTGCGGCTCCTACCATGACCCGCGTCTCAGGGGGCAGGGGGCGAGCACGCCGACCCAGACCGCCTGGGCCCTGATGGGATTGCAGACCGGCGGGGATCCCGTCCGTCCGTCGATCCAGCGCGGAGCCGCTTATCTGGCCTCGACCCAGTCGCCGGATGGCACCTGGCGGGAGGATGAGATTACCGGAACCGGCTTCCCCTGTGTCTTTTACTTAAAGTATGATTTCTACCGGATCAACTGGCCGATGATTGCTTTATCCGAACTAAGGGACATGATGAAAAAAATGCAGGAAATAAATACCCACCTCACCGGAGCCTCCACCGTATGACGGTCATTGCTTTCCCGACGGAATTTGAAGCCCAGGGGCTCTTGCTGCGGATGCAAAATGTATCCACCCATAACGACATTGAGGGGGTGCCCTACCGGACCGGCCTGGTCGGTGATAAGGAAGTGTGCATCGTCGTCACCGGCATGGGCCCGGAGCAGTCCCAGAGACGCATGGCCATCTTTCTGGCACAATTTAAAACAGAACTGTTTATTCTGGCGGGATTTGCCGGCGCCCTGACGGAGTCCGTTCATCGCGGCCAGATCCTGGTGGCGAAGGATTATAGCAATCCCGACTTGATCAACTATATCCGTCTGGTCCCGGGCTTCGATATCGCCCGGGTGCATCCGGTGGAGGAACCGGTCACGACCGCCGCCGAAAAGCGTGCCCTCGGGCTGAAAACCGGTTGCCAGATGGTGGATATGGAGACCGCTTACTTGTCCGAGTTGGCGGCGCAGATGCGTGTCGAATTCATGGCGGTGCGGGCCATCAGTGATCTGGTCAACGAAGATCTTCCCCAGGATGTGCTCGACCGCGGCTACGATCTGGAGGAAAGTAAAACCACCCCGGCCAAGATGGTGCTCTACCTGATTACCAACCCCCGCCGGGTCAAGGCGCTGAAGGAATTCGTCAAGCCCCTCTATGAAGTCCGCGATCAGTTGGGCAATTTTCTCTGTAACCTGGTCCGGGATTTGTGATCTGTTTTTTATGGAACGCTGGCCGGGCTGGTCGATTGAAATCCGTGAAAAAATCTCATGTTGACGCTTGCCGCTCAATCTGACACTTTGCTTTCCGCTAAAC
>CAYTLD010000174.1:0-3774 GCA_964438585.1 uncultured Blastochloridaceae bacterium | reverse complement strand
TGGCAAAGCCAACCCGCTTCCATTAAGATGACCGTTTTGTCTTGAAAGTCACAGATCGGAATTTTATCTTGTTTGCCATGCATATTCGCCTCTTAATCCTCTCCGGGTTGCTTCTTTCCGGTTGTTCGCTTGATGCCCGCCAACCGAATATTTTGTTCATCTGTGTCGATGATCTCCGACCGGAACTGGCCTCCTTCGGTGCCGAATATGTGCACTCACCGCATATGGATCGGCTGGCTTCAGAAGGGCGTCCTTTCAATCGTCACTACGTTCAAGCTCCGACCTGCGGAGCCTCCCGCTATGCCTTGCTGACCGGTCAATATGGTCCGTCACGAAATGATGCGCTCTTTCAGCGGGCGAAAAGACTGGAGCAGGAGAACGTCGACCTCAGCCCCAGCCTGCCGGCCTATTTTCGTCAGCAGGGGTACACGACAGTAGCCATTGGCAAAGTCTCACATCATCCCGGAGGCAAGGGAGGGGGAGACTGGTCGGACCCGAACGTGCCGGAATTGCCGGACGGCTGGGATAGGAGCACCATGCCCTCCGGAGCCTGGAAGACTCCGAAAGGGGCCATGCATGGACTGGCCAATGGAGAGGTGCGCAAGAACGCCGGCGACATGGATGTCTATCAGGCTTTTGATGGTGATGATATGAGTTATCCGGACGGGCTGATCCGGAAGGAGGCGGTCAGACAGCTCGCTGCTTTCGTCGAAGAGGATAAGGATAAGCCTTTCTTCCTGGCCGTTGGCTTCATCCGTCCACACCTTCCCTTGGGAGCGCCAAAGAAGTATCTCGACCACTACGCCGACAAGGAACTCCCCCCTATTCCCCACCCGGAGAAGCCGGGGCACAAGACCACCTGGCATTCTTCCCGGGAATTCATGAAATATAATCGTTGGGAGAAAGATCCGAATGAGGATGCCGAATTTGCTGACAAAGTTCGGCGTCATTACGCCGCCGCTGTCAGTTACGTCGATGCGCAGATCGGATATGTTCTCGCAGAGTTGGAACGGACCGGTTTGGATCAGAACACGATTGTCGTTCTCTGGGGGGATCACGGCTGGCATTTGGGCGAACACGCGGTCTGGGGAAAGCACTCGCTATTCGAAGAGTCACTCCGGGCGCCTCTGGTTATCCGGCCACCACAGCCTCTCGATGCACCGGGAACCATGAGCGAGGCTATTGTCGAGACGATCGATCTCTATCCCACTTTGTGTGAATTAGCCGGGTTGGACATCCCGCCGGGAATGGATGGAGAATCGTTGGTGCCCCACCTAAACGATCCCACCCTTCGGGGAGGATGGGCCATTTCCTATCACGGACGAGCCAATGGCACGATTGTCAAAGACGGGTTTCGCCTGATCGCCCATGGGAAAAAGGACTATGTGGAGCTTTACGACCATGCCTCAAAGGAAAACGAGACGAGGAATGTGGCCGACGAGCATCCGGATAAGGTGCAGGAATTGATGAGCATTCTCAAGCGGGAGTATCCTGAAGCCCTGAAGTAAAATTTATAAAAGCCGGGGCACCCCTGGCTCAGGGGTCCGGAACCGGGACATCCTTGTAAAAAAGGACATCATCTGGAATGGGTTCCTTGGACACTCCCGGGCCTGACCAGGAAACACGGAGGGCCGGGGTGGCTTTGCCGGTCCGGTAGTAGAGGCGGAAGGGGTGGAGTCCCGCTTTCAGCTTCATTGTTCCGCTTGCCTCGGTCCCGTCGTGCGAGAAGTCGTCGTCGATTACCTGGGCCTCATGGAGGCGAAGGTGGCTTCCCGCATCCGAGGTGGCGTAGAACGTCCAGGTGCCATCGGCGGGGATCTTGATGAACCCGGAGAAAAGGAGTCCGGCATCATGGCGACGCCTCAAGTGGCCGAGGTTGAAATTCACTCCCGTTCCTTCCGTGGAGGGGGTAATTCCGGTGAATTCCGGAATCCACGGCCAGATCCCCTCGAAGGTTGCATATTCCACCCCGTTGGTCGTGGTTTCGGTCACGGGTGGAACCAGTTCATCATCGTAAGGTCGGCGGTTGACTCGGCTGGCGGGGTCATGGGGGTCGGCCTGTTCCGGCTGACGGATTCGCAGGACGCGGTCCTTCATGCGCTGCTGGAGATCGCCAAAATAAGAGGAAGTTCCGGCCAGGTTATTGGATTCACTCGGGTCGGCGTCCAGGTCATAGATTTCGAAATCATCGGCGTGGCTTTTGATATCGATGCGGATGCCCTTGTGTCCATCAAGATGAACGACCTGCATTTCCCCCCGCCGCTGGCCGCGATTCGATGGATCAAATTCAGGGTAGGAGGGAGTCTTATTGTTGGCGGAGTACTCGATGTAAATCAGGCTGTCTTTCTGCGTCCCTGTTCCGGTCAGGGTGGGAAGGAGAGAGACGCCGTCGCTGCGCGAGGGGCCGGTCCACCCGGCCAGGGCCGAGAGGGTCGGCATCCAGTCCTGAAACTGGGAGGGCGCACTGACGATCCCCGGGGTGGAGATGCCACCGGGCCAACGGATCAGGGTGGGCATGCGGATTCCACCTTCCCACCCATCGGATTTGATGCCGTCGTAAGGGCCGAAGGAATCAAAGTGGTTGGCTTCCCACTGGATTCCGTCGATGTATGACTGGTTGTGGGGCCCATTGTCGGAAGTGAAGATGATCAGGGTGTTGTCGTCGATGTTGAGGTCCTTGATTGTCTGGATGAGGTCACCCAGATTGTCGTCGTGCCGTCGGACCAGGGTCGCGAAGCGCTCCTCGACGTCGGTCCATCCCTTACCGGTGTAATCGGGATGTTTGTAGCTGTCGATGGTGCCGGTGGCGGTGTTGATCATTTTCCCCGGCGTCCCGATCCATTGCACACCGCCATCCAGCCCTCCCGGATCGGAGGGGTCGGCTCCGCCATCCGGATAGGCTACGGTCGGAAGCTGCAAGGCCGCATGAGGGGTGTCATAGGCCAGATACATGAAGAAGGGCTGGTTGGGGGAAGCGGTGACGTGGTCTTTGATCCACTTCTTGGCCCGGGCCGTGAAGAGGTCCGGGGTGAAACACTTGTCGAGGTCAGCGGAGATTTCCTCGTTATTTTCATAGCACTCCTTCTTTTTACGATGATCGGGCGAGTTTCCTAGAGGCCAGGTGTTTCCGGGGTAATGCTGGTGGCCGTCCCGGTGGCGGACATAGCCGAAAAAGAAATCAAAGCCCCGGTCAGTGGGATAAGCCACCCAAGTTGAGGGGCTGTTTCCCGAAGTTCCCTGGAGCCCGTACTTGCCTATTGCCGATGTGGCATAGCCGGCTGACTTCATCACCGTGGCCAACGTGTGATTCAGTTCCAGGGCATCGTCAAACTGCTTGTTCCGGAGTAGAGAGTGTCCCTGATGCACACCATTGAGGAGTGATCCACGTGAGGGCTGGCAGATCGGGGCCGGACAGTAGTGTGCCCGCATTTGCAGGCCCTCAGAGGCCATGGTATCCAGGTGCGGTGTGGCATGCTTTTTCGGGTCGGAACGTGCGTTCTGGTAGAAGACACCGAGATCGCCCCAGCCGAGGTCGTCAACCAACACAAAAATCACGTTCGGCCGGTCCAGCTTCTCGGACGGATTGGTCGGGTCCAGGCCCCGGTGAACCTCCAGCCCGTCCGGGGTTCCATCACCGTCACTATCCGGGTTGGTGGGACTGGTACCGTAGGAGTCGATTTCTTCATCGTTGGTCAGCAAGTCGCCGTCGTCATCGGCGGCACTCGCGGTTCCGGCACATATCGCTATTGCGACGAGCAGGACGAGACTTCGTTG
>CAYTLD010000173.1:0-3820 GCA_964438585.1 uncultured Blastochloridaceae bacterium | reverse complement strand
CCACCCTGTCCTCCGCTATCGTCATCACCCGGCAGGCCAGCGGGTCAGAGTGGCTAGCTATTATGCTGACCCTGTTGCTTTCGTTCACAGGGGTTTTCACCTCCCCCTTCCTGTTGAAACTTTTTATCATCGAAGCAGGAGGGGCCTTTCCGGTCGGAACTCTGATCCTCTCACTCATCCTGACCGTGGCGGTTCCCCTGGCACTCGGTTGGTCGATGCGAAAAATATCCGGGCCGCGCTGGCTCAGTCAACTGCCCACCTTCTGCATCATCGCCGCCGTTTGGCTCTCCACCTCCCGCCACCAGTCCGATCTCCTATCGATCAAGGGATCTGACCTTCTCGGAATGGCATCCGCAGCTGTGGGCCTGCACCTCCTGATGACGTCCGCCGCCTGGATGACCGGAAAAGCACTGCGTCTTCAGAGGCCGGACCGGATTTCTCTGGCCATCGTCGGCGGGCAGAAAACCCTTCCCTTTTCTCTCGCCCTGCTGTCCAGCCTGCCCGCCGGGAAGGGGGCGGAAATTTTCCTCAGTCTCGCGATCGCCTTTTGCGTCATTTTTCACTTTTGCCAAATCCTGATTGATTCAATCTGGGCGGGTTATTATAGAGGCTGTCATGCATCACCTGGCGACATTTAAACTTCTGGGCCCGTCTCATTTGGCCGTCCTTTTTCTCACCGCCGTCATCCCGGTCGTTCTTATCTTCCTGGCCCGCAGGCGACCCGGGAGTATCCGCGCGATTTGCTGGTCCCTGGCCTCCGTGCTCCTGCTCAACAAGGTCGCAGTGCTCACCTACGCCTGCGTCTATAATACGGTCCCCTGGACGCAGCGCCTCCCGATGCAGCTCTGTGATTGGGTGACCTTCATCACCGCCGCCGCCCTCCTGATTGAAAATCGCACCCTGAGAGAGCTGGCCTACTTCTGGGGACTGGCCGGAACCCTGCAAGCCACCCTGACTCCAGATCTCGCTTTTGATTTTCCGGAATTCTACTTCTTCACCTTCAATATTTCTCACTCCGGCATCATCATCAGTGTCTTTTTCATCCTCTTCGCCCTCGGGCTCAAGCCGGATGGGATGTCCCTGGTTCGGAGCTTCCTCTGGCTCCAGGTTTACCTCGCTGCGGCCCTCACCTGCAATTGGATGCTCGATGAAAATTACGGCTACCTCTGCCGGAAACCTGTCAATGCCAGCCTGATGGACTACCTCGGCGACTGGCCCTGGTATCTTCTCTCACTCGAAGCCCTGGCTCTTATCTTCTTCACCCTCCTCTGGGCCCCCTTCGCGCTTTACCACAGTTTCAAAAAGGGTGACAGTTGATCAAACTGTGCGCGATGGTTTGAAGCGGAGCATTGACAATCTTTGCCAAGAATATAGTGTAGTTTTAGTAAAAAAGATTATGCCAACTCAAAATGTAAATCTGACCGACACGCTGGACACTTTCGTGAAGAAACAGGTGGCTATGGGAAATTTTAACAGCGCCAGTGAGGTGCACCGCTCCGCCCTGGCCTCCATGGCACGGCTAGAAGAGGAGCGGCAGTTGCGAATGGAGCTTTTGCGCCGCGAGGTCCGAATTGGCCTGGATGATGTGAAAGCTGGCCGCACGGCAAAAATATCATCCGCCAAGGGATTGAGTTCGTTGCTGGACGGGTGCCTGGAACGAACCATCACCCGGCTAGAAGAGGCGAATGCTGAAACTTTGGCATGAACCTCATCCGCACCGCCAAGGCGCTGGAAGATATCGAGAGTTCTCCATGATCGTATGGATTTTGACTCAAATCTTTAAAATTAGAGCGTCTTGAATCATGTCTTACCACAGGGGGAGAGGGCAGCCTGCCGGGGCGAAGCATTTTGCGGAGACCGGCCCCGTCCTTGTTTACTATGGCAGGAATTCGATTAATTGCCCGAAATCCCTGGGAGTGGAGGGAAGCGCTCCGTCGCTTCCATGTCCCCCTTCTAAGCGCGGCAGAGACGGAGCTCTGCCCTCCACGTGTTCTGGTCTATCGCGTATTATTAATTGATTCGAAAATGCTCAATATAGGAAGAGTGGTCAGACCGTTTCAAGCCAGGCGAGGATTTTTTCCGCTACGTGTTCCTCAAAACCTGCAAAGGAATGTCCGGCTCCATCGATATTTACCAGTTGAGCATTGTTCTTGAGGACACCGATTAAGTCCTCACTATCTTGCAGCATGACCACATCATCTTCGGAGCCATGCAGAAGCAACCATGGCAACTTGACACTCTTAGCTGCTTCAAGCACTGAGCCTATCTGTTGCATGTCATCGACAAAACTTTGCGAAAGCGGACAGTCAGGCTCATCCCACATGCAGCCACCATCAGGAGTGACCTGACCAAATTCCCTCTGACAAAAATCTGCCGTATGCACCATACCCGCTAAGGATACCAGCACGTCGATGCGTTCGTCTCTCGCTGCGGTGAGCGCACCGACCGCCGCCCCCATACTGTGGCCGATGTAGATAATTTTCTTTCCTTGCCCCACGTGATCCAGCACCGACCTTAGGTCCGCCACCTCTTTGCTGATGGTGGAGTCGGTAAATTTACCTTCAGAATCACCATTGCCGGAAAAAGAAAACCGCAGAACCGGATATCCCCTTTCCACCAGCGCATGTGCGACGGCAATAAGGAGAGGTCGATCCTTATTCCCCGTCACACCATGTCCCATGATGATATAGGTGTCTTGGATCGAGCCTTCGGAAAAAGCAAAATCTAACAACTCGCCATGTTGATTGCGTATGGGTGTCATTGATTTGAAGTGGCTATTACTTAGGAAGGCGGCCCGGGAACGTCAGTTCTGCGATTCCCGATTTGTCGAGTTCGCCAAGCTCAAGCTTAATCATCTTGCGATATTGGGATTCTGTTGCGACGGAGAGTGGCACTTCTGTGCCTGCGTCTATAGCCAGCTGATTGGCAATGCCGCTATCCTTGGCGGCATGCGAAGCTGAGAACCAGCAATCGTGCTCACGCGCGAGCATGTCGTCGGCATCCGTTTGCAGGACCCTCGAGTTGGCGCCCGTCTCCGCAAAGACTTCACAGAGCATTTGCAGATCCAGCCCCAGGGCATTTCCCAGGCCCAATCCCTCCGCGAGTCCGGCGGTGTTGATATTCATCACCATGTTTACCAGTGCTTTAACTTTTGCAGCCTGACCAGCTCCGCCGATGTAGCGTAGCTTACAAGACAGCTCTTCAAGCACATCACGGCAGGATTCAAAGGCCGGCTGATCCCCACCCACCATCAGATAGAGACTGCCTTCGCGCGCCTGGGAGATACTGGATGCCATGCAAGCTTCGAGCGACGCTGCGCCTACTGCCTTGGCCGCTTGTTCAATATCGACGTGAAATTGTGGCGTAACTGTCGCGCAGTTTATGAAAAGTTTACCTTGGCCCTCGCTCAAGAGGTTGTCTTTTTCACCCGTAAAAATGGTTCGCATCGCCGCATCGTCACTTACCACCGTGATGATGATTTGCGCATCTCTTGCCGCATCTTTCAGTGTGGTAGCCGCCGCGCATCCTAATTCACTGGCGAGTTCCTGCGCAGCTGCGTGATTAATATCATAGACGGAAGTGATCTGATGTCCGCAGTCCTTCAGACGTCGCGCCATGTTAGCTCCCATGCGGCCAACTCCTACAAAGGCTATTTTACGTGGTTTCTCTGTCATATTTTTATTCGCTGATTGGGGAACCTGCACTGTCTACTACACACCTGACATAATTATCCTGAGCTTGTCAATCAAAGCCAGTTGACGAAGCATTCGTAAGTGTATTAGTTTTAATACATGAGAACTACACTTACCATTAGTCTGCC
>CAYTLD010000172.1:2570-3821 GCA_964438585.1 uncultured Blastochloridaceae bacterium | reverse complement strand
AAAATCGGCACGGTATGAGGATCATTTACGCGGGAACCGGGGAAATCGGATTGCCGACCTTGCGGCGGCTCATCGATGAGCCTGGCTATGAGGTGGTGGGTGTGATCACTCAGCCGGACCGACCCTCCGGGCGGGGAAAGCAGGTGCAGGCAGGCCCGATCAAAGCCTGTGCCATCGAGAATGACATTCCTGTGCTCCAACCGGAAAAGGCTTCATCACCGGAGGCTTTGGAAGAACTTCGTCGGATCGGACCGGAAGTTGTCATCGTTTTTGCCTACGGTCAAATTTTGAAACCGGCCTTCCTCGAAGTGCCCTCCTCCGGCTGCTATAATTTACACGCTTCCCTGCTGCCCCGTCACCGGGGGGCGGCCTGCATCCAGGCTGCGATCCTGAGCGGTGATCCGGTGACCGGATTGACTCTCATGAAAGTCGCGGAGGGATTGGATACCGGTGATATCTGTCTGCAGAAAGAACTGGATATCCTCCCCGGTGAAACGGCCGGGGAACTGCACGACCGGATCGCTGGTCTGGGGCCGGATCTCCTCATCGAAGGACTGGATCTGCTCCAGGCCGGTTCATTGCCCAGCCTTTCTCAAAAAGATGACCTCGCTACCTACGCGCCCCGGCTGAAAAAAGAGGAGGGTGAGATAAATTGGAATCTTCCCGCCGCTGATCTCGAAAAGCGGGTGCGTGCCTTCAGCCCCTGGCCGGGCGCCTACACCGCTGTCGTTGAAAAAGGAAGGCCGGAGCGCCTCGCCATTTGGCCGCCGGTGGAAGTCGTCACTGGAAATGGGAATATCAATGACCGGCCCGGCACCGTCATCGCGCTAGATGATGACGGTATGCTGGTCGCCTGTGGAAGCGGCAGCCTCCGGATCCAGGTGCTTCAGCGGGCCGGAAAAAAACGCATGCCGGTCCAGGACTACCTCAGAGGCCATCCCCTCGAGTGCGGCTTCCGCCTCGGTGGCACGTAAATCGCATCGCGTGAATTGGGATTCGCGGGTAGGGAGGCCTCTCCGAGGCCTCCTCGGGCCGACAGGCCAAATCGGTATAAACCCACTAATCCAGCGGAGGTATCCCCGCGATGGCGGTCTCCAGCCGTTCGAGGGTGTCATGCAGACCGCACCAATGCCGGACATAATCCATATCCAAAGTTTCCGGCCCCTGCACCGCCAGCACATCACGGGCATCATCGAGATCCTTGTTGCGTCCCCAGCGCAGCTTCTGCACCACCACATCCTCAGGCGTCGG
>CAYTLD010000172.1:0-2470 GCA_964438585.1 uncultured Blastochloridaceae bacterium | reverse complement strand
GGAATGTCCAGATAGACGGGATAGTGGTCGCTGGCCAGGCCGGGTTCGTCTCCGCCAAAGACGTCGATGCGCTTCGAAGCTCCCTTTTGCAGCACGGCCGCGTTGAGGTTGGATGCTTTCCAGCCGGACGAGACCCAGATGTAGTCAAAGGTGGCATCCGGCCAGGGCTCGCCTTCCCGGGCGGGAGTGGTGGTCCTCTCCTCTTTGGAAGCCATGATGAAAGTGTTCTTGAAGCCCAGATCCATGAGGGCGCGGAGGGTTTTTTCATCGGAAAATGCGGGGTCATAGAAATTGGTGTTAAAGTCGCCGACGACGATGATTTTGTCCCGGTAGGGGTCGAGGTTGTTCTTTTTCAGATCGGCTTCGAGATACGTGATGGCATCCAGGCGTTTCTGGTAATTTTTTAAACGTGTTTTTTCATCCTCGGCGCCGTAGTTGCTTTTGAGGTGGCCGTTGTAAATGGTGAATTCATGTCCACCGGCTTTGAATTGTGCCGCCAGCCAGCCGCGCGCGGGGCGGGGGTTGGGCAGTGGGGCAAAGTCGATTTCCCGGAGCGACCCCTCTACCCAGGGGATGCGGGAGAGGATGCCGCATTGCTGCTGGATTTGGTCTCCCATCGCAGTGGAATCTTCGCTTTCAGAGGGATTTTCTTTATAAAACCAGGAGCTGGCCAGGGAGGTGAACCGGGGCGGGTTGAGGTTGCGGTTGAGTTGTTCGAGCACTTGGAGGTTGCGGGTTTCCTGGGTGAGGAGGATGTCCGGGCGGATTTCATGGATGAGATTGGCGACTGCTGCGGTTTGCCATTTGGTTTCCTGGGCCCGGCCCTTGCGTTGCCCGGCCGGAAACCACTCGATATTCCAGGTGCAGATCCGGATGACCTCCTCCCGGTTTAGCTCGCCTGCGGTCTCCTTGTTTCCGGAAATGACCGGTGTTTCATAACGGGGAAGTTCCGCTACGGCGAAGTATGGAAGTAGCAAGAAGAGGGCGGAAGCGGTGCGGCATTTCATCATTGTCCAATCAAGCTACCGCATTTGACAAACGATGGCCAACTTGATTTGAGATAACGACGGGCCTACTCCCCATTTTCCCCAACGCCCGTTCTTCCAGCCAGAGGAAGATGGTGGCCGGTAGCGTGGCACAGTGCTTGGCTGCCTGGTCGAGCAAGTCGTCATCCACCTTCAGCCAGGTCCAAAGCCCATCACGATGGTCCTCGCGAAACTTCCAGCTACTCCTGATTGCTGGCGACGCGGCGCTCGGCGCGGACGAGGTCATGGAGGGTTAGGACCCCGACCGGGGAGCCTCCTTCATTATCGAGGATGACGACAATGCCATCTTCGGACTCGATGAGGCCGAACTGGGCTTCACTGATGGACTGCTGTCGATGGCAGGTCTGGGCCTCCCGGATACGGGGTTGGCGGTCGGTCTCGAGGGCATGTTCAATTTCCTCACGGGATACGATGCCGGCCAGCTTTCCTTCTTTTAGGTAGGGGAAGCGCTGGAAGCTGTGTTGCTTGAGCAGTATCCGCAGCTCATCCGGCTCCAGGGACTCGGCCATGACGGGGGTGAACTGGGAAATGGCGGCGACGGGGTAATTCTGCCAGCTCTGGAGGTCGCGGGGCGGGATGATGTATTCGATTTTATGGCCATCCTGGTGAAGGAGTTCCTGGTAGAGGCTTTCCGGGCACATTTTCCGAGCTACGAACTGGCTGACCAGGGTGCCGAGCATGAGGGCGGGGACGAGGTTGAATTGATGGGTCATTTCGAAGACGATGAGGATGGCGGTGACCGGAGCGCGGACGACGGCTCCCATACAGGCACTCATGCCGACCACGGCCAGAAGAATCTGATCATCCTTGGATAACGGGATGAGGAAATCGATCAAGCCGACCAGGAAGAGACCACTCATGGCGCCGAGAAAAAGAGTGGGCGCAAAAATCCCGCCGCAGCCACCGGTCCCATAGCTGAAGGCGGTAGCCAGTAATTTGGTCACCAGCAGGAGTCCCGCAATCGTCCAGGGAAGCTGAAAGGCGAGTGCAGCCGAGAGATCCAGGTATCCGAGCCCGAAGACCCCGAGGTGCCCGCTGTAAATAAAAACACTGATGCCAAGGGCCCAGGTGACCAGGGCACCCATCGAGGGCTTGACCCAGTCCGGCAGCCAGGTTTGCTGCTTCGAGGTGGCCCGGATCTGGATGGTCAGCCGTTGGAAGATAATCCCGATGAGCGCGGAGGTGGCACTGACGACGGGAATGAGCAGATAAACAACCCAGTTGTTATCATCGATGAAGGGGACCCCGAAGGCCGGGTGCTTTCCGATGAAGGCGTAAACGATGAGGGCACCGATCATGGAACTGAAAATGACACTGCCGAGGTTGCGGCTGTTGAGATCCTCGACGACTTCTTCGAGGACAAAGGTCATGGCGGCGAGGGGAGCGTTGAAGGCGGCGGCCAGGCCAGCGGCGGCTCCGGCAGC
>CAYTLD010000171.1:0-3828 GCA_964438585.1 uncultured Blastochloridaceae bacterium | reverse complement strand
ATGTCATACGTATGACATTCAAGATTGAGGCGAGAGCGACCGAAGGAAAAGCGGTCTATCGATGAAAGCCGGAAGTCATTGATGGTTAGCGACTTGGCTGGAGTAGGGTCAAATCGCAGCGAGTCATGCAGTGGCACCAGCTTCAATCACAGCCGACCGCCAGGGAGGTTTTGCATTCATCTTGGATGTCATACGTATGACATTCAAGACGGACGCAAATGGCCGAAGGTAGGGTGCTGTTTCGTAGAGAGCCGGAAGTTACTGATGATCAGGCGTCGTTAAAGATTTAATGTGTAAGCTCTGCCCAACTTGGCGAACTGGCAATACAGGGCTGTAGAGCGTTACAAAAAACGGCGGAACTGCTTTAGGGGCAGTTCCGCCGTTGTTAAGTTTTGCTTAAGGTGAGCTGAAGGTTAAACGGCCTTTTCTCCTGTCTCCTCTGTGCGGATACGGGTGGCGTTCTCGACCGGGAGCACGAAGATCTTGCCGTCGCCGATTTTACCGGTCTTGGCGGCCTTGATGATCGTTTCCGTGGCTTTTTCGACCAGCGTTTCTGCAAGGACGACTTCCACTTTGACTTTGGGCAGGAAGTCGACGGTGTATTCGCTACCGCGGTAGATTTCGGTATGGCCTTTCTGGCGTCCGAATCCTTTTACCTCGGTCACGGTTAATCCTTCGATCCCGATCTCGGTCAGAGCTTCCTTAACTTCTTCAAGCTTAAAGGGCTTGATAACGGCTTCTATTTTCTTAACTGACATAATCATTTACTCCTTTTTTCTTCGGACCTGCCCGCCGTTTTTGCGGGCAGGTCATTGAAGAAAATTATCATTACTTATTTTGAGGCGGGTTGAAAGTCTGGATATGATTCCATTCCATGTTCGCCGATATCCAGGCCCTTCATTTCCTCTTCCTCGTCTACGCGCACCCCAATGGTGAATTTCAGGGCTAAGAAGACGACTGCAGAGAATAGGAAGGCGGCAGCAGCAACGGCGGCAACTCCGATGAATTGGCCGAAGAGTGTGAATCCGGAATCCGTGACATCGAAAATGGCGCAAGCCAGGATGCCCCAGACACCGCAAGTGCCGTGAACGGAGATCGCACCGACTGGGTCATCGACTTTCAGCTTATCCAGCAGGATAACAGAAAGAACGACGATGATGCCGGCAATGATTCCAATCGGAATGGCGCCCATGACCGGATCGACGATGTCGGCATTGGCGGTAATTCCAACCAGTCCGGCCAGACAGCCGTTGAGCGCCATGGTCAAATCAGGCTTTTTGCTGAAGACCCAGGAGGTCCCCATGGCAGCGATACTTCCGGTAGCAGCGGCGAGCGACGTGGTGACAAAGACCAGGCCGAGCGGGCCGGGATTCGCGGACAGAACGGAGCCGCCGTTGAATCCATACCAGCCGAACCAGAGGAGAAAGACCCCAATGGCCGCTAGCGGCAGATTCGAGGGCAGGATGGGCTTGATCTTTCCATCGACATATTTGCCCTTACGAGGTCCGAGAATAATCACGCAGGCCAGAGCGGCAAAGCCGCCGAAGGCATGAACAACCGCCGATCCGGCAAAGTCTTTAAAGCCAGCGTCTCCATTCAGGCCTCCCATCCAACCTTCACCCCAATGCCAGGATCCGACCACCGGGTAGGCGATCCCCACCAGCAGGGTGGCAAAGAGCATGAAAGAAGGCAGCTTGACCCGTTCAGCGACGGCACCGGAAACGATGGTCGCCGCAGTGGCGGCAAACATAGCCTGGAAGATGAAATCTCCATAACCGGTCATAGCCAGGGCCACGCCGCCATAGCCGAAGGTGTCATCGACATTTCCCGGGCCGAGCGGGCCGCCGAATTTCAACCATCCATCGATGATCGCTCCGCCATCCCCAAAGGCGGGGTAGTGCGTATTAAACCCGATCAGTGCATAGGTAATGAGACCGATGCTGATGATAAAGGTGTTTTTGAACAGGATGTTGACGGTGTTTTTGGCCTGACACATGCCGGATTCAACACAAGAGAATCCGAGGTGCATTAGAAAGACCAACGCCGCAGCGATGACCGTCCAGAGCATCGACAGGGCGAAAAAGTCGAATGCATAGGCACCGTCTCCCTGAGCAGCCAGCATTGTGACATAATCTTCATCCATTTCAACCGCAGTTGCAGTTGGTGCAGGCGCAGTAACTTCATCTATTTCGACCGCAGCAGTAGTTGGTGCAGGCGCAGTATCCTGTGCCATCAGCGTCCCGCCGAACGGAAGAGCAAGCACGGCTCCTGACAGCAATAGCAGTGCCCATTTCTTCAATTTTATATCCATTTTATTTTCTCCTAGGTTAGGTTTAGTTATTCCTCGACACGTTACCCATTCACGGGAATACGTGTTTCTACCTAGTAAGCAGCACGCGTGCCAACTTCTAAAAATACAGATAAGGGACGGGGTAAAAACTTTTCCTCGGTTGTGCATTTCTGCCTTTGCAAGCCCTGCAAGAAAAGTTTTTACCCCGTCCCTTATCTCATTCGGTCTACCTTGGAGGTGCGGGTGCGGGGGATGGATTCTACGGGAACGCACTGGATACCATCGAGGTGATGGGATGTGAGGTTGCGGCAGTGCGCTTCGAGTGTGGAAGGGGGAAGAGGGCCGGAGCTTTGGAATTCGAGTCGGATGGCCGGGAGTTGGCTGAGGCAAAGCCGACAGGCAATGACATCGGAGTGTTGGAGGGCCAGGGCTTCGAGTTCCTGGGCCAGCCAGCGGCGGCCATTCCAGTCAAAGGACTGACGCAGACGACCGGTCAGCACCCAGTTGCCAGCCTTATCCTGATAGCCGGCATCGCCGGTGGCCAGGGGGCCTTCAGGGCGCGGGATGAAGTCTCCGTTTTCCAGATAGCCAGCGTAGAGGCCGGGCCCATCCACATGTAACTCTGGCAGGGATCCGGCATCCGATGCGCGGGCTTCAATTAAGTAACCAGGTGTGGTGGCTCCGACAGATCCGGGAAGTGAGGTCGCATCGGGTTTTCCCATCGCCGGGACGCCAGCTTCGATCAGGCCCCAGAACGGAGTGCAATACAGATTAAAGCGTTCCTGCAGCCGCCGATTGAGATAGAGCGGGATGGCTTCGCCGCCGGCAAAGACTTGCCGGACTCCGGGCAGAAGTCGGGAATTTTCATGATGGTGAAGAAATTGGATCAGATGGTGGGGCATTCCGTAGAGGGTAGTGACGTTTTCCAGCGGATGGTCAAGCGGTCGGGTGGGCTCATCGACCAGAACAATGGAAGCACCGGAATAGAGGTAGAGGAGGATGGAGACCAGGAAATGGTCCGCCATGGGCATCAACCAGAGAACGGAGTCGCTGGAATTAAATGGCATGGCACTGTGAGCCGCTTCCACCCGGTGGAGGATGGCGGAGACGGGAATAGCGGCCAGCTTGGGTGAGGCGACGGATCCGGAGGTCCAGCGGAGAAAGGAGGGCTCCGGCAGGTTTTTCATGACACCCGGGCTTACGGTGGCGGACTCCGCAACCGGCAGGACCGAGTAACCCGACTCAAAGGCCGCCAGAGCACGGATAATAAACTCCGGCGAATTTTCCGCTGGCACCATCAGGGTGCTGCCTGGGACGGGATCTCGCGCCAGGACTCGGCTTTGCTCTACGACGGCATCGAGTAGGGATCCATAGGTATGCAGGACTGCCCCGTGATCATCGAGCAGGCAGGGCTGAGAGGAGGGGTGTTTTTCGAGGCAGTTCCGGATCAAGGCATTCATGGGAAGCGATTAAGATATACTATACGATATGAGCGCAAGGAGGCCAGAGAAGTCGTGGGGGGAGGATTTCCCTCCTAC
>CAYTLD010000170.1:0-3904 GCA_964438585.1 uncultured Blastochloridaceae bacterium | reverse complement strand
GGCAGTTGGGGCATCTGAGCTGGTTTGATTTTCAAACAGTAGTTCAGCTCACAGACGAGCCAAAGGAATCGCTTCGGATTCAACTGCATCGCTGGTGTCGCTCGGGAAAACTGGTTTCGCTGCGCCGGGGGTATTATGCCTTGGGGGAAATCTATCGGAAACGATCGGTCCAACCCGCAGCACTGGCGCATGTTCTCTATACTCCCTCGTATTTGAGTCTGCAATGGGCTTTGAGCTATCATGGGCTGATTCCGGAGAGAGGCGTTACCTACACCTCGGTAACCACCCGTCAGACCAGAGAATTCTCCAATGCGTTCGGTATCTACCAATACCGTCATGTGAAAAATAATTTGTTTTTCGAATGCGAGCAGGTCGACGTAGGCGAAGACCGGCTATGGATTTCCACTCCCGAAAAAACCCTTCTCGATTTTTGGTATTTGGAAAAAGGACCCTGGAGTGAAAAGAAGATGGAAGAAATGCGTTTCCAGAATTTCGAATCGGTTAATCCCTCGCGGCTTGAGGAACAGGCCAGGATTTTTGACTCACCGAAGATTAGGCAAGCCGTATCGATCTGGCGTCGTCTGGCCTCATCGCAAGAGGCATCCGAAATTACGTTATGAAAACCGAGGCACTCCAGTTAATCCGCCCTGTCGCAGATCCCAACGCCCGGATGAATCTGCTCCGGGAATTCCTGCAGGCATTAACTTTGCGCTCATTCCATCAGAGTGAGGCCTTTCGACAAATTGTTTTTGTGGGAGGAACGGCACTACGCTTTATTCACGATCTGAAGCGGTTTTCCGAAGATTTGGATTTTTCTGTGGTATCTGCCGACGGCTATGCACCCCAAAGCTGGCTGCGTAAATTGAAGACCGAATTGACCCAGTCCGGATTCGATCCCGTCATCAAGTGGAATGACAAGACGGCGGTGCATAAAGCATGGATCCGGTTTCCGGGAATTCTTCGGGAAGCGGGATTGAGCCCTTTTGCAAACCAGAATCTTTCCATCAAAGTGGAAATCGATACCTGTCCGCCGGAGGGTGCGGTGACCGAGCGCACCCTGGTGGATCGCCACCGTCTTCTGGCGTTGCAGCACTATGACCTGCCCTCGCTGATGGCCGGAAAGCTTCATGCCCTGATCACCCGCCCCTACCCGAAGGGCCGGGACTGGTACGATTTGTTGTGGTATCGGGCAAGGAGACCGCCCGTGGAGCCGAATCTCCCCCTCCTGCGCAACGCCTTGAATCAAACCCAGGGGAATGACGTGCTGCCGACGGGCGAATGGCGACAGCTTCTTCTTGATCGCCTGGATACGCTATCGGTAGAAGATCTCCTCCGGGATGTGCAACCCTTTCTGGAAAGGCCCGAGGAGAAAAGCCTCTTTAACAAAGAAACCATCGCCGCCGCTATTCGGGCAACGTAACCAGCCTTCGAAGCCGGAATTGTTCCCGAGGGCAGCGCAAAAACGTTTCCATACCCCAAGTCACTGATGGTGTATGGTTTGACTCCTCCTCCGCCAAGGCTACGGCGGACAGGTAGAGACTGCGCCCCAACTCCTCTTCGCTGCGCGCGGCAGTTTCAATCGCAGGATAAGGCAATTAAATCAACTTGGGCTGAACTCAGTGGCTTTTGCGATGTATAATACCTTCTTCCTTTCTTCCTGTCTGGGGTCACCCTTTAGTCTAAGATTATTGATATTGACCCAATGAGTGACCCCACTGATTAAATTATAGGGTGTCACGCAGGCGTCTCGCCGTTGGCGTTTTCCATGACTTCGATTGTCTTGGCGTCCATGGGCCATTGGGCGAGGAGGACGGCGATCCAGCGCATGTCCGGGGTATTTTCGAGAGCGATTTTCAGGACCATGGTCAGAGGGACGGAGAGCAACATCCCGATCGGTCCCCAGACCCAGCCCCAGAAGACTAGGGAAAGGATGATGACAAGGGTCGAGAGGCCCAGCTTACGGCCCATCATCATGGGCTCGATGAAATTTCCGAAGACCACATTGGTGGCCACGTAAATAATGGCCAGCACCAGCACTGATCCCAGTTCAAGACTGGGTTGAACCAGAGCTAGCAGAAGGGCGGGCACCGCCGCAAGGATGGAGCCGATGGTCGGGATGTAGTTGAGGGCAAAGGCCACCAGCCCCCAGAGGATGGGAAAATCGAGACCGACCAGCGATACGCAGATTCCAATACACAGTCCGGTCATGAGGCTGATGATGGTTTTGATGACCAGATATTTGACCACTTCATTAGTGATTTTATAGAAACGTCCGGGGTCGGCATCGAGGCTGAGCGTCTGCCCGAGGATATAACGCATCTTATCCGGAAAGGTCGGTGCCTCGAAGAGAATGAAAATCATGATCAGAAGGACGAGGAAGCCTTTAGAGAGAACGTTGACAATTTGACCGAAGGTTTCCTGGACCAGGCCCAGGGCGGCATTTGGATCGATCGACTCGATGGAGAGGTAATCACTGACCGGAACATTGTTTTCCTCCAGCCAGTTTACAGTGTCGGTCTTCAGGCTGATGAAGCGTTCCCGGTAGGCGGGCTCCTGTTCTTGGAAGGACGAAAAGGATTGAATGGTCAGAAGGATAATGACACCGACAACGGCCAGGTTCAACAGCATGGAAAAAATTACCGCAATCCAATTCGGAACCCCTTTTTTTCTGAGATAGAAAAGAACCGGAAAACTCAGGATGGATAGAAAGGTGGCTAGGAAAAATGGAACCAGAATCGAGGAGGCCAGCTTCAGGCCGGCGACCAGAACGACCACGCAGGCCCCGATGGCCAGAATCTGCGCACCACTATTGGTTTCCTGTTTGCCGGGCTCATCCGTCACAGCAGTGATCTTGCGACATGACCGTGATTTAATCAACTCCCAGTTGTCGGGTTGCACGGATTCATTTCATCGATATGATCCAACCGATGAGTTTTTCGCAGCAGACACGCCTCTGGATTTTTTTCCTGGCCTTGGCATGGCTGGGGGCGGAGGGAACTATGACTCATGCCCAGCGTCTTAGCATCCAGCCTGGGGAGGGAATCGAAGATTCGGCACCGCCTCCTGCTGAGGACGCCCCCTTGATAAAGAACCCGGTCATTAGTCAGGATAAACTTGAGAAACACTATAATACCCGGGCCGTCGTCCCGCACACCTTTAAAGAAGAGGCACTCGAGGCCAACCGTCTGGTCAGCGTGGGCCGGATGGAGGAAGCCGCCGCCATCTACAGGAAAATTCTTAAAGCCTACCCGGAATCGCTCTTCGCCCTCTCGAACCTCGCCGTCGTCGAATTCCGGCAGGGCGAATTCGGCTCCGCCGCCCGGCGGCTGGAGGTAGCCTTGAAGAATGCGCCCAAGGATGCCTTCTGCTACTCAACCCTGGGCATTTGTTACTACCAGATGGGTCAACTGGACCTGGCCGTCAAGGCACTCAATCAATCCATCTCCCTCGATCCCGGCGACGCCCGCACCCGCAACTACATGGGCATCGTTTCCTCGAAAAAAGGCTGGTGGCGCGCCGCCGAGGCCGAATACAAGCGCGCCATCGAACTCGATCCGGATTTCAGTGATGGCTACTACAACCTCGCCACCGTCTATGCCTACCGCCCCTCCCCGGATTACTCCCTGGCGAAGGAATACTACACCAAGGCCCTCAAGGCCGGATACGAGCCCAGCCCCGAGCTGGAAAAGCAGATCGGATTTAAGAGGAAATAGGGAAAAGCTATTTTTTCTCAGCATAATAGACAACATTATCGATTATTTAGTTGACATACGTGTCGATTATGAGAAATTCGCAGCATGTTAGCACTTTCTCAGGGTGTTGGTTATGCGGTCAAGGCAATGGCCTGCTTGTCAGAAGATGGGGACATGCACTTTGTCCGGGAGGTGGCGGAATGCGCCCAGGT
>CAYTLD010000169.1:0-3905 GCA_964438585.1 uncultured Blastochloridaceae bacterium | reverse complement strand
GTGGAGGGCAGAGCGTCCGCCTTCGCTTAGCTTCGGCGCGACTGGCCGTCTCTGCTACATTCGGGCAAAGAATAATGAAATTACAAATCACTCAGGCGCAGCCGAATTCTAGAGCATGTTGTAATCAATGTGACGCGCTTAAAGAAGGATCAGTGGGTGGGGCGATGGTAAGCGGCTTGTCTGGAGACTGCGCCCCACCTTTTCTTCCGTGCATGCGACAGGTAGAATACAAAACGCTTTAACGCAACATCTGCACGGGAATGAGCCGGGCGGGGATATCTTCATCTTCAGGTTCTGGCATCTCATCGCTCAGGTATTGTTCTGCAGAGTTGTGCATGGGGTTGAGGCCGGTGAGCAGTTCGATTTGCCCATCTTCATGTTCCACCATCGCGGTGCAACTCTCCACCCAGTCCCCGGTATTGTAATAGGTCACGCCATCGATGTCGTGAATAGCGGCATGATGAATATGGCCACATAAAACCGACGAGGCATCATGCGCTTTGGCGTAATGGACTATCTCATTCTCGAATTTACCGATGAAACTGACTACGTTTTTAACCTCGTTTTTCACGTAAGCACTGAGCGACCAGGGCTTTATTTTCAGTCGGTGCCGCAGCCAGTTATTAAAGTGATTCAGTTCCAGAAGAAGTTTATATCCGTAATCCCCCACATGGGCCAGCCAGCCCATGTTCTGCACCACGGCATCGAGCTGATGCCCGTGGAAAATCAGGATCCGCTCCCCTCGGGCGGTGGTGTGGATGTCGTGATCTTTGAAGGTGATGTTGCCAAACTGCCCGGTGAACCCATCGAGAAATTCGTCGTGATTTCCCGGCAGGTAAATAATTTCACACCCTTTGCGAGCAGCACGTAGCAGCTTTTGAATGACATCATTGTGCGACTGCGGCCAGTAGAGCCCCCGCTTCAGTGCCCAGATGTCGATGATGTCCCCCACCAGATATAACTTATCAAACGTATTAAGTTTGAGAAATTCCAGAACCGCATAGGCTTGTGAACCGCGCGTTCCCAGGTGAACATCCGATATCCATGCTGTTTTGTAATGTGCCATATCTTGTGGTGCTGGTTAAGTTATTCACAAGTTATCCACATTGTCGTTACGAAAAGATGGAGAATATGTCACATTTTAATGACATGCTGGACGTGTATCGACCGGTTTAACCGAAGATCCGATGCATCCCCTCGGCGGGGAAATGTTTTCCGGGACACACGGTCTTTTGAATATCACGGTGCAGGAGGAGATCTGGGCGGCCACTGAGTAGGTCGTTTTTCAGATGGTCCACCAGTTCGATCGCGGAGGCGACCTGCTTCCGGGTCGGACGGGAACGCTGAAAATTTCCCACCAGGCAGATGCCGATCGAAACGTCGTTATAGGCCTCGCTCCGGACATGCCCTCCTTGCAGCTGCTTCCGCCACCGCTCCGCCACCTCAATCTCTCCGTCCCCGGAGTCCGAACCATTGCCAATGACAAAGTGATAAGCCAGGCCGTTTTCCATGCGCCTGATCTTACGGTGGTAGTAGTCGAAAATTTTTCCATTACCCGTCGGGGTTCCACTGTGGTGCATGATGACGTGCTTCCACCGGCGCTCCTGGAGTCGGCTGATATCGATCTGGCGTCGGGCCGGGCCGACAAAGATTTTTTTCTTGGCCAGCTCCTTGCTCTCCGATGCCTGAGCCACTCCCACCGGAACCTTCAGCCGCTGCCCCGGATAAATCATATCACCTCGCAGACCGTTCGCAGATCGAATCGCGCCCACCGAACTACCCTCCTGATTCGCGATCTTAGCCAGCGTATCCCCGCGCTCAACACGATAGGTGTTCATACCTCCCGCCAAAACCTTAGGCAGTGCCAGCTTCTGCCCCACCTCCAGCATGTCACTATTTAAACCGTTGGCACTTTTCAGTGCACTCACGCTGGTGCCGTGCCGCTTGGCCAGAGCGTAGAGGGTATCGCCTTTTTTAACCCGAATCGTCTCCGCGCAGACCGCACCCGTCATCCAGTCACTGGCCAGCAGTGCCCCGGACGTCCACAGCGCGCGTTCAATGAACTGACGACGATATTCCACCACTTAATATAGTAAATTACGTAAAATCCTTGGCAACTCTTATTTTATTTAGCAACTCCTATTGAATTGTAGGATTAAGGGAGCTTGGAATAGTCGCCATACCATCCTTGTAGCTAGTAGAATGATTTATAATTAATACATTGATCGGAACGATTGATTATTCTTCATCCCGCCCGTCGGGTTGATCGCCGAGCGGGAGGGCGGACTCGTCCTGTTCTTTGACGATGCCGGGAATCTTGCTGGTGAATTCGAAGAGGTCGGGGCGGCGGTCCCGGCGCGGGGTGACAGTGCCTGTGTTGCGTGCCGCCAGCAGCTCGTCGAGATCGACATCGCAGATGAGGAGGGTCTCCTCATTCGGCTCGGCTTCGGCGGCGACGCCGTCACGGGCAAATTCAAAGTCGCAGGGACTCAAGACCGCCGCCTGGCCGTATTGGATATCCATGTTCTGAACATCGGGCAGGTTGCCGACGTTTCCGGCCAAGGCGACGTAGATCTGGTTTTCAATGGCCCGGGCCTGGGAACAGTGGCGGACACGCAGGTAGCCCTGCCGGATGTCGGTGCAAAAGGGAACGAATAAAATTTCCATGCCCTGATCGGCGAGGTGCCGGCAGGCTTCGGGAAATTCGCAGTCATAACAAATGAGCACCCCAATTTTAGCGACCGGTGTTTCGACGATACGCAGATCACTTCCACCTTCGATTCCCCACCATTTCTTTTCGTTGGGAGTGATATGGAGTTTGGGTTGTTCCACCACCGTACCATCCGGCATGCAGATGTAGCAGATGTTGTAGAGCTTTTGTTTCCGGTAGGCGGGGTGGCTGCCACCGATCAGCGTGATATCATACTGCACGGCCAGCTTGGAGAGCAACTTGCGCACCTTCGGGGCGTATTCGGCCAGCTTCCGCATGCCCTCGATGGGCGAAAGTGTGTCGGTCTGGGAAAGTAACTGAACCGTGAATAATTCCGGCAGGAGCACGAAGTCTGACCCGTAGTCGGCCGCTACATCGACAAAATACCGAACCTGCCCGGCGAAGTCCTTGAAGGATTTGACCTTCCGCATTCCATACTGGACACAGGCAATGCGTGCCTTTCTGCGGCCGCGTTTTCTGGGCTTGAAGTCCGGGTTGATCCATTCGATGAGCGAGGCGTGGTTCTTGCTCCGTGGGTCGCGGAGGTAATTTTTCATGACCGAGCGGATTTCGAACCCCTCGCGGAGTTGAAAGCTTAAAACCAGATCCTGATAGGTGCCATCTTTGACTTTCTCGACGTATTCCTCCGGCGACATCTCAGCGGCGTAATCGATGTAGTTCCAAAGGCGCCCCCCGGCAAGAATGCGGCGCAGGTTGTAGCGGCGACAGAGTTCGCGGCGGCCTTCGTAAAGGGCGGCGCCGATGCCTTTGCCCCGCGCGTCGGGGTGCGCACAAACATCGGCTCCGTAAAGTGTGTCCCCACTCCAGTCGTGGTTGGTAAAGTAACCTCCATCAGTTATACCCGCCCAGGTGTGAGGCCGGAGGGGATCTTTCCCCAGGTCAACAATCAGAGAAGCGGCGGCGCCGAGCAACTTGCCATTCTCCTCTGCGACCAACTGGCCTTCAGGAAAAATTTCGAGGTGCGAAATGAGATGGCCCTTGGCCCAGACGATATTGTCCTCCGCCATCTGCGGGTAAGCCACCCGGTTGAGTTCAACCAATTCGGGAACATCATTGAGCGTCGCTGGACGAATACGCACGGTGGCTTGCTTCTTTGCAGACGCTGTTTTTTTCTTTGTACTCATATTGGGATGCATTTGTGCCAGAAATTTTTCTAATATCTACATTTGTTTCG
>CAYTLD010000168.1:0-3945 GCA_964438585.1 uncultured Blastochloridaceae bacterium | reverse complement strand
TAAGAAAAAGCCCTGCGACATGGCAGCACGCCCAAAAAAGCGGAACCGCCCTCTACTCATGGCGCCGTTCGGTGGGATTGAATCGCGGAACGTTTGCTCGTCTCGCGAATTGTTCGGAGCGCACGCTCGCGACATACGAGAAACACAAACAGCTTCCTCCGCCTATTCGACCACAAGTGAATGAGGCCTTGCGTCTGGTGAAGGCATTGCTGGAAATCATACCAGCCAATGATCTCCCGACATGGCTTCAAACGCCGAATTCAGGCTTCGGTGGCCGCAAACCGTGGACCCTAATCGAGAATGGCGAGCGAGATGTTATCTGGGAAATGATTCACCAGACCCGGCAGGGAGCATTCGCTTGATATTGTGCACGGGAAAGGGGTCAGGTGACGATATTGACAGATTTTGACCATAGTTCTTACTTTCGCCCTAGGCGGTCCACAGCCAGGGGCAGCCCGGGGAACTGAGGGCTGAGACCTGAGAGGCTGGGGCCCGTCTCCGCGCAAGGCTACGCCCTTCAGATTTTGATGCGTAAACCGTGGGGTTTGGATTGATTTGGTGTTCGTGGCCTGCACGATTGCAGAATAGCGGGAATAAAGATGTCAGAAGGTGCTCCTAACTTCATGGAATTGGAATTTGACGGGCTGGTAGAAAGCTACTACCAGCCGCTTTATCGGTTTGCCTTAAGCCTCTCACGTCGCGAGGCGGATGCGGCGGACTTGACCCAGCAGACCTTTTATAAATGGGCGACGAAGGGAAACCAGTTGCGCGACAAGAGCAAGGTGAAGACCTGGCTCTTTACTACGTTGCACCGTGAATTTCTCAGCTCCCGCCGTCGTGGTCAGCGCTTTCCTCATTATGAGGTCGAGGAGGTGGCCCACGAGCTTCCGGCTATAGAGCCCGAGGTGATCAATGGACTGGACGGCGGCGCTGTCATGGAGGCGCTTCAGGAGGTAGATGAAATGTATCGGGCTCCGTTGACGCTTTTTTATCTCGAACAACTTTCCTACAAGGAGATCGCCGAATTACTGGGGGTTCCCATCGGCACTGTCATGTCCCGCCTTTCGCGGGGCAAGGAGCAGTTGAAAAAGCAACTGGTCACGCGAGCGCACCGGGTTAAACGGAAAATCGTCGCGTTTGAACACGATTTCGAGAATGAACAGGAGAGAAATAGAAAAAATGAGGTGGGAAATGGATAATGATGAAGCAAAAGTAATTCTGGCAGCGTGTCGCCCCCATGGACAGGATGCCGGCGAGCCTGCCTTAGCCGAAGCACTGGCCCAGGTGGAGCGTGATCCCGAACTGAGAAAATGGTTCGATGCCGAGCGCTCCTTTGACCAGGCCATCTGCGCCTGCCTGGATCAGGTGCCGACGCCGCTAGATCTGAAGCGCCACATTCTGGCCGGTCACCGGGTCGGCCAAAAACCCGGATCCACCCGGTCAGTATGGGCACCGTTGGCCATCGCGGCTTCACTTGTTCTCACCTTCGGCCTCGGGTATTTCACCGGAAGTGTGGATCGGGATGCGGGTGAATTTGCTCTCGTGGATTACCGGGAATCGATGGTGGAAGTCATTGGCGCCGGGATTGATTTCGATGTCCGGTCCTCACGTCTGGAGGAATTGGCCGATTTTCTGGCTCTGAAGTCTGCTCCGATCCCAAAAGCACTGCCCACCTCCATCACCGATGATGCTGCCATGGGCTGTAAAATCGTCTCCTGGCAGGACCGGAAGGTGTCGCTTTTCTGCTTCCGCAATAAAGCCGGGCAGATCGTCCACCTCTTTGTCAATGAAGTGACGGAAAGCCTGATTGACGGGCCTTCCCTCTCAGACAAGATTATGGCCCGGGTCAACAATGTGCCGACCTTAAGCTGGGCTGAAGAAGGCTACCATTACCTGCTGGCCGGACACACGCCGGACACCGATTTGAGCCAATACTATTAACCCAATTAGAAGAAGAAACTTATGTCCCACGAATCATCCGTTAAAGAACGTTACCAATCCGCCGCGCGCACCCAGGAGGCCAGCCTCTGCTGCCCGGTTGAATACAATACCGAATACCTGAAAATCATCCCGCCGGAAGTGATCGAGAAAGATTATGGCTGCGGAGATCCCAGCGCCTACCTCCATCCCGGCGAAACGGTGCTGGATCTCGGGAGCGGAACCGGGAAAATTTGCTTCATCGCGTCCCAGGTCGTCGGGCCTGAGGGCCGGGTCATCGGGGTTGATATGACCGATGACATGCTGGAAGTAGCCCGGCGCAATGCCCCTCTGGTGGCGGAAAAGCTCGGATTCAGCAATGTCGAATTCCGCAAGGGCCGCATCCAGGATCTGGCCCTCGATCTCGATCTCCTCGAAAAAGAACTCCAGTCCCAGCCCGTTGACAATGCCGACCGCTATCTGGCCCTGGAGGAACTGGCTGCCGACCTGAGGGTCAAAGCACCTCTGGTGGCGGACGACAGTGTGGATGTGGTCGTTTCCAATTGTGTCCTCAACCTCGTCGAGACCGGGGCCAAGCGCCGGTTATTCGCCGAACTCTTTAGGGTCCTGCGCAAGGGCGGACGGGCTGTGATTTCCGATATCGTCAGTGATGAGGACATCCCCGAGGACATGCAGAATGATCCCGATCTCTGGAGCGGCTGCATTTCCGGCGCCTACACCGAGGAGGGATTTATCCAGGCCTTTGCCGAGGCCGGTTTTTACGGCATCCAAATCCTGAAACGCGATCGGAAGCCCTGGCAGACCGTTCAGGGTATCGAGTTCCGCTCCGTCACCATCGAAGCCTTCAAAGGCAAGCAGGGAAAATGCCTCGAACGCAATCAAGCCGTCATTTACCGCGGTCCCTTTAAGGAGGTCCTCGATGACGACGGCCACCGGATGGAGCGCGGCGTGCGTTATGCGGTCTGCGATAAAACTTTTCAACTCTACGGGAATGCCCCCTATCGGGAATATTTTGAATTTATCGAACCCATCCGAAATGTCCCTCCGGAGGAGGCGCGCCCGTTCGATTGCGCTCCCACCGCCCGACGCCATCCGAGAGAAACCAAAGGACAGGATTACCGGTTGACCTCCGACGCCTCCAGTTGCTGCGATGGCGGAAATGGCTGCTGAAAACCAATAAACAGAAGAGGCAATAGAAAATTTCCTATTGCCTCTCGCTGAAGAACTCAGTGCCCTTGTCCCGTATTCTCTCGGGAGCGGTTCAATGGCCTGGTTCCTGGTTAATGTGTGAAAATAATGTGATCGGCGATTAGCTCCTTTTTACATTATTGGCGCAGGGACCCTTGGGGCCATCAGCCACCTCGAATGTCACCTTGTCTCCTTCTTGCATGTCGTATCCATCTGTCTGCGAGTGATGGACAAAGAGGTCTTTTCCTCCGTCGTCTTGCTGGATAAATCCATATCCTTTCTCGCTACTGAACCATTTAATTACTCCTTCGGGCACTGTCTTATTCCTATCTGTTAATGTTATATTTTGTACCGGCACTCTGCCAGTTATGTCATTAAGCCGGAAAATTTTCCAAATAGCGAACCTTTTTTTCGACCAATGCGGGAACCAGTTCGGCGTGCTTGGTGCCCCACCTGCAATTATTTGAATGTTGAACGTTGCTAATCGCGGGAAAATTAGGCCGCCCCTTCAGGGCTGGTCATCGGGGTTGCCACGTTTCCCCAGGGCGTTGCCCTTATCCTTATACACATTCTTCCAATGCCTGAGGCAAAGGCAAGAGGTCCCGTAGGGACCATCCAAGGTAGCCGTGGATTTTAATCCACGGAAAGAGAGGAAAAAAAAGAACCGCGTCGCATCGCGACGCAACTCGCAGGATGTTACGAGGTTGGATCCAAGGCGACGCAGATGAAATTGGGAGGGATCATCATACAAGCCGGTAGAAGTAAGCGGGCTGTTGCGTCACTGACGTGACGCGGACCGGATGATGTAAACTACCGTGG
>CAYTLD010000167.1:0-4002 GCA_964438585.1 uncultured Blastochloridaceae bacterium | reverse complement strand
TGCCGGAAACTTATTCACATCCTTCACGGGAATGTAACCCAAAAAGGGGCGGTATCACTTGCCCTGTCGGTGTGGTTGGGTACTATTTGGCCTCTAGATGCCTGATGTGAAGCCGCAGTTGGAAATCACACGTGCCTTTCTTCTCGAGATAGGCGGATGGCGGACGATGAAAGAAGCGGAGTCGCTTCTGGAAGCGGGCCGGGTAGAGGAGGTGACCTTGGATCCCCCGGTTATTTACGGCAAGGTTCGGACTGGAACCTCGCATGTCCAGGCTCGTTTGCATATCGGATCGCGCCTCTCGGAAGTAGAGAACCTCTGCTCTTGTCGTCAGGCGCGCGAGTATGGGACGATTTGCCCGCATGTCGTCGCGCTGGGCCTGGCCTATCTGAGTGCCAAGGCAGTGCCGGATGAGTCCCCCGTTCTCAATGGCACGTCCGGATCAAACGGCACGGATGCAAGTCGATCACGGGAGACGGACGCCAACCGGCAGTTGAGATACCTTCCCATCTCGGAATCGGTGGATCAGACATCGTTGCTGGAATTGACAGTTATCCTGCCGCCAAAGCTCGACCAGTCATGGCGGAGCGGTCAGATACAAGTGACCGTTCAGGCGGCGGTCGATGGAGGTGAGCTGCGACCGGTCTCCCGCTTTTTCAATGGAGGTCATGATCCCTACGCGGTTTCAGAAACAGATGAGTGTTTTCTCGATTTTATGACGTCCCGGATCGAGGGCGGGATTGCCGATGTCTGGCGGATCCCGGCCAAGAATGCGGGAGATATGTTGCAGGCCCTGGTAGGTCATCGGAACGTGTATATCGGTAAGCAGAAGCGGATGGATATCTGCCACAGTGATGAGCGGTCCACCCTGAAGGTGAACGTAGCGGGGGACGGCAGTCTTGTTCTGCGCATGGAGGATGCCGCCAATGGGGCGGGCGACGTGCTGCAATGCAAGACCGGGCAATGGTGGCTTCAGGAGGATCGCCTCGAAGAGTTGAACGGACTGCCCTTAAGTTACCTCGGTCTCCGGGGAAAAGAACGTGTCATCCCACGTGAGCAGATTGCCCATTTTTTCCAGCATGAAATGAGCTACCTCGAGCGCCAGGCCCGGGTGGAGCTGGCGCCGGAGTGCGCGGAACTGGAATTTATCCGCATCCAGCCGGAAATTGACATCAGTCTGGACGGGATGCTCTCAGGAATCAGTTGCAAAGCGGTGGCCCGCTACGGAAACGATGTCTATCCCATCCAGGGTGCTGAGCAGATTGAAGTGGTGGAAGTCGAGCAATGGAAGCCGGATGACGAACACCCCCGGCGCTATTTGATCCGGGACCGGGCGGCGGAAAATAAAGTCCGCCGCCGGATACTGGAAGCGGGCTTTCAACCCGGTAAACGCCTGCCCGAACAATACACCCTCTCACCGGAAAGCCGGGTCGGATATTTTCTCGCCAACACACTGCCCTACTGGAAGCGCATCTGGAATGTCAACTACAGTCCGAGAATGTCCAAGCTGATGGATACCTGTGACCTGATCGAACCCGAGATTACCGTTCATGAAAACGGTGGCGGCCAGAACTGGCTTTCTATGGGGATCGATTTCCGGGAGGAAAACGGTAACAGCCGGCTGAGCCATGGTGAAGTGCACGCACTCCTGCGCAAAGGGCACAATCACCAGCGGATGCAAAACGGGCGCATCGCCCTGCTGCCCGGAAGGGCCGTGGACGAATTTCACGAACTCCTGAAAGACTGCCAGGTCAAACAAACTCAGGATCATATCCAAATCCACCGCCGTTACTCCGGCTACCTCGGCCAGGCACTTGCCAAGAACAACTGGAAGTTCGATCAACGCTCCAGTTGGCAGCCACCCAGCCGACTTAATCAATTCGAGACCATCCAGCTATCCGGGAAGATGGAGTCCTGCCTGCGCCCCTACCAGAAAACGGGAACCAGTTGGTTGCACTACCTGAGCGGAAATGAACTGCACGGAATCCTGGCCGATGAAATGGGGTTGGGAAAAACCATTCAGACGCTGGCCTACCTCGAATACCGGCAGAACTGTAAATTAAGCAGCCAGCCCACACTCATCATCTGCCCGACCTCCCTGGTCATGAATTGGCGGGATGAGGCGGAGCGGTTCACTCCGGATCTCAGGGTCCTGGCTCTGCAGGGACCAGGACGGAAAAAATATCTCTCCCGGATGGATGACTACCACATCGTCGTAACCTCCTATGCCCTCCTGCGCCGCGATCTTGAGCACTATCAGGAAAAAACGTTCGACTACGTTATCCTTGATGAGGCCCAGTTCATCAAGAACCGGGCCAGTCAGAATGCTAAATCCGTCAAGGCCTTGCAGTCAGACAACCGGTTGGTGCTGACCGGAACGCCGATTGAAAATTCCCTGCTCGATCTCTGGTCGATCTTTGACTTCCTCATGCCCGGCTACCTCGGCAACGCCAAGGACTTTAAGACACGCTATGAAATTCCTCTGAGCAAAGACCGTGCACCCTGGACCCGCCGCCGCCTCAAGCAACGTGTCCGCCCGTTTATTCTCCGGCGCACTAAGGCGGAGGTCGTCAAGGATCTCCCCGACAAGCTGGAGCAAATTTCCTTCTGCGATCTGACCAGAGAGCAAAAGGCGGTCTATCAGGAACTGTTGAATCAAGGGCGTCGGATGGTCTTCGATCACGCGGGTAAAAATGGCATGGAAAAACGCCGGATGGCGGTCCTCAACATGCTCATGCGTCTGCGCCAGGTCTGCTGCCACCTCGATCTCCTCCCCACCAGCGAAGTGAAAGACTGGAAGGAACCATCCACCAAGCTCAACCACTTTATGGAACTCCTCGATCAGGCCATCGACGGAGAGCACCGGGTCCTGGTCTATTCCCAGTTCGTCTCCATGCTCAAGCTCGTCGCCGCTGCCCTCAATGAGAAAAATTTCAAATACTGCTACCTCGATGGCAGCACCATCGACCGGAAGGGCGAGGTGAAGCGTTTTCAGGAGAATGATGACATCCCCGTCTTTCTTATCAGCCTCAAAGCAGGGGGTACCGGGCTCAACCTGACCGGAGCCGACACCGTCGTGCACTTTGACCCCTGGTGGAATCCCGCTGTCGAAGACCAGGCCACCGCCCGTGCCCACCGGATCGGGCAGACCCGGGTGGTCAATTCCTACAAACTCATCGCCCGCGGAACAGTCGAAGAAAAAATTGTCGAATTGCAGAAAAAGAAAAAAGAGCTAGCTAATTATACCTTGATCAGCGAAGAAAGCATGATGCGTCATTTGAGCTGGGACGATTTACAGGATCTGCTGAGTGATTAAAGCCACACCATGAATATAAATGATTTCAAATACTCGTTGAAAGAGGAGGCTCCTCCGGAGGGGATTTCGCTCGCGCTTCAGGCTCTCTGGTGGGAACACAATGGCGACTGGCACAAGGCTCATGAACTGGCGCAGCGGGCCGGAGGAAAGGATGGCGATCTGGTTCATGCTTATCTCCACCGTCGTGAAGGAGATGAACAAAATGCCGCCTACTGGTACTCACGCGCCGGGAAACTCGGCTACCAGGATGACCTGGATGCCGAATGGCTCATGATCACCAAGGAACTGCTTAAGGGCTGAGTGGCTGGCTGCTTCGTCAGACCAACTTTTTCCATGAAAAACACGCAGACTTTCCTGGCGGCAGTATCGGGAGCAGTGGCTGTTGGTCTGGGCGCGTTCGGCGCGCATGGTCTTGAAGAAATGCTGCTCCAATCCGGGCGCATCGACACCTGGGACACCGCCGTGCTCTACCACCTTGTGCACAGTGTGGTTCTTCTGTTCCTGGCCCAAAAGCAAAAGGAACCAGGGGGAGGGGATACGGTCAAGCGTGGCGGGTGGAGTTTCTGGATCTTCTTTGGCGGTATGGTTATTTTTTCCGGCACCCTCTACCTCCTCTGCCTGACCGGAATGACCTGGCTGGGGGCGGTCACCCCGATCGGGGGACTGGCCTTGATCGCAGGCTGGCTGAG
>CAYTLD010000166.1:0-4061 GCA_964438585.1 uncultured Blastochloridaceae bacterium | reverse complement strand
ACATCGATTCGAGTCGTACGGTTTCCAGGTTTCCGTTGGGAAAAACGGATTCGAATGCGTTCACGGTGCTGAAATTACTGTTGAGATTGGTGGTCATCTGCAGCTCGTAGGTGTAGAAGGCGTCCGGATTCCAGGGGAATTCGATGCCGGGATGGACCTCGTTATCGATGGTATCGAGTGTGAGGCTTTCGACACTTCCATTGGGCTGGCGCGGGTGCGTGCCGAAGAGGTGTTCGTGCTTGTTGTCGATCCCGTCGCCATCGGGGTCTGCCATCTTTCCGCTGATCTGATCATCCTGAAGTTCCGACTCGGTGAAATGCTGGTCTTGAAACTCCTCGAAGGCGGTATCGATCCGGATGACGAAGGGTTTGCCGTAGGGAATGGTCTCTCCGTTGCAGTCCCCGTTCACGGAAAGGAGGAAGCGGTCTCCGGCACCGGAACCATCGTCGAAGTAGGAGGCAATCACGGAGCTGAAATCACTGTAGGTAAAGGTGGCTCCGGTCTGGGATTGCTCGGCCAGTTCCTGAACCGATTCCAGGCCGAAAGCGGCGACGCTGTCGATGAACCACCCCTGACTGGAACCGCTGCCGGAGGTGAAACTGGTATTGCGATGAATATCATGATCGTAGAGGAACCGGAGGTGGAAGCACCGTCCGACGAGGCCATCCAGATCCAGGGAAACCCATTCGAAACCACTGGCGGGCGTCCCACCTCCGGTTTGGATCTTGAGGGTCTGCCAGGTCCCGCCGTCGTCGAAGGAGACCTGAACCGCGGCCACCTGTCCGCTGGTAGCGGAGCGCAACCAGCTCTGGTAGGACAGCACCGCGCCGGGGCGGGCGTAGTATTTGTCGGGGAATTCGAGAGCTTCGCTATCCCCGCTACTGACGTGGGCGAGTTGGAAGGCCCGGGAGCCGGCACCCACGGTCTGGGTCTGGTTGATCGTGTAAGATCCGGAGCCGGTGTAGGTAAAGGGATTGGTGCCCGCCTCGGCATCATGGTCGACCTCCACGGCACTGCTGTGAGCAATCTTCAAATGGGTCAGGGTCACATCCGCTTCATGGGAAATGGTGAAGGTGGCCCCCTGGTCACGGGTGAACTCCGCAGTGCCGTTGACCTGAGGAGAGGTCACCAGCCGGGCCAGGCCGATGGCATCTTCGCCCTGGCCGGAGTAGAACATGTAAATCTTACCGTCCTCGTCATCCAGAATGGCGGGATCGCGGAGCTGGTTCACGCCGTCATCCTTGCTCCCGCTATCCGATGCCAGCGGTGGGAAGAGTGCGCCCTCCCAGTCCTTCTCGGCCCGGAGGATTTCCTGCTGCGGGAAGGTCGGATCCCAGGCGGCGAAGTCAGTCGGCTGCTTATCGAAATCGAATGTAGCGGCCACCACACGCTCAGGGCGGCCGACCTTGTAGGTCAGGAAGGAATAGACGATGTTTTCGCGCTGCAGCACGGCGAAGTGGCGCGGGCGCAGCTCCGGCCACCCACGTGCCAGGCGCTGGCCGCGGAGCGGGTTCGGACCATTGCTCCAGAGGGCCGATCTGAAGTCGAATCCGCCGGGCGCCGTCCAGGGATTGGCGAGGCTGGGGGCCTTCCAGATGCCGCCGGTATTAGAGAAGGCGTAGAGCTCCGCGTCCTGCTCGAAGAGCCGGAAATAGGAATTGCCCAGCACGACGGAGACGGGTCCGTGCCCGGTCTGGCCACCCTCGGAAGGGAGATTAAAATTCAACCCGTCCGAAGAGGTCGCGACGAAGGTCTTCTGGCCAATGTTACTGTTGTTATATTCTGACGGGCCGTGAAAATACATGATGAAGCGCTGGTTCGCGTCATCGGCCAGCACCTCGGGAGATGCGATGTGACGATCAATTTTCAGATTGTTGTCCAGTGGAATGATATCATCCGTTCCCAGGCTCAATACGCCCCTGTCCTGGAGGGGCAGAGTATTGCTGAGCTTAAACGCGGTCCAGGGCCCTTCGATACTGGCGGCCCAGGCCATGCGAATGAACTCGCCCTGATGGTGGGCGAAATACAGGTAATACTGAGCAGTGGGGTCGGCCCGGTCTTCGGTGGCCACCCAGTCCGGAATGCGAATACAGGAGGGGCCGTTGATATTGCGGGACTGGTCGGAGGTCGCACCGGCCGAAGTCATCCAGGATTTGTCGATGATGGGCTGGCCGCCGTTCATGCGCTTGGCATGGAAAAGCAGGCCCGTGCTGACTTCTCCAAACTGGTCCGGGGTGTCAATTTCCCCGCCAATGAGGAAATCCGGCTCAGGCAGCGGGGTTCCTTCGGCAAAGGTCTGCCAGTTGGCCGGATCCATCACAGCCGCCTGCAGTGCAGCAACGGAATTTCCGAACACCGGTCCCTGATAGGCTCCGGCGTCGACGAACCCGAAGGTCAGATTTCCCAAAGGCAGGTCAAGCGCTCCGGGCAGGTCGGATTCACCGCTCTCCCCCCACCCGATCCCGCCCTCATAATCAACACCGAAGATTAAGTCACCCTCGAAATAAAATTGGCTGTTGCCGGTGCCGTCATCGGTGAACGTTCCGGAAGCAATGAAGAATTGTTCTCCGTTCTTGGTCAGTCCGAAACCACCGGAAACGGTGCCTGTGTTGACGGAAGGAACATCGTCGACGTCCTCGATGACAACGACCGTGCCCGGCTCTACAGGGCTCCCGGTGTTATTGGTCCAGGTCAGGGTTTGCAAGCTAGAGTAACGTCCACCGCCGCTGCCTTCCCCACTGCCATCCCCGCTGGCGGTAAAGTCTGCATCGACCAGCAAAAGGGAGGCACCCTCCGCGATTTCGACCCAGTTGACGAAGGCGACATTATCCGGGGTTCGCGTTTCATAGCCGACCACCATGACGTCGCCCGGATCGAGAGCGTAGGACGGGGGACTGAATGAAAATAATCCGATAAGGGCAAGGACTAATAAAAGAGATCGTTCCACTCTCCATTCAATAATTGGCATGTTCACAAAGTAGCCTGTCTCAATTTTTTGACAATCCTTATTCCGAGGGCGGCAACCAATCCATTGAAGACACCACTCCAGCTTATCTCGTACGATTCGTATGGCCTTTCCGTATGCCTGCCCTGCCCGCATGGTCCCTCATGTCAGAGAAAAGAGCTAAGTCCGTATTACCCATGAAATGCATGCACATTCCGTACTGGCAGATGGTCGTAAAAATAAAATGGACTGGCTCGGATCACTGACGATCCGAAAACCGGGCATTAGAGAAAATCCTAAATGTGGTGGTCGTCAGCCCGACCCAAGTTTACCGGCGAGTGCGCTTCCTCCGTGCCAGATAGGCAAGACCTGTTCCGAGCACCAACAGGCTGGCGGAGCTGGGTTCGGGGACGACGGTACCGATAACAGCAAGTGAGCCATCACGCTCTCCAGATTCCTTGGGATCCCCATCCTCGTAGAACACTCCACCGGCATACGTGTTTCCCGCAGGAGCGGTACGCACCCACCGCCACTCATCAGAAGCCGATGTATCGGAGACATCCAGAAAAAATGCATAGCCCGTATTGGCCGAGAGGGTGAGCGTGGAATCCAAGGTCAGGGTGAGCAGGGTGTCGTCGTCGGGAGTTACTCCCGGAACCGTGAATGATTCCGTCAAAAGAGGGGTGCCGGGCAAGCTGATCGTCGCTGCGCTGGTGTCGGATACCTCGAAAATGTGCATGGTTAAATCAGCAGACTGATTGATATCATTTTCATGGATCAGGCTGAATGCGGTAACATCGAGGGCGCTACTTCCCACCGTAAAGGTCTGAGCGAAGGAAGAAGCTGCCGAATCACCGAACGTGAAGTCACTTTGAGTTCCCGTGCTAATCAGTGTGTTGGCGATGCTATCAAACTGTGTTTCATCCCCGTTCTGGGTCACCGTAACGGCCGCATAAGAGGATGCCACTAAGATGAATGCTGCAAATAAGGTAAGTAATGTGTTTTTCATAATTGAGTCTGTATGTAGTGAGAGTTTTAGTATGCTTGTCCAGATTTATGTCTAATTCAAAAGACTGTCACATCTTTGTCAAGCCCGGATCTGAAGAATTATCTTCAG
>CAYTLD010000165.1:0-4112 GCA_964438585.1 uncultured Blastochloridaceae bacterium | reverse complement strand
CGCTCAACAGCCGTGCGCAATGATAAAGATAAGGCATTGTTTGAAGATGGTTTGGAGTGACGGCTTTCCTGTCACGCCGAAGCCTTGGCGTAGGCGGAAGCCGTTATCAGTGATCTCGGGGGGGGATCGCCTTCCGCCGTCGCCTTCCAGGCTATGGCGAGACAGGAAGGGCGAGAACTCCGGACTTCGTCCAGGCATCAGCATTCGCACCACACTTTTTTACACAAAATGTAGTAACAGAAACTACTTTCCACACAACCTGTAGTGTTTTGCTTGCCAGAGCTTGCCGCTTTGTCATATATAGAGTGAATGTATCTGAAGTCACTGGAGGTTGTCGGGTTCAAGTCGTTTGCTGATCCTACTAAAATCGAATTTCACCGCGGAGTGACCTGTGTGGTTGGCCCGAATGGGTGTGGGAAAAGCAATGTGCTCGATGCGATCCGCTGGGTACTGGGGGAGCAATCGGCCAAGGCACTGCGGGGCGGGAGTATGCAGGATGTAATTTTTTCCGGCACGGACTCGCGGCGTCCCTTCGGGATGGCGGAGGTGGCGATGACCTTTGCCGAGTGCGAGGACGCGCTCGGGATGGACTATCATGAGGTGCGGATTGCCCGACGGGTTTTCCGGGACGGTCACGGGGAGTATGAAATAAATAAAGCACCCTGTCGGCTGCGTGACATTCATCGTCTTTTTATGGATACCGGGATTGGGCGATCAGCTTATTCGATCATGGAGCAGGGGAAAATCGACATGATCCTGAGTTCGAAGCCGGAGGAGCGGCGCGCGGTATTCGAGGAGGCGGCGGGAATTACGCGGTTCAAGTCGCAGAAGAAGGAGGCCTTGAGGAAGCTCGACGCAACCGAGTCGAATTTGATCCGGGTTTCTGATATTATCCGGGAGGTCAACCGTCAGATTGGATCGCTGCAACGTCAGGCCAACAAAGCGCGACGCTACCAGGAATTGTTCGACCGGCTCAAATTGCTCGACACCCACCTGGCGGCCCGGAGGTATGAAGAACTCCGGGAGCAGATGGAATCCAGTCAATCCCGCCACCAGGCCCTGCAGATGGAATTCGATCAACTTCAGTCGGAAATGGAGGGGCATGAAGCGGCTCTGGAGGAAAAGCGGAAGCGGCTGGAGGAAAGTCGTCAGCGGCATCGTGCCGTCGAGCAGGAGCGCACCACCGCCCAGGCCGGGATGGAAAAGGCCGTGCAGGCGATCGAGTTCAACCGGCGGCGCATTACCGAGCTGGAGGAAATGTCGGAAAGTGCCCGTCGTGATGTCATGGCGGCGGAGGAAAAAATATCCGTTCAGGTCGAACAGGAAAGCGGAAGCCTGAGTGAGCTTGAGGGGGTTCAGGCGGAATTCGATTCGATTCACGCCGAACTGGAGGGAAAGAACGTGCGCCTGGAGGAAGCGAAGGCACAGGTGGAGGAATTCCGCCAGAAACGCATTCGGCTGGATCAGGAACTGGGGCAAACCGAGGAACTGCTACTTCAGGCACGTAACCGACTGGCCGGATTCGAGGCCCGGCGGTCCTCTTTCCAGACGCAACTCGAACGATGGACGACAGGAGACCGGGAATGTCAGGAAAGAATCGAGCAGGCGGAGAGGGCTGAGCAGGCGGCCCGCGCGGCGTATGATCAATGCGAGGCGGATCTTCAAGCAGCGAAATCCGCCCTGGAGGCGCAGGAGGAAAGTCTGACGGAAGCCGCCGCGAAAAAGTCACAGGTGGCGGTGGCCTTGGCTGAAGCTCAGAGTGCCAGTCACCACGTTGCCGTGCGTGTCGACGCGCTCAAGCAGATGCTCTCCGGTGATGATGACAGCGCCAGCCGTGCCAAATTATCTGAATCATTCAGCGGTAAAGGCTACCGGGGGGCGTTGATCGAGTTCATGGAAATCGAAGCCGGGTATGAGGACGCCATTGAAGTGTGTCTGGGCAAGGCGGCGGAAGCCTTGATCTTTGAATCCGATGAGATCGCCGAAGAAGCGGCGGCCCGGCTCGGGGAGGCGGAAGGTGCGGTCCTGGCCCTCGACCTTCCCGAATCCGGATTAAGGAAATTTTTCGAGCGGATTCCGGCGGAGTCGGCGTTGAATGTGGTATCGCTCAAAGAAGGTGGTGCCCATGTGCTCCGGAGGATACTGAAGCAATATTTGATCGCGGAAAGTGCGGAAAAAGCCCGTCAACTGCGCCAGCAGTATCCGCATCACCACATCGTGGGAAAAGACGGTCAGCTTTGGTTGCGGGAAGGTTGGGAAATACGTGGCACCTACCGTCGAACCGGACGTTCGCTGGTCCAGCACCGCCATGAATTTAACCACCTCAGTGCCAAGCTAGCAGACTTACAAAAAAACGAGGCGGAGGCCCGTGCGGCAGCGGAATCCGCCGCCACCGCCTTCGACGAGCTGACCATGAAAAAAGCGTCCGCCCGGCAGGACTATGAAGCCAAACGGGAGGCCGCCGCCCACGCGGACATCGAATTGAAGTCGGCGCTGCGTGATTTGGAGGATGCGAAAACCCGGCTGGCAAGGCGAGGGCAGGATAAATCCGAATTGCACAGCGGACTGGAGGAAGGAGATCAGTCCATCGTTTCCACCCGCGGAGAAATCGAGTCTCTGGAGGAAAGCCGGCGTGACCTCCAGCAGCGCATCGAGTCTCACATCCGTGAACTGCAGGGCCGCGAAGAGATCATGGAAACCTGCCGCCAGGAAGTCGGGGATATGCGGGTGGTCGAGGCCGGGGTGCAGCAGCGCCTGAAGTCGATCCGCGAGCAAGAGGCATCGATCCGCAACCGGCTGGAGGAATTGCGTCAGGTCAGCAGCCAGCGCCAGAAGGATATTGAATCCTACGGCCAGAAATCGGAAGCCTGCCGCCTAGCCATTGAGGAAGCCGAAACGGGTCAACGGACTTGCCAGGAATCCATCCAACGATTGGAAGGAGAATCCAGTCGCCTGAGCATGGAATGCCAGGAGTTGGAAAACCGGGTGACGGATTTTGAAGCCAAAGTGAAAGCCGGACGGGCCAAGGCCTCGGAAGTGCAAAGCCAGTTCGGGAAAGAAGAAGTCGCCACCGCTCAGCATCGGATGAAAGTGGAGGCTCTGGAGGAACGCATCCACCGTGCCTACCAGATCCACCTCAGCCAGTGGACACCGGGCGAACCGCTGCCGCGCACCCGCGAGGATCTGCAACTGGTGGAACTGGAACCCTGCGAGGGGGTCATCGAGCAGGAGGCAGGGAGCCTGGAGAATTGGATACAATCTGACCGGCCGCACCGCCGACCCCAGGATGAGGAATTGCTCCAGGGAGCGGAGACCGACTGGAAACAGGTCAGTGAGGAAGTCGATGCGCTGCGCGAACGGATCGACAACATGGGGCCGGTCAATGTCGAAGCGATTACGGAATACACCGAGCTGGAGGAACGTCAGCGCTTCCTTCAACACCAGGAAGAGGATCTGACCGCCGCCCGCGACCGCCTCCATGAGGCCATCCGGCGAATCAATGTGACTACGCGTGAATTGTTTGCCGAGACCTTTGCCCGTATCCAAAAGAATTTTACCGAGATGTTCCAGGAACTCTTCGGGGGAGGAAAGGCCTCTCTGGCGCTGGATGATGATTCTGATCCGCTTGAATCCGGGATTGAGATTGTGGCCCGGCCACCGGGGAAACAGCTTCAGTCGATTTCACTGCTGTCTGGAGGAGAAAAAACTATGACCGCCGTGGCCCTGCTTTTTTCCATCTACATGGTCAAGCCCAGCCCGTTCTGTTTCCTTGATGAGATGGATGCCCCGCTGGATGAATCCAATATCAACCGCTTCATCCGCATTTTGCAGCGCTTTGTTAAACAGTCCCAGTTCTGTGTCATCACCCACAACAAGCGCACCATCAGCGCCGCCGACGTCATCTACGGGGTGACGATGCAGGAGCATGGTGTTTCACGCGTGGTCTCGGTGAAATTGAACCGCAAGGAAGAGGATCCGCTATTTGATCAGAACGGCGATATCAACATCGCCGACGCCGTGCGGGAAACGCAAGCTCTGACTTGAACCGGGTAGGATGCGGCCTGTCGCGCCGACTTGTGGGGGCGAAGCTTCTCAGCGAAGACCCAAGCCTT
>CAYTLD010000164.1:0-4159 GCA_964438585.1 uncultured Blastochloridaceae bacterium | reverse complement strand
CAGATCAGAATGCCTGTAATCTGCACTCCAGAAGAATTTATTGGAGACTCCTATGGAAACGACAATTGAACAGAACATGGATTCAGTCATCATGGAGGTCCGGCGCATCAAGGAGGAGATCGCGGCGGAACACGCTTTCGATGTGAGGAAGATCGCAGAAGCGGCTCGGGAACGCCAACGTGAGCACTCTGAGCGAATGGTCACACGAATACCGACCAATGCAGAACAAACGCATGGAGACCAACCGCTGACCCGCCGTCTCTCGAAAGATGAGTTGTAGAAACATGCAGCGACACCGCGCTCACGGTCAATAGGAACGGCAGAAGGGGTCGGATGATTATGGCCCAATCGAATTCACTAAACATGCGGCGGCTTGGCGCCGCCTTTTCTACGGCTTGGCTTCACCGCTTTAATTTGTTAACGTAAAAAGATGAAAATTGATTACCTTCTCGTGTTCTGCCTGGCTTGGGGTGTCGGGAATGCCTTTTCCCAAACCGCACCTTCCACGGAACCGGCTCCCGCCGCACCGTTGGAAGCGCTCACCTCCACCGATGAACCGGCCGGGGAAATTGTCGAAATTATTGGAAGCAGTCAGAACGTTGAGCAAATTAAAGAGCAAATCATCCAGTCCCAACTTCAGGCCCTCCAGGCCAACGGTATCGAGCCTGAGGATAACGAATCCATCCGCGCCTTCGTGCGCCAGCTCGATGAATTCATGTCACCCCACATCAACTGGGAGCAGCTCAAACCGGAATATGTCGCTCTCTATAATTCAACCTTTACTCCGGAGGAACTGAAGGAAATGTTGCATTTCTACCGATCCCCGCTGGGCCAGAAAATTCTCAAGGAATGGCCCAACGTCCTGCAAAAGACCTCGGCCATCCTCTACGCCCGGGCCGAGGCCCTCAGCCCGGATATAAAAAAAATCACCCAGGAATTCATCGCCTCCACCCGTTCTCCATCTGAGCCATCTCCTCCGATAGAGGAATCTGTAAAATCCACCACTCCAGCGATTTCCGAAGAAAAGCCCTCCTCCCCGGAGGTTCCCGAACTCAATTTGGAATAGAAATATTCATAAAATTTGCTTATATATAAATGATGGCCAACTAATTTTTTCTTGTAGTCTCAACGCTTTTTGTCTATTAATTAACCAAGTTAGAAAGAACTGACGGTGATTAACAAGGATAGAATATGCAAAGCGCAAAGCGCAAAGCGGAAAACTCAGACTGGAGCTTGAATTATGAGTGACACTCAGTCTTTTCCACTCATTGAGATTCTCCAGCATTATGGCCAGAGCGGTCACACCGGACGCTTTGATGTTTTTGGCAAGGAATCGACCGGCATCATCTCGCTGATGTCCGGATTTGTCGCCTATGCGGAGGTGGGAACTGTTCAAGGGGAGAAGGCCTTTTATGAAATCCTTTCCTGGGAAAATCCACGCTATGACTGGAAGGACGGGGAAACACCTTCAGAAACCATCATGAGTGGAACCGTCGAGGATTTAATCGTCAAGGCCATCAAAGCGAAAAGCTCCGGTGAGCTGGACCGCATCCGCTCCGAGTCAAAATTTTACGATAAAACACGGCCTCTCAATCACGCCTCAGAATACCTCATCACCCTCGATATTTTCGGCGGAGAAATTGAAACCTTTGTTCACGAGGTGGCATCCAAACAAGTCCGCATCGGTCGCCAGCCGGACAATGACCTCGTTCTCAGCGACAGCTCCGTCTCCCGGAAACACGCCCTCCTGATCGTCAATAAAAATTCCGTGCTGGTGCGCGACCTCGGATCTATGAACGGGGTCAAGATTGACGGTCAACCACTGGCTCAGGGCATCGCGCGCGATGGTCAGATCATTTCCATCGGGGAAATCAGTTGTAAGTTGAATTTCAGCCCGCTTCCAAATCCAGGTGCGGCAGAACGAGTGGCTTCAAAATTGCAGTAACCGGGGCAGCACTCCCGCCGACCCCGGTTACCGATTCATCTCCTGCTTTTGAACAGGTTACTGAGCGGTTGATTCGCCTTCTTTGCGCGCGATGCGTTTTCCCTTCCCTTCACCGATGCGATCTTTCATTTTCGAGCGCATTTCCTGGTGCTTGGCCAACTGCTCAGGGCTGAGGATCGACTCCATGAAAGTCTGATTCTCTTCCCTTAACGCCTTCATCTGTTCCTTTTTCTGCTCACGGTCCAGTGATTCGTCTTTCATGATGGCCCGGAGCCGGGGCCCCTGCTCTTCATGGTAGGCTTTGAGCTGATTCTTCTGGTCATCAGTCAACTCCAGCTTCTCGGCCACACGTTCCATGTGCTTCTTCATTCTTGCCTGGCGGTCGCCGGAAGCACCTTCTGCTCCCGGCTTGGCCTGGAGGCTGGCGGCACCGATCATCAGACCCATAAGACATACGATACTCATTGTTATTTTCGTTTTCATTTTATTGGTTCCTTTCTATCAATTCGGGTTCATTCCCGCTGATGGACAATTCAACCGCGTCCCGTGAATGAAGTTGTGAAAAAAGATTACCGGACTTTCCGGGCCGGCAGTTCGGTGCCTTCGATGACTGCGTAGTCTCTCCAGTTGCGCAGGTCGTAGTGCCACCATTCGTCCGGGACACCACTGAAGCCATGCTTGAACATCAGGGCCCGCAGGATTTCCGTGTGACGCCGCGCCGGTTGCCCGACATCTTCCAGATGGTGGTCGGCTTTTTTGGTAAAGACATCAAAGTCCGTCGGCATCGGCACCAGGCGGCCATTGAGATCCGCCAGTCCGACATCGACCGTGGTGCCCCGCGCATGGCGGGAAATTTTACTGGGAGGGGCGACAAAGGTGGGATCCGGATAGGCGTCCCAAAGCACCTGTTGGGCCCACGGCGGCCTCCAGGCATCCCAGATCACCAGTTGCAGCTTGTGTTTTTTCAGATCCCGCTGAACTTTGGTGAGCTGGCGAGCCGCCTCTGGCCGAAGCCAGGCAATTCCGGACGGATAGAATGGCTTGCCGGTGATATTCCGCTCCGTAGCGTAGCGAAGATCAATCTGGATGCCCTTGATGGCCTCATCCAGGCGGACCAGATCCTTCGAAGGCCGGGTCGCATATTGAGCCGGAGTTGTATTTATCAGAGTAAGTGACATACTACCCGCCAATACGCATAATTTTAACCAACGGAACCCATATCTCATGTCAGCAAAAAGAACCATCTCCCGCGAAGAACTGCAAGCTCTTCCTCTACGCACCTATAACGGCCCCGTCCATCTGCCCCGCACCCGGGAGGAAATTTACGCCGCCTGTCAGGATCTCCAGAAAGAAAAAGTGCTGGGATTCGATACCGAAACCCGCCCCACCTTCCAAAAGGGCCAGCATTTCAAGCCCAGCCTGGTTCAATTGGCCGGAGAAAAGACCGCCTACCTCTTTCAACTCAAACAAATGGAAACGCTCATCCCCCTCTTCGATCTCCTCGAGTCCCCGGCCATCCTGAAAACCGGCATCGCTCTCAAGCGCGACCATGAGGAACTCCTGCACTGGATTTCCTTCTCGCCGGCCGGGTTTCTGGACATCGCTCCCGCCGCCGCTGCCCTCGGCTATGAAAAAACCGGGCTGCGCAACCTCTGCGGACTGCTCCTCGGGTTCCGCATCTCCAAAAAAGCCCAGGTCACCAACTGGTCACGAAAAGAACTCACCTCCGAGCAAATCCGCTACGCCGCCACCGATGCCTGGATCAGCCGGGAACTTTACTTCGCCCTCCGCGCCCTCCACCCCGACTGCTTTTCCACTGCGAAATGAGATTGCCAATCTCCAAGCAAGAATCTTAAATATCAATGTTATCAGGTCCCGTAGCTCAGGAGGATAGAGCAGTGGTTTCCTAAACCGCGTGTCGGCGGTTCGACTCCGCCCGGGACCACACAGCCCACCATGGATACCAACTTTCCCCAGACCCTCGTCGCCTATGAAATTGCGGTCGAACGCTCCCTGCGTATGCTCCGCGCCTCTGGCAATCCAGACGCCCCGGATCCTGATGCCGATGCCATTGCCGACGCCTTTTTCCGGAAAATCCCCCCCGGCACCTTCGCCACCGACTGGACCCACCGGCTCAAAGAAGCCGATGATTCAGCCCCCGCCGCAGAAGAATCCGGCCCCGACGATTCCACCCCGAACCTGTTTTAATACGCC
>CAYTLD010000163.1:0-4212 GCA_964438585.1 uncultured Blastochloridaceae bacterium | reverse complement strand
GCACAGTTTCACGCCGTTTCACCCCAGAACCACCCACAGTTACGTTCGAGCAACCCTTTTTTTTACGCCTGCAATCTATTGAAAGCGGGTGAAGCCTGGACCGACCTCGGCATGGGGCAAGTTGAACTGCGCTATATCCGCGACCTCCAGACCGCCTGCCCTCACTCGGCGATGATATTCGGGACTTTCTCGGCAACCCCGCAGCACCTGACATTGTCAATCAAATGCTCTATATTGGCGTCCCCCAGGGTTCCAAGTCTGAGGCATCGATCAATGCCGATCCGTAGTCAGAATTTTATATTTTTCTGTCAATTCCTGACATAGAATTTTCAGAGAAATCCGGGCTATTCTTTTCCTTCGAGAAAAAGAAAAATCATGTCTAAAGATCACTCGTATTTTTTGGGAGTCGATGTCGGAACCGGCAGTGCGCGCGCCGGGTTGTTCGATCAGTCGGGCACCTTGATGACACATCACACGGTTGCCATCCAAATGTGGCATCCCCAAGCTGATTTTGTGGAGCAATCATCCGAGAATATCTGGCAGGCGATCCGCCAGTGCGTTCACTCCGTGATGCAGGATTCAGGCGTGGCTGCCGCAGCAGTGCGGGGGATCGGCTTCGATGCGACCTGCTCGCTGGTTGCCGTCGATGCTGCGGGTAAGCCGGTGACGGTCAGTCCGGATGGAAACGACGAACAAAACGTGATCGTGTGGATGGATCACCGTGCCTTGGAAGGAACGGAAGCGATCAATCGTGCGGGCGATTATCCGGTTTACGAGTATGTGGGGGGGAAGATTTCCCCGGAAATGGAAACTCCCAAGCTGCTATGGCTGAAAAAGCATCTACCGCATTCGTGGCAGCGGGCGGCCCATTTTTTTGACCTGCCGGATTACCTGACCTACCGGGCGACCGGAGCACTGACAAGGTCGCTCTGCTCAACCACCTGCAAATGGACCTATCTCGCCCATGAGGCAAAAGACGGCACAGGCGGTTGGCACGAGGATTTCTTCAAAGCCATCGGGCTGGAAGATCTGGTGGAGGAAAAGTTTCAACGCCTTGGAACCGACGTGCAACCGATGGGGCAGCCGGTGGGCGAGGGGTTGTCGAGGCAGGCGGCGGAAGAACTGGGATTGCTGCCGGGAACGGCGGTGGGAGTTTCGATCATCGATGCTCATGCGGGGGGCGTCGGGATGATCGGCTTGTCCGAAGGTGGGGACGAACCGGATCTCAACCGACGTCTTGCCCTGATTGGCGGAACGTCTTCCTGCCATATGGCGGTGGCTCCCGAGGCCAGACCGATTCCCGGGGTGTGGGGGCCATATTACTCAGCCATGGTTCCGGGACTCTGGTTAAATGAAGGGGGACAGTCGGCAACCGGAGCACTGGTCGATCACATGATTTTCAACCACGCCGCCTATCCGGAGGCTCTCAAGGCGGCTGAAGCGGCTGAGGTCAGTATTTATCAATACCTGAACGAGCAGCTTGTCCGATTGGCTCAAGCAGGACCCTTGCACGAACTGACCCGCGATCTGCATGTGTGTCCTTACTTCCATGGGAACCGCTCACCCCGGGCCGATCCCGAGTTGCGCGGCATGATTTCCGGATTGCGTCTTTCTGCGACGCTGGACGATTTATGCCGTCTTTATCTCGCCACGGTACAGGCCATCGCTTACGGAACCCGGCACATTATCGAGGAAATGAACCGTGCCGGATATGAAATTGATACCATCGTGTGTTGTGGCGGAGGGACAAAAAATTCGGTCTTTCTACAACAACATGCTGACATCACTGGCTGCCGGCTCATCCTGCCGAAAGAACCGGAAGCGGTGTTACTTGGAGCGGCCATGCTGGGGGCGGTAGCCGCCGGGCAACATCCCTCCATATCCTCTGCCATGGCGGCGATGTCGTGCCCGGGCCAGGTCATGGAGCCGGAACTCACCACCCAAGCCTGGCACCAGGCGAAATACCGGATCTTTCACAAGCTCTACGAAGACCAGATGTCCTACCGCACACTCATGAACGAAGCCGTTTGAGTCTAAGAGGCTGTCTAACAAGGTAACTGACATTTTGTTATTTTAATGAAAGCGAAACCATCCGACCTCCATCCTCTGGAATCGCACCAGCGCCAGATCCACCTTGATTTTCATACCTCACCCCACATTCCGGATGTGGGGGTGGATTTTGATGCGTCCGAATTTGCCGCCACCATGAAGCGTGCGCATGTCAATAGCGTCACGGTCTTCGCCAAGTGTCACCACGGCCAATGCTACTATCCGACGCAGACCGGTGTCTCCCACCCGGCCATCGGAAAACGGGACCTACTGGGAGAACAAATCCAGGCCCTCCACCGCGCCGGTCTGCGCGCACCCATCTACACCACCGTCGTGTGGGAGGAGGATGTCGCACAGAAACATCCCGAATGGCGGCAGATGACTATCGATGGCCGGTTCGCCGAGGATGGGGTCGGTCCCGACGGCAAGCCCGGGCATTCTGGCATGTGGAAATTCAACAATTTTATGGATCCGGATTATCAGGATTATTTCGAATCTCATCTGCGCGAAATCTGCCAGCGCTATGGTAGGGAAGTGGACGGGTTCTTCATCGACATCGTTTTCTTCCACCCGAAAGGCGGATGGAGTGAGGCCAGCCGTGCTTTCCGGAAAAAACATGGATTAATGGACGACACCGTGCCGAACTTTGCCCGTTTCCAAGGGCTGGCGCAGGAAGCATTCGGCAAAAAATTCACCGGCATCATTCATGGAATGCGCCCGAAGGCGACGGTCTTCTACAATGCGCAGAACGATGGCAACATGCATCCGGAAGTGGGGCCGCGCACGCGGCAGCAGCACATGACACATTTTGAGATCGAGTCCCTGCCCTCCGGTTTCTGGGGCTATTTCCACTTTCCCCGGATGGCGCGGATGCAAAGCCATTGGGACAAGCCCTGGTTGGGAATGACCGGGCGTTTCCAGAAAATGTGGGGCGACTTCGGAGGAATCAAACCTCTGCCTGCGCTGGAATTCGAGTGCTTCCGTGCCCAGGCGATGGGCGGAGCCAGTTCGGTGGGCGATCAACTGCCGCCCCGCGGTGTGCTGGATCCGGCCGCTTATGAGCTGATTGCATCTGTTTATGAGCAGTGGGAAAAGGCGGAACCGTTTTATCAGGGTGCCCGGCGTGTGCAGGGACAGATCGGAATTTTCTCCGCCAACGACGCCGGCGTGGACGGTGGTCTCAGCGAGGAGGGAGCGGTTTTGCTCTGTGAGGAAGCTCACTACCATTGCGATGTTATTGATGGACAGGATTCACTGGATGGATATGAACTGCTCATTCTGCCTGACAGCACCGCAGTCAGCCCGGCTCTGGTGAAAAAACTGAAAGAATACCACAGCGGCGGCGGTCGGTTGTTGATATCCCATCGCGCAGGATTTGATCGGGACGGCTGCGGAGCGCTTGATTTTCTTCCACTGGCTTTCGAGGGCGAGGTTGAAAAATATCCAACCTATTGGCGGGCCCGTAAAGGCTTCGCACCTGAGATGGCATCGAGCGATCGCGTCTTCTACCAACCGGGTCTCAATATTAAATTGAGCAAAGGCCTGGAAGTGCTGATCGATCGGGTTCTTCCGTATTTCAAACGCAGCGATCTGAAATACTCTTCTCATTTCCAGACACCTCCGGAAGCCAAAGCGGACCGGCATCCGGCCGTGCTACAAGGAAACGGATTTGTTTATTTTGCCGATCCGATTTTCCGCGAATACCGGACGAGCGGAAACCAGGCCGTGAAGGATGTCTGGCGCAAGGTGGTTCGGAATACGCTTGGAGCCGCACCCTTCGGCGATGGCTTGCCCGCGAGCGTAACGGTTTATCCGATGCGCCGGGGCAGGGATCTTCTTCTGACGCTCCTTCACTACATTCCGGTGCGCAAGGCACTGGATATTGACGTGATCGATGAACGGGGGAGTTTTGCCGGGGAACGGCTCCGCCTGGCCGGAAATCCTGAAACGATCCACGATGAGGAAACCGGTCAGGAACTGTCCCGCAACGATGCCAACGAGTTTCTGCTCCCCGTCCACAAAGGACGGATCAGGCTGAGAATTCCACATTACTTCCAGAAATAGAGCTGTGGACTTGTCAGCGTATTTATTATGAATATGCGGGGACATGCGGGGACAGGCCAATTATGCATTGACGTTGTTTGGTAAGTGGTGCAATAGAGC
>CAYTLD010000162.1:1458-4219 GCA_964438585.1 uncultured Blastochloridaceae bacterium | reverse complement strand
ATGCCCCCCCTCGGATTCGAACCGAGGACCAAAAGATTAAGAGTCTTCTGCTCTAACCAACTGAGCTAGGGAGGCGAGGTTCAGTGAAATTTTAACGATCAGTTGCGGTCAGTCCAGTAAAAGAGGACCAACCCCGACAAAGTCGGGGCTGCTCTAACCAACTGAGCTAGGGAGGAGCAGGTAAATAAGCAACACACACCCCATTCTCCCCAACACCCCGCCACGCCCGCTGCTGAACTACGTGCATTTAAGAGTCTCACGTGTTACTCTTAAATGTAACGGTCTATTTGGTTAGTTTGGTTCACGTGATATCTTTCGAGCGGGTTCTGCTTAGCTGCGTGCATTTAAGAGTCTCACGTGTTACCCTTAAATGTAACGGTCAAGGTGGCGGGGTTGGTTCGTGTGTTGTCTGTCGGGGTCGGGCTTTTATGATCGCTTTCGTGCAAAAAAGTCTTGTTCCTGACTTTTGACGTGTTCATATTTTTTACCATGACCTATCCGACTGTGGGCATTCGCCCGACGATTGACGGGCGCCTTGGAGGTGTCCGGGAGTCACTGGAAGCACAAACCATGGCCCAGGCGCAGGCGGTGGCTGATTTGATCTCGGGTTCGCTTCATTATCCCGATGGTGCAGCGGTTCAATGTATCATTGCCGACAGCACGATTGGTGGCGTCACCGAGAGTGCGGCCTGTGCGGAGAAGTTCAGGCGGGAGAATGTCGGACTGAGCCTGACGGTGACGCCCTGCTGGTGCTACGGCAGCGAAACGATGGACATGGATCCCCACTTGCCCAAGGCGATCTGGGGCTTTAATGGCACCGAGCGACCGGGGGCGGTGTATCTGGCGGCCGCTCTGGCTGGCCACACACAAAAGGGACTCCCCGCTTTCGGCATTTATGGAAAAGATGTGCAACCGGCAGGGACCAAAGAGATCCCGGCGGACGTGCGCGAGAAGATTCTCAATTTTGTGCGTTGCGGCCTGGCCGTCTCCCTGATGCGGGGAAGGAGCTACCTTTCGATGGGCGGCACGTCGATGGGGATTGCCGGATCCGTGCTCGATTCCGCTTTCTGGGAAAAATACCTCGGCATGAGAGTCGAGGACATCGATATGACTGAATTTGTCGGGCGGATGCAAAAGGGTCAGTATGATCCAGACGAATTCGCGAAGGCACTCCAATGGGTTACAAAGCATTGCCCGGAAGGGAAAGATTACAATTCCGAAGAAACCAAACGCACACGCGATCAGCTCGACCGAGAATGGGAAGACTCAGTGAAAATGGCTCTGATCGCCCGCGACCTGATGGTGGGCAACCCCCGTCTGGCGGAAATGGGCCTGGGGGAACAGGCTCAAGGACACAACGCCATCGCAGCCGGCTTCCAGGGCCAGCGCCAATGGACGGATCACTTCCCCAACGGCGACTTCATGGAAGCGATCCTGAATTCGTCTTTCGACTGGAACGGGAAACGTGCCCCTTACATTCTGGCCACCGAAAACGATGCTCTCAACGGGGCCGGCATGCTCTTCGGAACGCTGCTCACCAACTCGGCGCAAATCTTTGCCGATCTGCGCACCTACTGGAGCCTGGACGCCATCCGGGAAGCCAGTGGGAAATCATTGCAGGATCCGGCTGTCGATGACGGCATCCTCCATCTGATCAATTCCGGCCCCGCAGCGCTCGACGGCACGGGTGAACAAAAAGATTCCGAAGGAAATCCCACCATGAAGCCGCACTGGGATATTTCGGATGAAGAAGTCGAGGCCTGCCTCCAGGCCACCACCTGGCACCCCTCGATTACCGAGTATTTCCCCGGCGGTGGATGGTCCACCCGCTACCGGACCCGGGGAGGCATGCCCTCGACCATGGTCCGTCTCAATCTGGTCGATGGTCTCGGGCCGGCCCTGCAAATCGCCGAGGGGCAGACCATCGAGCTGCCGGAGGATATCCATGATGCACTCGACCAGCGCACCAACCCGACCTGGCCTACGACCTGGTTCGCCCCCCGCCTGACCGGGACCGGTCCCTTCGTCTCCGCCTATGAGGTCATGAACCACTGGGGTGCCAACCACTGCGTCCTGACCGCCGGAAACGTCGGCCATCTCTATATCACCCTCGCCTCCATGCTCCGGATTCCGGTTTACATGCATAACATCCCGGAAAACCGCATCTTCCGCCCCAGCAGTTGGAACGCGTTTGGAACCGCTGATCTGGAAGGTGCCGACTTCCGGGCCTGCTCAGCCTACGGATCTCTCTACTCATGAACACTCAAGCCACCTCCAATAATGCTTCTCCGGTCGTACCTCGGAAGTTCCTCATCTCATTCATCCTGGTCACCACCCTCTTTTCGCTCTGGGGATTTGCCAATGACATCACCAACCCGTTGGTTGCAGCATTTAAGGATGTCTTCGTCATCACTAACGCTCAGAGCAGCTGGGTGCAGATGGCTTTCTATGGCGGCTATGGCACCATGGCCATTCCCGCTGCCCTTTTTATTCATAAATTTTCCTACCGGATGGGAATCATCGTCGGGTTAATCCTCTATGCCGCTGGAGCTATGATCTGCGTCCCCGCCGCCTATGGAGCTAACTTCAACCTTTTTCTTATCGCTCTTTATATTCTCACCTTCGGCCTCGCCTTTCTCGAAACCACCGCCAACCCCTACATTCTCGCCATGGGTTCAGAAGAAACCGCCACCCGTCGCCTGAACCTGGCTCAGGCCTTTAATCCCATCGGCTCGCTGACCGGAATGGTCATCGCCAGCAC
>CAYTLD010000162.1:0-1358 GCA_964438585.1 uncultured Blastochloridaceae bacterium | reverse complement strand
GCCAGACCCACCGTGAGATGCAGGATCATGACCTGCGCATCGTTTCCACCCCTTACATGATTATCGGATTCGTAGTCATTGGCGTCATGTGCCTCTTTATATTCATCAAGCTGCCGCCTGCGGCCACGCATGATGATGAACGAAGCGGATCGAGCGTCTTCCAAATTCTCAAACGCCTGGCCCGCAACCCACTCTACCTGACCGGCATTCTCGCCCAGACCTTCTACGTCGGCGCGCAGATCATGTGCTGGACCTTTATCATTCAGTATGCGCAGAGCAACCTCGGACTCGATAAAGCCACCGCCCAGAACCACAACATCCTGGCCATGGTTATCTTTGTCAGCAGCCGTTTCATCTGCACCTACTTCCTCAAGTATATCCAGCCGGGCCCCCTGCTCGCGCTCCTGGGCGGATTTGCCATCCTCTTTACACTTGGTGCCATTCATCTCGAAGGCATGGCCGGGCTTTACTCCCTGATTCTCATCTCCGCCTGCATGTCGCTGATGTTTCCCACCATCTACGGGATTGCCCTGCGCGGACTGGGGCCGGATGCCAAGATCGCCTCCGCAGGTCTGATCCTCGCCATCGTGGGCGGAGCCTTCATGCCCCTGGCCCAGGGAACGATTATGGATATGGATCGTTTCATGGGGACCACCGGCGTGCGCGGATCATTCTATCTGCCCTTGGTTTGCTTCATCGTCGTGGCCGCCTATGGCGTGCTGACTAATAAGCTTTCTTCAAAAATTAAGCTGGAGTAAGAAGCGGGTAAAATTTTACCCCGTCCCCTAATTACTTCTTATCCATCTCTTCCGGCAAATCAGGTGGATAATCAAATGGGCGGCCTGCCAGGACCTGGGCGGAGAAAACCAGGATGGAAACCGCGCCCCAGAGCAGACCCAGCACCACCCCGACATCAATGATTCCACGCCAGGCTCCATGGGTGAAGACCTTGACCAGAATAACCAGCCCGACCATGACCGTAACCAAAACCCAGGTGGTGATCATCCGTTTGCGGGTGGCATGAAAAAATCCCATACAGAAAAAGGGCGCCAGAATTCCCTGAAGCAGGGTGGCATGGCCGGATAAGTAGCGGGCCCGCGATACGACCCGGGGAGAAAATTTTAATTGGAACCCCTTATAGCCCTCGGAATAACACATAAAGAGGATGCACGCCACCAGTGCCACCCAATGGTACCAAAGAAAAACGGATCCCTCAAAGGCATCGATGGCGATCAGGGTTAGCCGGTGGATTGCCTGTCCTAAAATAACCAGCACCCCCACCACGCCCCATACTGCCGCAATCCGTCGCATAGCTGACTACTCAAGCATAGATTCGACACATAGCCAGCGGAGAATCC
>CAYTLD010000161.1:0-4283 GCA_964438585.1 uncultured Blastochloridaceae bacterium | reverse complement strand
TGAACATGGATCGGGGCTTCGCCAGAGTAAAAAAATTAGATCGGGGCTTTTCAGTTTTCAGTTTTCAGCTTTTCTAATCAAATGATTCTTCTCCTCGGCGCATCCGGCTATGTCGGCACCACCTTCCAATCCTACCTCATTCACAAAGGCGTCGATTTCAAAACCCTCTCTCTGACCAATCCAGCCCGCCCCACTCGGGCCGTGCTGAGAGAAGCCATTAAGGAATTGAAGCCCGAATTCCTCATCAACTGCGCAGGCTATACCGGCAAACCAAATGTCGATGCCTCCGAGCAGCAAAAGCTAATTTGCATCGAGGCCAATCTGACCCTGCCCGGCATTATTTCAGAAGCCTGTGCCGAGGCCGGCATCCCCTGGGGCCATGTCTCCTCTGGGTGTATTTTCACCGGGCGACGTGAGGACGGCACTGGCTTTGACGAGGAAGATGAACCCAATTTCGACTTCCGCCATAACAACTGCAGCTTCTACTCCGGCACCAAGGCCCTGGCCGAGGAAATTATCGCCGAATCCGGAGACCACTACATCTGGCGCCTCCGCATCCCATTCAATGAGGTGGATTCCCCCCGCAACTACCTGTCTAAGATTATGGCCTACGAGCAACTCCTCGATGTGGAGAACTCGATTTCCCAGCTCGACGAATTCGTCAAAGCCTGCTGGAAGTGTTGGGAAAAACGCATCCCCTACGGCACCTATAACATCACCAATCCTGGAGTCGTTAGCACCCGGGAAGTCGCCGCCCTGATCCAATCCCACGGATTTTGCCCGGATAAAGAATGGAAATATTTCAAGGACGAAGCCGAATTCCTGGAAAAAGCCGCCAAGACCCCCCGCGCCAATTGCGTCATGGACTCCTCAAAAATCATGAATGAGGGCATCCACCTAACCGAAGTCCACGACGCCATCCACCAGGCCCTGACCAACTGGAAACCCCGATAATGGGGTCAGACCCCCTTTTCAATGTTTTGTTTGTTTATGGGACGCTAATGGGAGCGGTTCATCATCGGATGCATGAGGTGTTGGTTGAGGAGGCTGAGTTTCTGGGGCCGGCCACCTGCCAGGGAAGACTCTATCGGGTCACCTGGTATCCGGCTCTGGTTCCTTCCTCCAACCCGGAGGACCGGGTGCATGGCGAAGCGTACCGCCTACGCCACCCCGAAAAAACCCTTCCGGTCATCGATGACTATGAGGGCATCGGGCCGCAGCATGAGGATCCCACTGAATACGTCCGCTGCCTGAGGCCTATCCAGATCCATGGTAGCGACCCCGTGGAAGCCTGGACTTACCTCTACCAGCATCCAACCGATAAGCTCACCCTCCTCCCCTCTGGCCGCTTCGAGAAATTGTGACGCACCCCTTTTTCTATCAAAAAAAGGTGTGCGTCACCACTTTTGGTCTTTAGAAAGCAATGGAATGTCCATGACCCCGAATGGCCCCGGTTATAAAGATCTGCTGACGACCTATTTCCGGGAGACTCTTTTTACGGGGCTGCAGAATTTTTTCTCAAATTTCGGGCAAACCTATTTTATCTCGCTCTTACTGCCCTCGATGGCGCTGGCTGCGGGGGTGGCTTATGAGCAGGTTGGTTACATATACAGCCTGGCGACAATCGCCAGTGCGGTTTTTCTGGCTTTGTGCGGTCGGGTGGCCGACATCTGGTCACCGCGGTCGTATGGAGCTGTCTGCGCGATCGTTTTTACTCTGGCGGCGTTTCTGGCCACCCGGGTGGAAGGGCCACTCACTCTGATTCTGGCCGTAGTGATGATCCGTTGGTCCGGGCAGGGTCTCCTGTCGCACGCTTCGACGACGGCATTGTCCAAACGCTTTCCGCACCGACCCGGAGCCGCATTTGCCCTCACCTCGCTGGGCTTCCCGCTCGGAGAGGCGATTCTTCCCATTCTGATCACGGCCTTGCTGGCAGTGATCACTTTTGAATGGATCTGGGCGGGTATTTCGCTGCTTTCGCTTCTGGTTCTGCTGCCGGTGACTCTGGTTTGGGGAAGGTTATTCCGGGAGCCTACCCGGAAATCAGTGCAGGCGTCTTACGATCCGGAAACTCCCCCGGTGGCCACCGCATCGGGATATTCACCTCCCACCGGCGACCGCCCTTTTTCCCGTCGCATCTGGCGGGACTTACGCCTCTGGCTGCTTTTCCCTCATTTGATGTCGGTGGGATTTGTCATGACCGGGTTGCTCTTTTACCAATCCGTAATCGGAGAGGCTCAGGGGTGGTCCGGGTGGTGGTGGGCCACGGGGCTGACCTCCTTCGCCATCGTGCGCGCCGTCTGCTCATTGGGGACTGGCGGGTGGCTGCGGTCGAAAGATGCGCTGCCGCTACTGGTATTGACCAAGCTTCCGCTCGGCCTGGGAGCAATTATCCTGGCTCTTCCGAACATGCCGGGCTGGGCGCTGCTCGTCTTTTTCCCGCTTTGCGGTGCGAGTATGGGATTCCAATCGGTGGTGACACGCACCGCACTGCTGGAGCTGTATGGCCCGGAGGTGATCGGAGCCGCCAAGTCCGCAAGCACGGCCCTGGCAATACTATCCACCGCCGCCGCACCGGCCCTCTACGGCTGGCTGGGAAGCTCCGGGTTCGGCACCATCCCGCAGTGGGTGTTAATCGGAAATGCAGTGACTATGGTCGCCGCCATCCTACTTACCCAGGCAGCACTTCCAGAGCTGAGACGACGGACTCCTCGATAGGAGTTACCCTTCTAAAATCACGTGGGAACGAATCGATGAGTACTCCTCTTTACTTTCCGGCAATAGTGTTGAAGAAGCGACTTGTCTGGGGACTAGGGCGTATTCTATGCAGACTGTCTATTGACTGGAATAATAGGTAGGGCGCAGTCTCTAGACAAGCCGCTAACCATCAGCAACTTCCGGCTTGCGTAGACGCTGCGCCCTACCCGCTGACTAATCTGTAACGCGTCTGATTGATTAGGGAAATGGGGTCAACCATTCATGACATTTTTAATCATCGTTACACCACCCCGTTCAATGACAAAACTTCATGAAATAACTCTTCGTCATGATTGTTTGACCCCCTTTTTTTTCTTTCTCAGATTAAAGCCTCCTGTGCTGTAGATGTCGTAGCCTCCACCTACGACACTTACGACTTGCGACTTGGCAAGTCTCTTCAAACGGCACTGAATGTGACGCATACAAAGAACGTTTTTTTTACGAATTAAAGGTTATCCTTCCACGCATCAGGATGCCGATGCAAGTGCATCACGGAAACAATAATAATGAGATCAGACTCGATTGCATACACCAGTGCGTACGGAAATCGCTTGGTGCGGCACCGCCTGTGATTCGGGGAAATTTTCCGCCACGCCTGCGGGTTCTTGAGAATGCGTTCAACTGCCCGGTCGGTTTCATCCAGAAATTCCAAGCCCAAGCCCAAAACCTTTTCATTGTAATAAAAAGCGGCCTGCCGGAGTTCATCGGAGGCCGGAGTAATAAAGCGGAGGTTCACCCCGCAAGCTCTTGTCTGATTTTGTCGATGACTTGTGACCCGTCAACCGCTTCGATTTTTCCGGCTTTGTAAGCAGAATATCTTTTTTCAGATTCATCCGCCCAAGCCTGTTCAATTTCACGGTCAAGGTCTCCATCGAGACTGCTCAGGAGTGAATCGACGAGATGAGCTTTTTCGTAAGAAGAAAGTTTTAAAGCTTCTTTTTCAAGAGTTACGTTGTCCATAGCAGTAGAGAATATAATTCCCCCGATCATAGACGGCAAGCCGGATTCGCATTTCATCTTGTCTAACGAGAAAAGGTGACAGTCAGCGGAGGGGGTCAAAGATTCTTGATTTTTTGGATCACAGATTGCCTGGCTCAAATATCACAAATCTTTGACCTAATAGAACCCCCTTGAGGTAACGCGCGGCGGGTTTGAGGATGCGGACGGTAGCCACGGCATTTTTAAATATCGTCGAGGCTCACGAACGCATCGAGGTTGCCTGCTTCACGTTCCTGACGAGCGGTGCGCAACTGCGCTTCGGCGTCGGCGTCGAGATCCCAGCCCATCACTTCGGAGAGGTGCTGGTAATTATCCCAGGAGATAATCACTTCTTGCGGCGAGCCGCTGTCGTCGACCACGATTTTTTTGGCGATGGCGTTCATAGGTTTATTGTAGATCACACGTCCCCTTTCGTCGAGCCGGAAAAAATCCAGATGGGTGACACCACGGAGCCGAAGGCTCGGGGAGATTGCTGATTTATAGGCAACCCAAAGGGCGAGACGAGTGAAGCGAGCGAGTCAAATCGA
>CAYTLD010000160.1:0-4358 GCA_964438585.1 uncultured Blastochloridaceae bacterium | reverse complement strand
AGGACCGAAATTTTTCTTGAAATTTTGTCACCACCACTTTTTAGACAGCCTCTTATATCCTACGAGACAAAGTGAACCTCGGGAACCGTCATGCTCTAATTATAATACTTAATGATCGAAAGATATTTTTCTTTCTCTTTCTCGGTGACTGCCGGTTTATCGAAGACTTTCTAACTATCACGATGTTTGATGAAGAAATCCCGTAAAAAACTGTCTTCTTTCAAGAATCCAAAGGGCAGATCCTCCAGGCGATCTACCATGAAACCAACCGCCGCACGTGAACGAAAATACTCTGCCATCTTACTGCTATCCTCCAGGACTATTATGTTTTTTCGACAGTTGTGGAACATCTGCTCGAAATCTATAGAATCAAGTGGCAGGTAAACTGACAACTTTCTCCCATGAAGTTGTTTCTCATATGAACCGACAACCTGCCCACCCGGGCCAAAAGTGAAAATCCAGCCCTCATCATCTGAGGCAGCGGGGAGATGTATTCGAATTTCTTGAACCTTGGAAATATCCGTGGGAACGTCCTGCAGGCTACCATAAAGGCCCCACATGCCTCCCATCACTGTCGGAAATAGTAAAAAGATATTCATTTCTCCGGGTTAATTTTGCCTGAATCTCTATGTTTTTGTCTCAATCTCGATGTGCGCGACAAATTTGGCGAGTAGGCGCTTAAGTGAGGTAGTCGTAGAAAGGTCGGTGTAGTGACCGCTGCGCTTGGCGTTGGGCGGGGAGGCCAGCGCGGCGGCGGCGGTGTAGATGCGTTCTTGAACCATGCGCTCGCAGAGAATATGCATGCGCTTCTGGTAGGAGGCAGTCTTAAACACCGGGTCCGACTTGAAGTGCGGTGACGGATTGCCGCGTTTAGGTTCACTGCGAGAGGCTTCTTCATCCTCGATTAGAATGCAATAGCCCACGAATGGATTGGCACCGGCACCGAACAAGCCTTCGCACTGCGCGACGTATAAATCGATCCCCGAGCCCAGTACTTCTTCACAGCGGTTGTTGGCGTTGTTGCCAAAAGAGGGGCCACCCAGTGCTTTAAACTCCATCACGGCAATGAGACGTTTTTCAAAAGTCAGCACGAGATCCCATTGTTTGCTGGGACGGAAATGGCCGGGCAGAACGACTTGTGATTTATTGAGATGAATGCCAAGTCCTGCACCTCCATGTATTTTGGCGAGTCGCCCGAACATCGTGGCAAAGCCATCAAAATTCTTGCCTGCTGTCGCGGCACCCCGCCTGCCCTGATCAACATTTTCTCCAGATTGGTTCTTTTTCCAGGCGGAATCTTTGGTTCGCCAATAGTGACGAACAGCTTTGCGGATATCGGCGGTGTAATCGTTCGTTGGCATAACTTAAACATCCGTCAAGGCGGCCCAATCCTCTGCGTCGAGCCCATAAATCTGACACACGGTGGCGTCGATCCGGGCTTGGTCATTGGAAGTGGCGAGTGCCTTCAGTTGATGCCGCATCGTAACGGAAAGATCATTCCATTCGGGAATGCGAATCCGGCGCAGGTATTGCGCCTGAAAACGCAGGCAGTCACCTCGCATGCGAAGGGAGTAGGTGGCCACAAATGCCGTGGCCAGACTACTACGCAGGACGGCTTGCAGGGCTTGCAAGTCCCAGACCTTGGAAAGGACAAAATACAAATTATGATGCGGATAATACTCTCCGGGATCGTAAGCAATCTGGGGCTCGCCCTGGATATCGGGAATCACCAGCTTGGGTGTGCCGGTGAGTGATGGGTAAATGCGGTCGATTGTTTTAAACCAGTTCTTCGGGTTCTTCCTGGCCACATGGCGGCACTCGATCCGTTCGCGATGCCGCTCGATGTAAGCCTTGAATTTTGGATAGTCTTTTGGGTCAACCAGGCGTGGATTGTCCCCGTCGAAGGGGTTGAGCACATATTTACCGGTCCATGCAATGCGATTGTTTTTCAAATCTTTTCGGGTCAGAAGTGGCAGTTTTCGCTCTGCCTCAACATCAAGCTCACTGTCGCCGCCAATAAATACTTTGTCGGCCCCTGTGGCCACACCGATACCGACCTGGCAACCCGCCTCATCTAGCGTGGGAAAATGTTTCTCCAGAGACTTGATCATCTCCAATCGGGAGAGATTTGACAACAGCCAGGGCGCATTTCCGTCCATGAATGTAGTTGCCCGCTTGATACGTGAATCTTCCTGCTGTTCGATGATGCGCTCGGCCAACTCCGGCAGAACCTCACAACTAATGTCCTCCTTGTCCAGTATCTGAGTTTGGGTGCCGTGACCATTGCGGATAATAGTGACAGCGGGATAGGCCGTGACTTCACCATGAAAGGCATCCACACCGGTAAAGTCGGCATACAATTCCATGTGAAAGGAGTCGGCGATTATTTCGCGCAGGGGGCCGCCATAACGGTTTTTCGTCCAGCGATTGGCACAGATGTAGCCGAGCCGTCCTTCAGCTTTCAGGAGCGCGAGGCCTTTTTCGTAGAAAGCGATGTAGAGATCTGCCCGGTCATACATCGAGCGGAACAGGGCCCGGTAGCGCAGCATGAGGGGTTTGGGCAGTGCTTCAATGCGCAGGTAGGGCGGGTTGCCAATAACGTGAGTAAAAAGTTCCGGAAAGGGCTGAGTGAGAAAATCCGCGTGAAGCAGCCAGGCATCGAGCAGCGCATCCCGGTCAGCAGCGTTAAAGCCATGCGTATCCAGCTTCTCGGCCACACTGGACCGAAGGGCCTCGTAAGCGATACGACCGACTTCAACGGCCCGGATGCAGGGCAAAAGATCGCGAGCCCTTGCTTGTGGGCTATCCGCCAGCAGACGCCTGATGGCCGGAAGGACAAAGTCGCCCGATCCGCAGGAAGGCTCCAACAGCCGCTTTGCAGCCAGATTCTGTCCGACTCGCCAACCCGTCAGATCGAGAATGAAGTCAACCACCTCCGGCCTGGTTAAGACTTCGCCCCGACTCTCGCCCATAGCGTCCGACCAGTAATGGAGCGCATCATGTTCCACCAAATCAGGCAGGGGAATGTCGAGTTGAGTAGCCAAAGCCATATTTTAAAAAAACCTTACATTGAAATTATTCAATAAAGAATTTACCTGCTGTCGTTGGGAAGGCGAGATATTCATTACCTTCTACTTTCGGAGAAAAACATATTGTTTGCCGTGTTAGATGCGTATTCTGGGGTGGATGAAATTACTAGGCCGATACCAGCCCACGCGCTATCAACCACCTTTTCGCTTGTTGGATTTCATGCGGCAGGTCAGCGATTCGGGCCTGATCAACCTGGCGGCGGGGGTGCCCGCAGTTTCCCTGCTGCCGATCAAAGATCTGGACGAGTCCTACTACCTGGCGGTCCGTCATTCCAGGGGCGAGAGTTATGCTTACCAGTTGCCGGAGGGAAATCCGGCGTTGCGCGAGGGGCTGGCAGATCGGATGCGGAGTCGTGGGGTGGACTTACCCTCCGGACCCGACCAGGTTCTACTCACAGTGGGAGCCACCGAGGGTTTGCAAATGGCCTTGCGGCTACTGGTTCGCCCCGGTGACACGGTGGTGTGTGAAAGTCCGTGTTACTACAACCTGCTCGAACAGATTGCCGATCGCGGAGCCCGGGCCTTGCCGGTCCCGACCGACCTCCGCCATGGTATCGAGCCGGACCTTCTGGAGCCTTACCTGAAAAAGCACCGGCCCCGTTGCCTGGTCGTCTGTTCCTCTCTGTCGAATCCGTGCGGTGCCACTATTCCCGCGTCGGCCCGGGCCGATCTGGTAGAACTGTGCCGGCGTTACCGCATGGCCATTATTGAGGATGAGGTCTATGCCGAGTTGAGGGACGGTGGGGCCCTGCCCCCGATGCGGGCCTACGATGATGGATCGACCGTCCTGCATATCACCAGTTTCTGCAAGTCGGTGGCACCGGGGCTGCGGGTCGGAGCTTTTATGCCGGGCAAATTCTGGGAAGAGGCTGCTCAAATGAGGTGCATGGAAATTATGCATGCCAGCACACTGACGGAGGCGATTCTCCATGAATTTATACAGGCCGGATTTTTGGAAAAACATCTTCAACGTGCACGAAACGTGTGCCGTCGGCGTCGGGGTATCGTCCAGAGGGCGGTGGCTGAGCATTTTCCGGAGGGAACGATTTGTTCTGATCCCGAGGGAGGATTTCTGCTCTGGGCGGTACTTCCCGAAGCGATGGATTTGCAGGAGTTATCGCAAAGATGCCTGAAGCGGGAAGTCAGTTTTGCCCGGGGAGAGGTGTTTCTCACCGGCAAGCCTCGCCGGGCCTGTATGCGTCTCAACTGCGCGCGTGCTTCCGAAAAAAAGCTGGCTGAGGCGATTCGTATGATCGGTGAGGAAATTAG
>CAYTLD010000159.1:0-4426 GCA_964438585.1 uncultured Blastochloridaceae bacterium | reverse complement strand
CTTAGAGACTTTTTCGACAAGCTTTTAAATCTCTTATGAAAAGTCCTTGGATAGAACTTACCTTTCTCTTTCTTGGTTGGTTTCTTGGCATCTCAGCCGGCCCCATCCAGGCGTGGCTAAGCAGAATTCGAGATAGGTCTCAGCTTAAGCGAGCAGTCTGGACAGAACTCAGTGATTTGCGAGAACGTCTTGCCCTTGCCACCTTCATGATTGAGGGAAAACGAGACGGAATTTCGCGGGATCTCTTGAGCTGGATCCGCAAATATATTGTTCTGCGGAATCGCTCATTCCCATCAGCACAATTAGTCGAAGTCGCGAAGCACTTATCTGAGCTAAGTGATAATCAGTTTGACTCGATTAAGGACTTTATACAGAAAGATGGGGCAAGTGGGTTAGCCCTAAAACGTTATGAGTTACGCTACCTAGGTTCAAAGCTGGATAGACTCGAATTGCTGCCCGAGGCGACGCAGGAACATTTGTTGGCAGTATTAACTCATCTAGACTTTATTAATCAACATATTGAGGATTCCAAATTTTATAGAAACCTTACGTTTCAGAACGGAATCTCGGAAAAGAACTATGAGATTGCATCTATAGAGCTACTTAGAGGACGCGATCTGGTTGCGAAACAAGCCAGAACGCTAATTGAGATGATTGACTATTTAGAACCAGAAATTAAAAAAGGCTAACAAGGACGATGCATGAGTGGGGTCAAAGATTTGCGATCTTTGACCCCACTACTAATCGGCTTCTGATGATTGCTGACACTGACATTGATTTTAAAAGTTGTCGGAAAGATCAGTCCATTTAGTTTGCATTGATGACAGAATACCGGTTCACGGATTATTTTGAGAACGAGATTCTGAGAAAACGACCTTACATTAGGAAAGAGTGGTGTATCTCGACCGTGGGAAGCCCCGTCCGGACTGAGGAACAGGATAATGGACGCTACCGATTCTGGGCGAGGATCCCCGAATATGGCGACCGATATTTACGTGTCGTCACCCTGGCAGATCGTGTTACGATACATAATGCATTTTTCGACCGGAGGTTTAAGGAATGAAGATTAAATATTACCAAGACACAGATTCACTTTACATCGACCTGGCAGACCGCCCGTCATCTGACACCCGAGAAATTTCGGAAGGTGTTAATCTGGACTATGACGATCAAGGCACTTTGGTGGGGATCGATATTGATCTGGCCAGCCAGAAACTAGATTTATCCTGTTTAGAGATCGGGCCTTTTCCTGAGGCGACACAAGTCCTGACAGCAAATTAGCGCACAAATCGTACATTCATGAAACGCAGAAAATTCATTACCACAGGTGCCACGGCAAGTTTGGCTGGCTTAGGCAGTGCATCAGCTGCTGACAGCTACGTTACCCCGATGCATCCCACTCCGACCGAGATAAAGGGACCGTTTTATCCGGCGGTGGCGCAGAAATGAGAAGGACTTATTGTTGCAAAGAAAAAGTAAAGAAGATCAAAAATCCATGATTGCGGAGAAGGTTTCAGATGATCCGGAAACATACTCCTATAAAATAGTTATTGAAAAGGCGTAAACAGGCCGTCAGCAGATTGAATCAGATTCTGATGCTGGACGACTGGACGGGATGATACAAAAAGCCTTGAGGATATGAGAAGATAACCCCTCCACCACTTCGTGGTCCCCCTCCCCTATCTCTTCGAGCAGGGGAGGACAGTCCTCGGGACTTCGTCCCCGCAAGCCACCTCTTCGTGATCCGGCCGTAGGCCACTACTGACGGAAGAGATAGGTGAGCTTGCACGCACTCCCCACGACCCCCGAATCAAAGTTCAAGCAAGCTTGAGCACTCGAAAGTTCCGACTTCGTCGGAGCGGGCACGGGCTAGCTGACTAATTGCTGCATGTATTCGGCGGGCTCGTAGTTCTGGATGAGGACTTTGACTTTGCCGTCGCGCTGCATGCGGACTTCGGGGATCTGGATTTCCGGCGTCTTATGCGGGGCGAAGAGGATGTCGTCGTGGGTGGCATTTTCGGCGTGCTTGAACATGTCGGGTTTCAAATGCCCGCCGAGATGGTCACTGCGCCCGGTGGCAACGTGGATGGTGCCACGCACTTTTTCGTCCTGGATGTCGCGCCCTGAGAAGGGCAGGAGTTGGGTGCCGAATCCGAGTTCGCCAATTTCACCGGTGACCGGATCGTTGATGATTTTATTCTGGTGATCGCTGATGGTCTGGAGGCTGCCCTCGATGAGGCTGACTTTCACGACCCTCCCATCGCGAACGTCGAGGCGACCGATAGTGCCGTCTTCATATTTCATCGGAAAGGAACCTTCGGCCTGGTTGGGGACAAAGTAAACTTCACCGGCCGGGAGGTTGGCCACATCGGGTTCTTTGCCGCGACAGAGGCCGTGACTTTTCTGCGCTTCCTGACCGTCGAGGATCAGGCGCAGGGTCATCTTTTCCCCGCCGTGCTCTTTGAGAGCGAAGTCGATTTCCACCCAGTCGGCCTTGGTCAGTCCGAGGCGTAATTTTTCTGCTTCGGCACTGACTTCCTCGTAGTTGACGCAGAGGCCGGACGAGAGGATAACTTCATTCAACCCGTGCAGGGTGGCACCGCGGAAGCCGTATTGCTTGGCGTGTGCGGTCAGGGGTGCGGTGGCGGAGAAGGTGCTGACACAGAGAATGATGTCGTAGTTGGGGAAGATATCTTTTTCCAGGCTGAGTTCTTTCCCGGAAGGATCGAAACAGGGATCTTCATAGTCCAGATTGCTGCCGCCAGTCATTTTGTAAGCGAAGATTTCCCCACCTTTGAGGGCGAGTTCGCTGGCGGCCCCATTGTTCAATCCCTTGTAGAAGATGTCATGGGCATATTTCTGGATGGTCAGTTCCGGGTTGTTGAGGAAAGCGAAGTCTTTGATCTCATGCGGATCGGCGAGATCGATGAGGACGCAGGTTTTTTCGCCACCTTCGGGCTGGAAGACGGTTTTCAGCAATCGGGTAAGACTGAATTCAGGAAAGGTTTCGGGTATTTTTTGCATGATATTATTTTCTTTGAGGTTAGTGTTAGTTCTTGTTCAACGACCTAAGAGTTCCACAAGACAAAAAAATTGCAAATACCATGACTGATAATAAAAATTTACACGATCTATTAGCCTTCCTTCGCTTCCCCAGTATATCGACCAATCCGGACAATGCGGGGGACTTGCGGGCCTGTGCCGGATGGCTAGCCAATCTTCTCTCCTCCTTTGGTATTCACGCCCAGGTCATGCCGACGGATGGCCACCCGGTGGTCATGGCTCGCTCGGAAATGAAGCCCGGACGCAAGACCGTTTTGATCTACGGACACTATGACGTGCAGCCGGTTGATCCGCTCGATCTGTGGAAGACCGCTCCATTCGAGCCCCACGTTCAGGATGGCATCATTTACGCCCGTGGAGCCACCGACAACAAAGGGCAGATCATGTCCCACATTCAGGGCGTTGGCGAGACCCTGGCCCGGAATGGGGATCTCCCGGTCAACGTGATCTTCCTGATCGAAGGCGAGGAGGAAATTGGCAGCCCCCACCTGACTCCTTTTCTGGAGGAACACCGCGAGCATCTGCAGGCGGACGTGGTCCTCATCTCGGACACCGGCATGATCGCTCCCGGCGTGCCCACTTTCAGTTACGGCCTGCGCGGGGTGGCCTGTCTCGAATTTACGGTGCATGGCCCCACCCATGATTTGCATTCGGGCATCTTTGGCGGGGCGGTTCCCAACCCGGCCGCGGTCATGAGCCGCCTGCTGGCGAGCCTGCACAATGAGGATGGGAAGATCGCCATTGAGGGATTTTACGATTCCGTCCGTGATCCCGAAGCCTGGGAATCTGAAGCCTGGGCCGCCCTGCCCATCGATGAAAACGAATTTATCGAATTGACCGGATGCCTCGGACTGACCGGGGAAAAAGGTTTCAATTCCTTCGAGCGCAGTTGGGCCCGTCCGACGGCGGAAATCAACGGGGTCTACGGCGGCTATCAGGGAGCGGGATCGAAGACGATCATTCCCGCCAGCACCACCGCCAAGCTCAGCTTCCGGACGGTTCCCGACCAGGACTGCCATCGGGTTCTCGATCTGGCGGAGGCCCATTTGAAGAAACACTGCCCGGACTACGTGCGACTGGAAATCCGCCGCCAGCACAGCGGCAACCCCTATCTGGTCAACCCGAAGGCGGGATACGGCAGTGCCGCCATTACCGCGATGAAAAAAGCCTTTCCCAATGCCGAGCCCGCCCTTATCCGCGAAGGCGGCAGTATTCCCATCGTCTCGGAATTCAAACGAATTCTGGGGCTGGACACCCTGCTCCTGGGCCTGGCTCTCCCGGACGCCCGCTGTCATTCGCCCAACGAAAATTTCCCCATTGCCAATTTTGAAGGAGGCATGCGTCTGAACCAGGCTTTCCTGGA
>CAYTLD010000158.1:0-4441 GCA_964438585.1 uncultured Blastochloridaceae bacterium | reverse complement strand
TCCCAAAAAAGATTACCTTCTCAACAATTAACTTTTATTTTGGGCAGCAGTGTCTCGTACCTTCTTTTTTTGATGCGGACAGCGCAAGCCATGTGCTTTGAGCAATTGATCATTATGGCCACCCGCCGTCGCTCTTCGAGCTATAGCGGGCAGGCTCTCCACATCCCTCCGGGCAGGGGAGGACAACCCCTCCGGCCTTCGGCCATCTCCCCCTATCCCTTCGGGCAGGGGAGGAGAGGGGTTAACGTGTGTAGCCGGAGGCGAGGGCGGCTTTGGCGAGGTTGGCTCCGAAGGACCAGATGGGGCCGGTGACTTTTCCGATGCCGAGGATGGATTCCTCGAAGGCGCCGGTGAAGTGATCGATTTCCTTCTGGGTGCTGATCAGGGGGGGGAGGATTTTGACCACGTCCATGTGGTGGCCGGCGACCTGGGTGAGGATGTGATGCTGGCTGAGGAGGGGGGAGACGATCATCTGGGCAAAGAGGCCTTTGTCGGCTTTATGGATCGCTTTCCAGGCGAGCTTGAGTTTGAGGGAGTCGGAGGGTTCCTGGAATTCGATGGCGATCATCAATCCCATGGCGCGGACATCTTTGATGATCTGATGTTTTTCCTTGAGAGCGTTGAGCCGCTCCAGGAGCTGATTGCCGCGGATGTACGCGTTTTCGCAGAGTTTTTCATCTTCGAGGACATGGAGAGTGGCGAGCCCGCAGGCCATGGCGAGGTTGTTGCGTCCGAAGGTGGTGGAGTGGACAACACAGCGGTCGAGGCGGTTGTAAACCTTCTGGTGGGTATCGCGGGAGGTGAGGAAGGCGGCGGCGGGGACGTATCCGCCGCTGAGGGCCTTGGCGACGGTGAGGATGTCGGGTTGTAGATCCCAGTGTTCGTAGGCGAAGAGTTTGCCGGTGCGCCCCATGCCGGTCTGGACCTCGTCCATGATGAAGAGGGCGCCATGGCGGTGGCAGAGTTCCTGGGCGCGAATGAAAAAGTCATCGGTGGGGAAATGGACGCCCTTGCCCTGAACGGGTTCGGCGATAAAGGCGGCGACGTCGCCCTTTTTTAGAAGCTCTTCCAACTGATTAAGGTCGTAACGGGGGATCGAGACGGTGCCGGGGAGGAAGTCTCCGAAGCCCTCGCGGAAGCTGTTGTTCCGGGTGATGGAAAGGGAGCCATAGGTCAGGCCGTGGTAGGCACCATCGAGGGAGATGATGGTATTGCGGCCAGTGGCGGCGCGGGCGAATTTAAGTGCCCCTTCGACGGCCTCGGTGCCGGAATTGCAGAAAAAGACGGCTTCCAGGCCGGGGTGGGTTCTTTTGACTAGGGCTTCGGAGAGCAGTCCGCTGAGGAGGGCGCAGTCCATCTGAACCATGTTGGGGAGGTCGAGGTCGAGGACATCGCGGATGGTTTGCTTCAGGACGGGGTGATTGCGCCCGATGTTAAAGACTCCGTAGCCGCTCAGGAAGTCGAGAGTGGGGACATCATCCTGATCATAGAGGTAGCAGCCCTCGGCGCGCTGATACACCTTGTCAAAGCCGATGGTGCGCAGGACTTTGACCAGGGTGCGGTTCATGTGCTGATCATGCAGCAGGTAATTCTCTCCCTGACGATCGGCAATGAGTTGTTTGATCTCGAAAGGCATTAGCTCCAATATGGACTCACTCTCCATTCAAGCAAGTTAATCTGGTGGGAGAGGGTAGGGGAACTAACGGCTTCCTCCTACGCCAAGGCTTGGGTCGAAGCTGTCAGCGTAGACCCAAGCCCTTGGGCGACGGCGGAAGGCGAGTCCGAGGGAAGGGGTGTAACGGTTTCAGGGCGGGGCTACAGGCGCAAAGAAGTGATCCCGGCGTCTTTCATGTAAAGATTGTGCGGCGAAGGTTCCTGAAAGACCCCTAGTACTTGTCATGGTAATGAAAATGTCTAAATTAAGCATGTACACATGACGGTAAAAAACGACATCGCCTATATTCACATTCACCGTGCTGGTCAGGATCTAGGGCCGTTTACGGAGCGGGAACTCAGAGTTCACTGGGCCAATGGCGTGGTTGATCATGATGACCTGGCCTGGCATGAAGGACTGGATGATTGGATTAGTGTCAGTGCATTGTTCGGGATGGCATCACGATCCAGTCAACAGTCTATCGAGAATGAGCATCGCGAGCGGTTGATCAGTATTACCAACGACAAGGCCCAGCGTAGCGGGATGGATACATTCGAGTTTTTCAACGGACGGAGTATCGACCCCCTCAATGTCATTGCCTGGGTGCTCTTTGTCCTGGGCATCGGGATGATGGCTCTCTACCGCGAGAACCTCGCCATCTGGACTCCGCCCTTTATTTTATCGCTGGGATTTGCTACTTATAATCTACTCATGCGCCAGCGCCCGCTGGCCTATGTGCTGGTGATGGCCAACTTGGTCCTGCCTGCGGTCATCTGGTTTGCCTTTGCCGAAGAACAAAAAGAGGACTCTGCTCAGATCGCACCCCCGGCCCAGGAGCAGGTCGTGATGAACCGCTCCTAGTAAACGGCGACAGCGATGACCATACGACGTTTGTTGTCATATAGATATGGCTTTTTTATTACCTTAACATCTGCTCTGGCACTGGCTGGCATTTTAACTTCATGCGGCGACCCGGTAGCATCTGCCTCCTCGCAAACGGCTCCACCACCATCGATCGCACCCGCTGAACCTTCCTTGTTCCGGCCTCTCTTTGACGGAACATCCCTGGAGGGCTGGGAGGGGGATAAACGTTTCTGGCGGGTGGAGAAGGGGGAGATTGTCGGCCAGACGACGCCCGAAAACCCGACGGAGGGAAACACGTTCCTGATCTGGAACGGTGGTGAGGTGGCGGATTTCGAACTCAAAGTCGAATTTAAAATCCTCAGCGGTAATAGCGGAATTCAGTACCGGAGTTTCAGGGTCGATGGTCAACCGCACGTGCTGGGAGGCTATCAGGCCGACTTTTCCTCTGATGGCAAGTGGACCGGGGCGGCCTGGGGAGAGAAGTATAAGAAAATGCTGGCCCGTCCAGGGCAAAAGACCGTCGTCGGTGATACGCCGAAGGATTTGCAAGTAGTCGCTGAGATCGGTGATCCCGATGAAATCAGCCGCCGGATCAATGCACAGGGTTGGAATGAATATCACATCATCGCGGTCGGTAACCAGTGCATCCAGTTGGTCAACGGGGTCATGACCGCCGAATTTTCCGAGCAATCCGCAAAGCGGTTGGATAAAGGATTGATTGGACTACTGCTCCATCAGGGGCCTCCGATGGAAGTGCGCTTCCGCAATATCCAGCTGCGCGAACTAAAGCCCGATGAAAAAAAACAGGTCCTCTTTCTGGCCGGAGAGAAAAGCCACGGTTACATGATGCATGAGCACCGTGCGGGCTGTCACCTGCTGGCCCGTTGCTTTCATGAGACCGGGGCCGATGTGACCGCCCAGGTCATTACCGAAGGCGACTGGCCGGAAGCTTGGCAGGGCTTTGACCGTCCGGATACAATTGTCATGTATTGCGACGGGTCTAAAAACCATTTAGCCAAGTACCATCAGGACAAGATCCAAAGCCTGAGGGATCAGGGGATCGGAGTGGCTTGCCTGCACTTCGGAGTCGAAGTGGTTCCTGAGGAATTGGGGGCGGAATTTCTCGATTGGATCGGGGGTTACTTTGAGATTGGCTGGTCGGTCAATCCGCACTGGGAGGCTGAATTCAAGGACTTCCCGGATCATCCGATTAGTAATGGGGTCAGACCTTTTTCCGTCTATGATGAATGGTATTATCACATGCGCTTTCGAGAAAATATGAAAGGAGTAACGCCGATTCTCTCAGCCATCCCGCCGGTGGAGACGTTGCTCATGCGCCAGAAGGACACCAACCGGGGATCCAATCCTACCGTGCTGGAAAAGGTGAAGTCCGGTGAACCACAAGTACTCGCCTGGGCCTACGAGCGTCCGGATAGTGGGGGCAGGGGCTTTGGTTTTACTGGAGGGCATTATCATGAAAATTGGCGTCAGGATGACTTCCGCAAGCTGGTTCTCAATGCTCTGGCCTGGACCGCGCGAGTCGATATTCCCGCCGCAGGGCTCCCTTCCCGCACGCCGAGTGAGGCCGATCTATTACTCAATCAGGATTATCCCCAACCCCACAAATATAAGCCAGTGGCAGAGCGGGCCGCGGACAACCAGGCACGGATTAAACGATTCCAGAGTCAATCTGAAGCTAGGGAAGATCAATAAATAAGAAGCAGAATCGTATCAAGAACAGTAAACCCTCCGCAATTAACCGTCGTGACTTTCTCCGGGCCGGCACCCTGGCTGGAGGTGGCCTGGTTATCCTGCCGTCCGGAACTCTCTTCGGTCAGAATTCACCGAATAACAGACTCAACGTGCATTGATCGGTGCCTATGGGCGGGCGTGAGCGCATTTTGAAACCTTGAAGGACGAGAA
>CAYTLD010000157.1:1741-4486 GCA_964438585.1 uncultured Blastochloridaceae bacterium | reverse complement strand
CCCATCGAGGCGGTGGAGGCCCATTGGTCGAGGAGGGTGAAGAGGAGTTGGCGGGTGGTGGGGGCGTGATCGTGGGCCAGATGGAGGCATTGGTTGGTGGGTTGGATGTAAGGGCCCTGCCACTCGGGGAGGTGGCGGTTTTCGATGAGTGTTTTGATTTCTTCTTCTCCCAGTTCGAGGTGAAATTGCAGGCCGATGCGTCCGGGCGGGGAGTGGAAGCCCTGCCGATTGCAGGCATCGGAATTTCCCAGAGGGATGGTCCGGTGCAGCATGGTGAAAGTTTCTCCATGCCAGTGGAAGGCGGGGAAGACGTCCGGAAAGATGGAGAAGCAGGGATCGGACTCGCACTCGGGGAGGCGGCGCACGGGATACCATCCGAGTTCGCGGTGCGGGTTTTCGATGACCATGGCACCGAGTGCCTCGGCCAGGAGCTGGGCTCCGAGGCAGATGCCCAGGATCGGCATTCGGGAGTCGATGGCGTCGAGGAGGATTTCCTTCTCCGCATCGAGCCAGGGATATTCCCCGGTATCGTGGACACTCATCGGACCGCCCATGACGATGAGGGCATCGACTCCTTCCAAGGATGGAGGTTCTGGATCTTCATACCAGGCTTGGCGCGAGAGGGAATGACCCCGCTCCCGGGCCCACGATTCGATCTGGCCCAATCCTTCATAATCAATATGCTGAAACCAGAGTATGTGCATGGCGCGAATTCCTGATAATAAAATTCAAAGGTTGTTCCTTTAAAAATAAACTACCTGTATGGCAAGTGTGTGATAGTCCATTGACAAATGAGCAACAAAAGACGAATCTTATTATTGAGAGCTATCTCTCAGTAAACAATGCGTATATCAGGAATCATTTGTTGGGCCGTGCTGGGGACGGCGTGGTTGGAGGCGGCTCCGATGACGGTGACGTTCCCGCCTTTGAAGGCCTGGGTGGAGGAAGTGGCCGGGCCCGGGCATGAGATCCATGTCTTGATGGCGGCGGGCACAGATCCGCACCACTTTCAGTTAAAGCCCAGGGATATGGTGACGGTTTCGCGCTCGGAGGTATTCATTTCCTTCGGCACTCCGGAGGAAGAGGATCTGGAAAAGAAGCTGGGACCGGCGTTGAAGAAGGCAGTGAGGATTCACGTCCGCCCGTCCGGGGAGAGGTTGGATTGTCATTACTGGCACAATCCTCAAGTGATGAAGGCCTGTGTGTCGGCACTCGGAGGCCTGGAAAAATGGTCGGAACAAGGGAGCGGGGAGCGGGTGGAAAGATTAACACAGCAGCTCGATGACCTGGACCGGGAGATTGCGGAAAAATTGTTACCCTATCGCGGGCGGCGCTTTTATGTTATGCATCCGGCCTTTGGCTTTCTCGAAACGTATGGCCTCAAGCAGGTAGCCATCGAGGAGGGCCATCAATCGGTAAGTCCCTCCGTGCTGGTAAAGGTTTTGAAAATGATGAAAGCGGACGGAGCGGGGATGATCCTGATGCGCCAGGGGCATAACCTGGAGATGAGAAAAAAAATCCGGGAGCTGGGTCAGGTGGAACTGGTCGATGTGGAAATGCTCTCGGAGGATTATCCTGCTTTACTGAGGCAGATAACCGATGCCATCGTGTCGGATATGAAGCAACGCGATGAGTAAGCCGGCGATCTGCCTGGAGGGGGTGAGTTTCTCTTACTCTCATTCAGAAGGAGATACCTTATTCGAAAATATTGACCTCGATGTTTTCCCGGGAGAGCTGGTTTGCCTGGTCGGGCCGAACGGGGGTGGAAAATCCACGTTGCTGAAATTGATTCTGGGAGAGTTGCGCCCGCTCCGGGGCCGGGTCTTGATTTGTGGAGAAGATCGCGCCAAAAGTCGGGTGCGTATCGGCTACCTGCCCCAGAGTATTCACTGGGATGCGGAATTTCCCATCACCGTCGGGGACGTGGTCCTGACCAGCCGATGCCACTTTGGCCCGGTTCGATCTGAGGACCGGGCGACGGTGGCCGATAGCCTGGAGACGGTGGGGTTATCCGAGCACCGGGAGACCCCCTTTGCGGATCTGTCCGGCGGAATGCGTCAGCGGGTGTTGCTGGCCCGGGCGCTGGCCGGGGAGCCGGACATCCTGCTCATGGATGAGCCGACCGCCAATGTCGATCCGGGGAACGCGAAAAAAATCAACGATGTCCTGGGAAAAATTGAAGGAAAGCTGGCCTGCGTGCTCGTGTCCCATGATATGGAATTTGTCACCTCCCTGGTCCGGCAAGTCGTCTGTGTCCACCGGCATCTGGAGATTCACCCGACCGAGGCGTTCTATGACCAGCATGCCGAGGCACTCTTCGGGACGCCGCTCCGTCGCGTTGTTCATGGGCAGAAGCTGCCTTTGACGGAGCACCGGCATGATTGAATTTTTCGAGGTTCTGGCCAGCGAGGAGGGGAGATTCCTCAGGCTGACGCTCCTGATCGGCTGGATCAGTGCCCTGCCGCTGGGTTGTGTGGGAACACTGGTGGTGACACGTCGCCTTTCCAGTCTGGCCGGTGCCATCGCCCACTTTACCTTGGCCGGGATTGGCTTGGCGATGTGGCTGCGGGAATACTGGGGCTGGGGGATTTCACCTCAATGGGGAGCACTGGGGAGCGGATTGATCGCAGCCGGACTGCTGGCCTGGCTGGGGCGTCGTCCCCGGCAGCGGGAGGATAGCTGGGTGACGATTCTCTGGGCGGGCGGGATGTCATTGGGACTTCTCTTCATCAGCAGCCTGCCTTA
>CAYTLD010000157.1:0-1641 GCA_964438585.1 uncultured Blastochloridaceae bacterium | reverse complement strand
GTCGGACTCTGGATCAGCTATGGGATCAATGGACCGACTGGCGCGGTGACTATCCTGCTGGCGGCAGCCGTCCATGGCCTCGCACTGGCACTCGTGCGGCGGTAATTTTGTCACCAGACTGTCACTTTTAAGTCATGGCTTACCTGTAGATATATACGGTAAGATAATCGGTTGAGTTAAAAAATGACATTTATTCTCAGCCCGTTTTCATGAGCGACAAGCAGTCCATATACATCTACAAGGATGGCAAACAAACTGGCCCGATCACCCGCGAGCAGGTAGCCAGCCTGTTCCGGGATGAACCGGCGGAAGGTGCCTTTATTTGGACACCGGGAATGCCGGAGTGGCGCCCGGCGGAGGAATTCTCCGATCTCATCGGCAAAGCGAATCAGGAATTTACCGGACTGGAGTCAACCATCCTAGCCGTCGATGACGACCGGGTGATGCGGGAATTTTTTAAGATCGTGATCGAGGCGACCTCCCTAAAGCTGGTTGTGGCCGGAAGTGCTGATGAGGCGATTGCCCTATTGGAGCGCAAGGGGATGGAAAATTTCGGCTGCATTGTGACCGACTACTCGATGCCGGGCCAGAATGGTCTGGATCTGGTGCGCTGGGTCAAGAGCCGGGATGTCGGGCTGGAAGTCGTCCTGCTCACCGCTGAGGACGATAAAGAAACCGTGAAGCGCGCCCTGCGGGCCGGGGTCTTTGACTTTCTGGAAAAACCCGTCGGGCCGCAAGAGCTGATCAAGGTCGTGCGGGCCGCTCTGCATAAAACCGAATTCAACCGCGAGGACCATAACAAACGCTATGTGGTGAAAAATCTCATCGGGAAGGGCGGCACCGGGTCGGTCTTTATCGCCCGTGACAGCCACCTCAACCGGAAGGTGGCTCTGAAACGACTGAACCTCAATGATGAGGACCGGGTCGATCAAGAGGAACTTCTGGAAGAAGCCTTGCGCCTGGCCAAGCTCCAGCACCCCAACATCGTCAACATTTTTGACTGCGGCTTCGATGACCAGGGTGCCTATCTGGTCATGGAATACCTTTCCGGCATCAGCATCGAGGAGTCCTTTACTCCCGGTGAGGCCTGGGAGCCGAAAGATCTGATCAGTGTGGCCTGGCAGACATTGAACGCGCTCACCTACGCCCACGGACAGGGCTACGTCCACCTCGACATCAAGCCCAGCAACATCATGCTCATCGAGCATGGAGGAAATTCCCGGCATGTGAAGCTGATCGACTTCGGCATCTCCGAACTGATGGGCCGCTCCCAGTTACAGGAAAAACGGCGGAAATATATCATGGGGTCTCCGCTCTACATATCACCGGAGCAATTGCAGTTTCGACCTGCGGACTACCGCAGTGATCTCTATTCCCTCGGCTGTGTCCTCTACCTGCTCGCCAGCGGGCGCGAGGCCGCTGCGTCCGACACCGTGGACGGTGTCATCCGCAACCACCTGACCGGAAGAATACCCAACCTCATCGATGCCGTCCCGCTCTTTCCGCAGCAACTCTCCGAGTGGATCATGAGTCTCCTGAAAAAGGATGCCAATGAGCGCCCCGAAAGCGCCAAGCTCGCCCGCGCCGATTTTATCAGCCGCACCGAGGACATGAACATTTCCCTGGCGGGAATGAGTTAAT
>CAYTLD010000156.1:0-4494 GCA_964438585.1 uncultured Blastochloridaceae bacterium | reverse complement strand
GTCATTCTCCATGGTGGCTCCCTTCACCGCGCAAATTCCTAACAGGAATGCTCCGTAAGTCCATGCAAGCCGCTTAATGATCATGGCCATGACTTTCTGCGAGCTTCCCCTTCAAACCCCGCGCCGGGGCCTCGCCACCGAGGGCGCGGGTGAGGGTCGTCACGTTGTGATCGATCATGCCGATGTAGCTTCCCTCATACGTTCCGGAGGGCCCCATGGCATCGGAGAATAACTCGCCGCCGATGACCACCTCATGCCCCTGCGCCCTCGCCCCTTCCGCCAGGGCCCGGATGTTTTTGTCAGATACCGAGGACTCGACAAAGATGGCCGGAATCCGGCGCGAGACGAGAAAAGTGACCAGATCCTCGATATCCCGCACCCCTGCCTCGGACTCCGTACTGATGCCCTGGATCCCTCGCACCTCGATGTTGTAGGAACGGGCCATATAACTAAAGGCATCATGCGCCGTGACCAGCACGCGACGCTCCGCCGGGATCGATGCGATCGCTTTGCGGGCATAGTCGTGCAACTGTTCCAATTCGGACGTGTAGGCTGCGGCATTGGCCGCATAGGTCTGCGCCCCTGCCGGGTCGTATCCGGTTAAGGATTTTTCCACTACCTCGACGGCCCGCATCCAGCCCTGCACATCCATCCAGACGTGGGGGTCGTAGTGATCATCCTCATCAGTCATGACATAATCACCCTGTTCCAGAATGGCCTCGGTGACGGCATAGACCGGCTTGCCCTTACGCGCCATTTGCACCAGCACATCCCCCATTTTCCCCTCCAACATCAGTCCGTTGTAAAAAATGATGTCCGCCTCCTGCAGCGCTTTGATGTCGGTTATAGTCGGTCGATACAAATGCGGATCCGTTCCCGATCCGATGAGTGTCACCACCTCAGCCCGGTCACCGGCCACATTCTTCACCACGTCCCCGATCATTCCCACCGTGGCCGTCACTTTAAAGGGTATCTCCCTTGGCCCGGTGTCATTCGATGCAGATGTGTCCCCCTGGCCGCACCCAACTAGAAGTGTCAAGCATAGTGCTCCTATAATCAGTTCAGCCGGTTGGATTGTAAACAGTCCATTCCCTCTCTTTACATGATTCATCATGCTAGAGAAGGTGTGCAGAATATCTTGATTAGTCAAGATATATTTATTGATTAGCCATTATTTTGAGTAAGCTTTTCTGCTTAATGCTTGTTTGTCAGGAGAATTAAAAGAGGGGGAAGGTCTAAATCCCACTGAGGATAGAATTCAGTAATCAGAGAGAGAACAGATTCTCAAATACGAAGTTGGTTCAAAGCGCCTCGGTAAAGGCTTCGATGGAAGAACATTGAATGGCTATGCGGAGCAGGCGGCGCAAATGCTCTTCTTCACCTATTGCCTGGATTTCCTCCAGTAATCCCTGCGGCACTTTGCTGAATCGGACCTCCAATGCTTCCACGACATAGTCCCGCAATGCCTGTAGGCGACCTTCCTGGCGGCCTTCCTGGCGGCCAGTTTGGAGACCTTCCTGGCGTCCTTCTTGTCGAAGTTTTTGGGCAAGTGTCATGGCGGTTTGCTTTAATTGTGGTGTTTGTATTGCCAAAATATTACTTTCGACAGCATCGATGTCAATGTCAGCGTTCATCATGAAGCGGAGCAGTAATTCAAAAATCTCCGGGGGAATCCGGCCCATCATCGATTCGTCCCACACGGCTTTGTCGAGCAGGGCATCGCTTCGTTCGGCTTTCATCACCCGAAGGACCATGATGCCAGCCGGGGTGCCCCGGATGGCCTCAAACGGAATTTCCGCGAGTTGTACCAGCCGGAAAATGAAATCCGGAATGAACGGCCTCACATCCTTGGAAAGTGAGGCGGGGATATTGAAAAGAGTGGCGAAAGAAGGTGACAATTTCCAGGCATAATTATTCTGCGCCAGCACCACCGGCAGAATGACCGGCAGGGATGCGCCCGGCACGTCCGCCAGCTGTTTTTCCCAGATACGCACCATGTAGCGGAGCAGGCGCAGGGCAACGACCGGATCCTCGCGTGTCTGGTGTTCAAAGAGACAATAGATCAGTGCCTGGTGCCCGGCCAGGGGCGCACTGAAAAGTAAATCACTCTCGTGCAGGCGGAATTGCGAGTCGATGAACGATCCCGCCTCCAGCTTGAGTGCCGGCCAGTCCACGACCTCGGCCAGCGGGGCAGGCAAATAAGCCGACAGGAAGCCAGCCGCCGTCTGAGGATCACCGAAGGCCTGCTTGAAGAGTTTGTCATTCGGCTGATGCAGCGGATCGTCCTCAGGCATGTCCAGAACTAAAGGGCAATGTGCCGGAGGTGACAAGCCTCCGTTCGCCAACAGGCTGAAAAGGGATATTCTGACTATCCAAGCAAATAATCCCCTCGTCAAAAGCCCTCGAATCGGCAAGATTCATAAGATGATCGCGCGGCTGGCGAAACACTCTCTCAACTTGCACCTGTCCGGAGCAGCCTCGATGGAGACGGAACTTGCAACTGCCAGCCTGCCCCGGTTTCAAACAGATCAACTCGCCTCGTTCACGGGCATCGCCATTGAAAAAATGGCTCTAAAAAGGAACCGGGAAATACCAGCGAGTTAATCGGTAAATATCATGTCCACCAGCACGGTTGAAAATTATTTAAAAGCCATCCTGCAGCTCGATGAGCGGCCGGGAAAGGCTATTAGTGTGGGAGCGATTGCCGAGGCACTTGCCGTCACTCCCGGCACGGTATCCTCGATGATGAAGCAACTGGCGGAGAGGAAGCTGATCGAATACGTGCCGCGTCATCATGTTTCACTGCTTCCGGAGGGCCGGACACAGGCCCTTCAAATCGTGAGACGCCACCGGCTGATCGAGACCTTTCTGGTCACGGTCATGAAGCTCGACTGGGCGCAGGTGCATGAGGAAGCGGAAGTCCTCGAACACGTCATATCAGATCGGCTCCTGGTTCGCATGGACGAAATGCTCGGATACCCGTCGAGAGATCCTCATGGCGACCCCATACCCGATGCGGCGGGAAAAATTCAAGCAGCCACCCAACCCACCCAGCCGCTCTCGCTCGCCGACTGCGGAGAATACCGGCTGATCCGGGTCGACGACTCCGATGCCCCCCTGCTCAACTGGCTCGACCACCACGCGCTGCGTCCCGGCTGCGAATTCTCCATCACCCGCCGTGACCGCGTCGCTGGTGTGCTGGAGATTTCTCCCGGAGCCGGAACCCCGGGTATTCAACTGGCCATCGCAGCTGCCGAAAAAATCGTCGTCGAGCCTCTGATGTAATAGTCGTTATTCGTTTCACCGCATCCCCTTGACAGCATCAGTGAAAATGCCTAAATTCTGATTGTGGAAAGCGGGCTAAAAGAGATACTTACCACCGGGGATCGTGAAACCATCCGCACTTTGCTTTACGCCTGTCTGGCTACGGAAGCCGAGAATATGGATCACTGGCTAGAAATGTGTCCTAATCCCGACACCTGCCCCCTCGCAGAAGCCGTCAGGGCGGACGCTCGCACGCGCGATAGCATGGTCGATACGTTCACGGACGATGAGGTGCTGGAAAAAATCACCACCTATTTTAACTGTTACGAACAGTTGGAATTAAAAAAATCCGCCCGTAGCCACAGTTAGGGGATTATAGTTTACAGCTTCTTCAACCGAATATTTTTATACTCCACCCACATCGGCTTCCCGGCGTGGAGTTGGAGAGCGATCACACCTTCGGAGAGCGCCTTGGGCCCGTTGTCGGTATAATCGAGGATCAGCCGTCCGTTGAGATAATGCTCGATATGATTTCCCCTGGCGACGATGACGACATCATTCCAGTCATCGAGCTTAAAGAGCGTTTTAAATTCTTCCTGGGTAATCAAGGTATCGAGAACCTGTTTCTTTCCTTCCTCATCACGGACAGCCTTTTCACCGGTGTTACAGAGAAACCCTCTTCCGGCCAGCCCGCCCTCCGAGTAAATGAAGCCGGAGACCTTGGGCATATCGACCTCGTTGCGGATCTCATGCTGGTAGCCGCGCACCACCCACTCATTCTTAGCCTTTTCTATCCGCTTTGACCGGTACTGAATTCCAGAATTATTGGTCGCGTTGAGGCGGTAACTCAGACGTAGTTCGAAATCACGAATTGGTTCTTCCTTGAAAATTAAAAAGGTGTTACCGGCGGCCTTGTTCTCCGGAGTCGTCTCTCCACGGATCACACCATCCGCAACCTTCCATAACCTCGGATCTCCATCCCAGCCACTTAGATCCTCGCCATTAAAAATGGGTTTCAGGTCGGACTCGGACGGTGCTTCCTCCGCGCCAAGAGGTGTCAACGCGAACGCGCCCGCCAGCAGGGTAAGGTAAACAGGGTTTTTCATAAGAATCGTAACATTTTAAACTAATACTGAGACCAGTGAGGTAAAGGAATTTATTCGTTGAATTGCTCCAGACCTGGAAAGCAAGTAGCTAAGATTAATGATATCCTCACTACATTCCTCTAGT
>CAYTLD010000155.1:0-4500 GCA_964438585.1 uncultured Blastochloridaceae bacterium | reverse complement strand
CGCGACAAGTTGCCCCGAGCTGGCTTAGCTCAGGCCTTTGGCCTGCGAAAGAAAACATACGCGTTTACGGGGTCAGTAGATGACAGATGAAACCTCTGCTTATAATAAGAAACCGGGTTTAAGCGAAAAAGAGGGCAGGAAGATCAGCCTCCGCCAGTTGGCTCCGTCTCGGCAAGTATTATGAAAAATCTCAATCAGATCGACGTTCCGATAAAATGCTCATCATGGGAAACGACTCAAAACCAAAGAAAAGAATGGTCGCTGTACGTATAGTAAACACTCTGGAGTTGATTTATGGAAACGAAGACAAAAACATTTGACGCAGTGAAAGAATCCCGTGGTTGGCGGGAGGCGACAAACTGCAAGCTAGACGCGATGCCCCCAGAGTAGCGTCCGAGATACCTCCAGTAAGTAGGCGAAAACTACGCCGCTGAGCGAGCTGCTCGCAGAGCCCGTCGAGGTTTGACCCCGTAGGGGTTGAAGGAGAACCCCTTTGATCGGGATCACCAAAATTACTTTCCTACACGCCGGTTAATTGGATTTTACGGGAGGCGTCGTCGCCGGGGGTGATTTGTATGCAGAGGGTGCGTCCGGATTCCGGCCAGGGGCCGGGGTAGCGATCCGGCCATTCGATTAGAGTGAGGGCGGAGGTATCGGCGAGGTGCTCAGGTAAATCGAGAACCGACCAGTCGGTGGCCGGGGCCAGGCGATAGAGATCCCAGTGATGTATTTTTCCACGCCTGGTCACATATTCCTGCACCAAGGTAAAGGAGGGGCTGCTGACCAGATCGGGATCACCACCGAGGGCGGAGACTAATCCGCGCACCAGGCAAGTTTTCCCGGCCCCGAGTTCCCCGCTGAGTTGGACGACCTGGCCGGGGTGGATGAGGTCGGCGATATCACCGGCGATGGCCTCGGTCTGCTCGGGTGAATCACTCACCCACTCCCTGAGGATCTGTCTTTTATTAGTGTCCATTTTTTCCACCCCAACGCCGCCGACGGGGGGCCGGTTCCGGATCTTTGACGCGCAATTTAATTCGGGATTTTCCGAAGCGCTGCCTGAGATCACAGAGGACATTGTAATTTAAATCGAGGTGAAAATCCGGGCCGGCCTCGATGACGGCCGCCCCACCCTGAGGGCCGGGGATGACCAGACAGAGGGGGAGTGATCCCGGATGAGCAGCGGCCAGTTCCCGGACTTGTTTAAATCCCTCCTCGTCACACTGCTCCCGGAGCAGGACGATGTAAACCTCGCGGATTCCCGCAGGACATAGTTCCTCGAGGGTGGAGATCGCGTAGGGGGCGACTTTAATTTCGCCATTTTCAGAGCGCTCCACTTGAGCGGTCAGGACGAGCGGGGTTCCGGGCTCGAGTTTTTCACCAAATTCCGCATAGGACTCGGGCCAGACCATGGTTTCGACCTTGCCGCTGCGGTCCTCGATGACCAGGCGGGCGAATGGCTTTTTGCTTTTGCGGGCTATCCGGACTTCCCGCTGGGCGACCAATCCGGCCAGACGGATGACCGAGCGGTCGATTTCCTCATTGACCTCGATTGCCTGGTGGGTGCGGAAGGCGACCAAGTCCATTTCATAGGCGTCGATGGGATGGCCGCTGACGTAATAGCCGAGCAATTCTTTTTCATAGGCCAGGCATTCGGATTCCGGCCAGGGGGGTGTCGAATCCAAGGCCTCGACTGCCTCCGGTGCCATTTCCCCGGCGGGCTCGTCCTCGAAGAAGGTGACCTGTCCGGCAGCCCGGTCGCGGGCGGAGGCAGAGGCGCGGGCCAGCGATTGATCGATTTGCTCGAAAAGGCCGGCTCGGTTGGGATGGATATCTCCCATGGCACCGGATTTGACCAGGGCCTCGACCGTCCGCCGGTTAAGTGCCCCGTAATCGACTCTGGAACAAAAATCTGCCATCGAGGTGAAGGGGCCCGAGGCTTCCCGGGCCGCAACAATGGCTTCGGCAATACCGACGCCGACATTCTTGATCGCGGAGAGTCCGTAGCGGATGGCCTCACCTTCGATGGAAAATTTCACCAGGCTATGGTTGATCGACGGGGGGCGGGCCTCAATGCCCATCTCACGTGCTTCCCCGATAAAGAGGGCGATCTTATCGGTATCCTGCATGTCGTTGCAGAGAAGGGCGCAGAGGAAATGGGTGGGATAGTTGGCCTTGAGGTAGGCGGTCTGGTAGGCGATGATGCCATAGGCAGCGCTGTGGGATTTATTGAACCCGTATCCGGCAAATTTTTCCAGGAGGGCAAAAATATCGGCGGCTTTTTTTCGGGGAATTTGATTCACCTGACCGCAGCCCTCGATGAAGCGCGCCCGCTGCTGGTCCATGACCTCCTGCTTCTTCTTACCCATGGCCCGGCGCAGGAGGTCGGCTTCCCCGAGGCTGTAGCCGGCCAACAATTGGGCCGCCTTCATCACCTGCTCCTGGTAGATGAGAAAGCCATAGGTCTCGCTGGAAATTTCTTCGAGCAGCGGGTGGTCATAGGTCACCTTTTTCTCGCCCTTTTTACAAGCGATGTATTCGGGAATCAGCTCCATGGGGCCGGGGCGGTAGAGGGCAATCAGGGCGATGATATCATCGACGGTGTCCACCTGCAGTTGACGGCAGAGCTTGCGCATTCCGGGAGACTCCACCTGGAAGACGCCGATGTTCCGGCCCTGATTGAGCAGTTCATAGGTTGGCTTGTCATCGAGGGGAAATTCCAGCGGCTCCAGCATTTTTCCGGTGGTGGCTTTGACAAAATCAACCGTGTTCTGAATGACGGTCAGGGTTTTCAGGCCGAGGAAATCCATTTTCAACATGCCGATGGATTCGAGCATCCCCATGCTGTATTGGGTGATGACGTTCCCGTGGTCGTCCTGGGTCAGCGGCATGTATTGGGTGAGATCCCCCTCCGCGATGACCACTCCGGCGGCATGGGTTCCGGTCTGGCGGGCCATGCCCTCGAGTTGGAGGGCGTGGCTGATGCACTCATGCGCCTGGTCTTCCTGATCAAAGATCCGTTTAAATTCGGGATTATCGACCATCGCCTTCCCGATGGTGATTTTCGGATCTTTGGGGATAAGGTCAGCAATCCGTGAGGCGTCGCCGAAGGACATGCCCATGACCCGGGCGACATCCCGGATGGCCATCTTGGCCCCCATGGTGCCGTAGGTGACAATTTGCGCCACCGAGCGTTTGCCATATTTCCGGCGCACATATTCGATGACTTCACCGCGGCGGTCCTGACAGAAATCGACGTCGATATCCGGCGGGCTAACCCGTTCCGGGTTGAGAAAGCGCTCGAAAATCAATCCGTAGCGGATGGGATCCAGATCGGTTATTTCAAGGACATAGGCCACCATGCTGCCGGCTCCGCTTCCCCGTCCGGGGCCGACCGGGATTCCCTGTTGCTTAGCGTAATGGATGAAGTCCCAGACAATCAGAAAGTAACTGACAAAGCCCATCGTCTCGATAACGCCCAGTTCATAATCCAGCCTTTCGATCAGTTCCGGTTCGGCATCGACCCGGTCGCCGTAGCGCTGACGCAGGCCCTGGTGACAAAGTTCCTTGAGGTAATCCTCCCGCTTGACTCCCTCATCGACCGGGTAGGAAGGGAATTTGTTCACTCCGAATTCCAGCTCCAACGTGCAGGCGTCGGCGATCTTGACCGTATTCTGTAGTGCCTCCGGTGTTTCCTTGAAAAGCTCCTGCATTTCCTCCGCACTTTTCAGGTAATACTCACTGGCCGAGAAACGCCCGCGTCCGGCATCGTCAATCCGGGAACCGGTGCGGATGCAGCCCAGGATATCATGCGTCTCCGCGTGTGCCTTCTCGACGTAAAAAACATCATTGGTCGCCACCAGAGGAAGGCCGGACTCTTGGGCCAGTCGGACGGTGGTTTCGCGCAAGGCCACTTCCTCCGGCAGTCCGTGATTCTGGATTTCCAGATAGAGTGAATCCTCCTCGACGGCGTCTCGGATCGCCTCCGCCAGGGCCATGGCCTCACGCTCAAGTCCCGCCGAAATCAATTCCGCCCACTGGCTGCGCGCCCCGCCCAGCAGGACCAGCAAGCCACCCCGGCACTCCTTCAGCATTTCCAGAGAAATGCCGGCTTTCCTCACGCCCTCTCCCTCTGACTCGAGATGGGCGTGGGTGACCAACTTCATCAGATGGACATAGCCCTCCTGATTGCGTGCCAGCAGTCGGAGACTTCCGGAGCCCTTTTTTCCACGCAGCACGGTCAGCTCGCTTCCGATGATGGGCTGGATACCGGCCTTTTCCGCCTCCGAATAAAATTCGATGGCTCCGAACATATTGCCCAAGTCCGTCAGTGCCAGTGCCGGCATCTTTAATTCAGCCGCCTTTGAGACGAGGTTCTTGATCCGGCAGGGTGCTTCCAGCATCGAATACATCGAATGCACGTTGAGATGAACAAACCCGGCCATGAGTCTGAAATCTTACCGGCTATCCCGCCGAGGCAAACTGAAAAATGGGGGAGAA
>CAYTLD010000154.1:0-4522 GCA_964438585.1 uncultured Blastochloridaceae bacterium | reverse complement strand
TTCTGCCCGGCATTTTCATTCAAACGTTCGGGATCGGCAACATCTACGCTGGCAATGTGGCACTGGGCATCATCCTGATGCTAAGCTACTGGGTGCTGGCTGTAATAAACTTCTTCCTGATATTTATTCTCATTGGCTTCGTCACCTATCCGATGACGTGGATCATTTACATGGTCGTGAGCACCATCCTCGCCAACCAGGCCGCCAAAAAATCCACCTGACCTTTCCGACCTCATTTCGCCCACGGCAGCACGACTGCCGATTTCATGCGGCGGGCCCCAGATTTTTCCTGTCCATTCCCGCGAATACGTGTTTAGTTAGTTACATGTCCACTGCAACCATTCACACCACTGTCGGCAGCATGACCCTCGAGTTCTGGCCGGATGTCGCCCCGAAAACCGTCGAAAATTTTCTCAAACTGGCCCGCGAGGGCTTTTATGATGGATCGGCCTTTCACCGCATCGTCAAAGGATTCATGATCCAGGGCGGAGATCCCCTCACCAAAGATCCTTCCCAGGAACAACGCTGGGGAACCGGAGGCCCCGGCTACCAGATCGATGCTGAATTTAATGATAAGAAGCACGTTCGCGGCGTCATCTCCATGGCCCGCTCCCAGAATCCCAATTCCGCCGGATCTCAATTCTTTATCTGCCTGGATACCGCCTCTTTCCTCGACGGCCAATACACCGGGTTCGGACAACTTTCCGCCGGAGAGGATGTCCTCATTAAAATCGGCGACACCCCCACCTCCATGGCCGGCGGGGAAAAATCAAAACCCGAGACCCGCATCGAAATTACCTCCATCGAAGTAAGTGATTAGATTTTTTAACCCATGAACCCGAAGATCCAAATCAAAGACAGCATCACCCTCATTACCGGTGCCAACCGCGGCATCGGAAAATCCATCGTCGAGACGTTACTCGATCGCGGGGCGGCAAAAATCTACGCCGCCGTGCGTGACCCTGCCTCCGCCCAGCCCTTGGTTGATACGTTCGGAGACCGCATCATCCCAATCGAAGTCGATCTGACCCGGCCGGAGTCCATCAAGGCGGCGGCAGAGCAGGCGTCCGATTGCACCATCGTTATCAACAATGCGGGCATCCTCCTCACGTCCAGCCCGTTCGACGAATCTGTTTTTTCGAATTTCGAGAAAGAGATGAATGTCAACGTGCTCGGTCTGCTGCACATGGCCCGGTCCTTCGCTCCCGTGCTGAAAGAAAATGGAGGCGGTGCCTTTGTCCAACTCAACTCAGTGGCCTCTCTGCGATCATTCGCCGCCTTCTCATCCTACTGTGCCTCCAAGGCAGCCGCCTACTCTTTCACCCTGGCCATCCGCGATGAACTTGCCAGTCAAAATACCCTCGTTGTCAGTGTCCACCCCGGCCCCATCGATACCGATATGGCCCACAACGCTGGCATCGCAGAAATGGCCGAGCCCCCCTCCCTTGTCGCGGAAGCTACCGTCGAGGCCCTCGAAAACGGTCGCTTCCACGTCTTCCCTGACACCATGGCCAAACAATTCGAATCCGCCTACCAGCCCTTTGCTCAGGCCTATGTCGAAGCCAATGTCACCGAAGCGTAAGGAAGCGTAAAACAGAGGACAGATATCAGGAGTCCGTCGCGGGCTTCTCGATACAACAATTTCACTGTCTCTGGAATTGATTTGCCATTTTTTAATCGTAAATCAGAATAGTCTAACACTAATGTCCCTGTAGCTCAGCTGGATAGAGCACCGGACTTCTAATCCGACGGTCGTAGGTTCGAATCCTACCGGGGACGGGCTGACAACGCTTACGCATCTACATAGCAGCAAACGACTGAAGGGTGGGCTCAACCTCCACTTGTCCGCCGAAGCCTTGGCGTAGGAGGAGGCAAGCTGCTCGCCTTCTGCTGTGCCCATGGGCTTGAGTCTTCGCCCCGATTTCATCGTGACTTCGACCCCACAAGATGGCGGACTGGGAAAGGCGGGATTCCAACGGCTGCGCCCTTTAATCACTTGCTTCTATTTTAACGTGTAAGAAGCTGTCTAAACTCCGACACCAATCGCCATTGTCATTTCAGGCGGGCTTCTTATACTAAAGGTATGAAGCTTATGCCGATACTTGGAGCCGGGTTAATTTCCTGCGGCCTGACTCAGGCAGCGATTGCTCCCAGAGAAGACAATCGTCTGCGGGACAAAGAGGCGGTTTATCTGACCGATGTGCCGGATTACCAGCCGATCGAATTGAAGGTGAAAAAGTTATCCGGCGTTTATGCCCGGCGATCGCTCAGCGGACATGTGCGCAACGTGCTCCCCGGCGAGCAAGTTCACCTTATAGCCTATCACCCGGACGCCTATTTTATCCGGGAAATTTCCACCGGAAAAAACGGATGGGTCAGTGCTGGGCACCTCGAACCGGTGGACAAAAAAGTCATTGATGGACTCCTGGCCATTATCGAGGAGCATAAGCGGATCAGCGAGGCGATCCGCAAACATGAGGTCCTTCCCGGAATGAACACGTCGCAGGTCAAAGCCAGTCTGGGAGAGCCGACGGAAACATCATTCCGGATCGATGAAAATGGCCGCGTGGACGTCTGGAAATTCATCAAATACGACCGGCAGTACGAAACCGAGATTTCCACCGATCCCTACACGGGGAAATACTACCAACGACGGGTGCCGATACTGGTGCCGGAATCTGAACTTCAGGTCGAATTCAAGGAAGGCACCGTTACCGCCATCCAGAAAAAGCAGAGTCCTTAGCTGAGGCAGTCTACCTGAATTCTTCTGGCAGCAATTGGAGGACATCCACTCCCCGAAACTCGAAGAGGCGGGTAATGGTTTCCTCGATGAGGTTATTCGGGCAGGAGGCACCGGCGGTGACTCCGACCGTGACCTGGCCGTCCGGCAGCCAGTTATGGGTAATTTCCTCCACTCCGATGTGCTGGTTGTAGTGGTGGATTTTTTGCGGGGATTCCATTTTGGCGCCAGTCTTGATGAAGTAAGTGGGGAGAATTTTTTCGCCCATTTCGGCCAGGTGGCATGTGTTCGAGCTGTTGTAGCCGCCGACGACGACGAGCAGATCCATCGGTTGTTTCAACATGACACTGAGCGCGTCCTGCCTTTCCTGGGTGGCTCCGCAGATGGTGTCGAAGAAACGGAAGTGACCTTCGAGATTCTGCTTTCCGTAGCGATCCTCGATCGCTTTCTTGACCCGGCGCTGAACTTCCTCGGTCTCGCCGCGCATCATCGTCGTCTGGTTGGCGACACCTACTGCTTGCAGATGCAGATCCGGATCAAAGCCGGGTGAATAGGAGCCTTCAAATTTTTTCAGGAAAGCCGCTTTGTCGCCCCCATGGCGGATATAGTTACAGACGAAATCCGTTTCTTCGAGATTATAAACAACCAGATAGTGCCCGTCGCCGTCCTCGGAGAGGGCCCGGGAGCTGGTGGCCTTGGTTTCCTCATGGGTGGCTTTGCCGTGAATGATGGAAGTCACATGTTCCCGTTTATATTGTTTGATCCGCTTCCAAACGCTCATGACATCACCGCAGGTGGTATCGACCATGAAGCAACCGATTTCATTGATCTGGGCCATGACATCCACCGGGCTGCCGAAGGCCGGAACGATAACCACATCCTCCTCGGTAATGTGGCTGAGATCCCAGCCCTTTTCCTTGTCCTCGGTCAGTGAGGTAATGCCCAGTTCATTAAGCTGATCGTTGACCTCCGGGTTATGAATAATTTCTCCGAGCAGGTAGATCTTTCTATCGTCGAAATGCCGGGCGGACGCGTAGGCCAGATCGATGGCGCGTTCGACGCCGTAGCAGAACCCGAAGGCCTTGGCCAATTTGATTGTCAGTCCGTTGGCGGTCAGGCAATTGCCGGAATGGCGGATGTAATCGACAACGCAGCTCCGGTAGTCGTTCTCGACCTGGGACTGCACGATGGCCATGACTTCCGGAGTGCGGAGGTTGACGCGCTTGGGTTTTTTCGGTGCGGTGGGTGTCTGTGTCTGTGCGGTGTCTGACATAGGAATATTAATAAAGCAGAATTAAAAACTAATCAAGGGCGGGAAACATATTCCAGAATGGCCTTCTGGACATGGAGCCGGTTCTCGGCTTGGTCAAAAATGTCCCGGGCCCGCTCCTCGAAGAGATCGGCGGTAATTTCCTTACCCCGGTAGGCCGGCAGGCAGTGCAGGACGAGTGCATCGGGATGGGCCGCCTTGAGCAGTTCATGGTTGATCTGGTAACCGGTGAAGGCTTCCAGACGCTGAGCCGCCTCCACCTCCTTACCCATGGACACCCAGACGTCGGTGTAGATCCAGTCGGCATCTCGGACCGCCTCCAGCGGATCGGAAGTCGTGCGCACATGATCGTTGATGACCTGCGGCTGGTATCCGTCCGGTGCCGCGCAGACAAGCTGGAAATCAAACAATTCTGCGGCTTGGACAAATGACCGGGCCACGTTGCAATCGGCATCTCCGATAAAGGCCAGCTTACTTCCCTGCACCGGCCCCCGCTTTTCCTCATACGTGAA
>CAYTLD010000153.1:0-4550 GCA_964438585.1 uncultured Blastochloridaceae bacterium | reverse complement strand
GAAGACGGCGTCTCTGCCATGTTCGGGCGGAGGATGCGGAGATCCTCCCTCCACGTGGTTGGATGATAAGATGTGGAGGGAAGCGCTCCGTCGCTTCCGCGATCAGGCGGAGGATGCGGGCAAACTCCCTCCACGTGGCTAGGTGATAAAACGTGGAGGGCAGAGCGCCCACCTTCGTCCCGCCAAAGCCGGATCAATCAAGTCAGGAACTTTTGCCTGAATCCTTGGGTCTTTTCATTTTGTATGTTGCTGCGGACTCACAGACTCTTGTCGTGTCATCCATCCAGGATAAATCCCGTCCAATAACCAATTCCGTCATTTCTGCATGGTGAGTATTTTTCATCGGAATTGGTTTGGCCTGCAGCGAATACTTCTGTGCCAGATTTCTCACCTCCTCAGAATTATCATACGTCATGATAAAATCCCCGGCCAGATCCGAGCACGCTTTAAAAAGCATGTCGTGATCGATGCTGAAATGCGTGTAAAGGCGGCTTCCCGCATTCTTGCCACCCGCCGTGTAAGGTGGATCAACGAAATATACGGAATCGCGGTCATTCTGGTGATCTCTCAGGACCTGAAAGGCGTCGTCATGCCGGAACTGGAGTTTGGACTTGATGTGCGCGATGTCGTTGATTCGTTTGGCGAGCGTCGTTGGATACCATCTTGATAATATTCCTTTGCCTGCTTCACCATTTTTCAAGAAACCCGAACCGGCAGCTAAAATGCCGCCATGAAACGTTCTATTTTTTATGATAGTTTGAAACGCCTTCTCCTCGGTGCTCTCGGGCATTCTCTTGATTTCCCGGACCGCATTCTCTTTTGACATTTCAAAATGCAATATGCGATTGGCCAGCCATCCGCCGTCACCTGAAAGGATGGTTTCCCATACCGCCGCTATTTCGGCATCCAACTCAACCATTAAGACATTCTCAACCAAGTCCTCAAATGCGGCTGTCAGGGAAACGATGCCTCCCCCAACGAATGGTTCGATAAGGAGCTTGGGCTTGACACTCTGGCTGCCAAGCCATTGCCGCAGCCTGGGTACAAACCAGGTCTTGCCTCCCGGATATCGAAATGGACTGCGCTGAGGGACAGATGCCACGTTGACCGGTCGCGCCTGCGTCGTCACATCCAAGCCAAATAAATCTTTAGTGCAACTCGGCACCTTGTTATTAAAAGGGCAAAGCTTGTTCTTCCGAAAACGCTTGGCTCGAACAGAAAAGTCGGCAGTCGAATGCCCGAAGACTTCGGCTAGCGGGTGATTTGGCATGATGCATTGTGGAGGCTGTGCGGAGGCGAAGCGATTCTTTTTTGCCCGTCGTCGGCGATAGGATGCGAGAAGATTGTAAGCAGTGCGGTATAGTCGTAAATTTTACTCCGTTACGCAGCGACACTCCAACCGTAATCCAAAATATCAATATCAGGAATACTTGTATTTCTGTCCGAAAGGAACTCCCCTCTAAAAATCCAGTTTCCATCCGCGCAATCCGCGGTTAAAACCTTTCCGTGAAAATCAGCACCATTTTTTTTGACCTTGGCAAAGTGCTGGTCGATTACGATTTTGACCTCGCTTTCTACCGCATGAGTCAGCAGTCGCCGTTGTCGGCGGAGGAATTGCAGAGGCGGGTGCCGGAGGTGGATCCGATGATCACCGAATACGAATCCGGACGGATCGAAACCGATGATTTTTTCCGGCAACTCCGTGACTTGTTCCACTACCAGGGATCGCAGGAGGAACTGCAGCTTATCTGGTGCGAGATTTTCACTCCCATTGATGAACACATCGAGATGGCGCGCATCCTGGCCCAATATTATCCGCTGGCCATTATTTCCAATACCTCGGACGCCCACATCCGCTTCCTCGAAGCGCGTCATGATTTCTTCCCCATCTTCCGGGAGCGCATCTACTCCTATGTGTTCGGCACCATGAAACCGGATCCGTCCATTTATCTCCATGCCCTTGACCGGATGAACGGTGATAAATTTGAAGCCCTCTTTATCGATGACCGGGAGGAAAATGTCATCACTCCCTCAAAAATGGGCTGGCAAACGATCCACCTCCGCCCGGATGTCAACCTGCGCGACGCCCTCCGCAGCTACGAATTGACCGGGCTGTAACAGCCTTGGCCTTGAGTCAGAAGTCGCGGTCTGTTAGGATGAGCACAGTGTCGAATTCGAAACCAGCCACCCTGCACGAGGAAGTCGCAAATGAATGGATCACCTGGCATCCCGGCCCCCGGCATTCCAGTAAGGAGGAGAGCCTCGATATCGAAAAATTACGCCTGCGCATCTTCCGGATCACGATTATCTTTGGCTTCATTGCCTTAAGTGCGATTACAGCGCGGATTCTGGTCATACAGAACGTGATCTCGATTCCCGACGTGCTGAACATTCTCTTTCTCGGAACGTGTCTGGTTCTCAGTTACCGGAAACCCGAATGGCGCTGCCATTTATCCTGGGCAGTGCTGCTGTCCTTCATCATCAACTGCCTGGACGGACTGGGATTTGATAGTGTGCATGGTTTTACCCCCACCCATATCCTGCTTCCGCTGCTGGTGCTTTACGGTGCCCTTCTCGGCAATATCCGGATCATTATCGTGGCCCTGGTCTTCGCTTGTTCCGTTTACGTGTGGACGGCTGTGCAGAAATCTCTTACGGACACTCTCGATCTCTACATCCTGAGCAATTTCATGATCACCGCCATCGTCACCGGTCTGGCCTCCTATGGGGTCTGGTTCCAGCACCAGCGTCTGGGTAAAGCGCTGAACCAGAAGGCTCGGCTGCTGGAAAATGAGTTGAAAATCCGCGAACAACTGGCCTCGGCACTTTTTCACGACATCCGCAATCCCCTCGGCACCCTGATGGGCACGGCCGAACTCTGCCAGCTCTCCGGAAAAACGGAACGCCAGGATTTGGAAACCATCCTTAGTATGGGCGGGCGGATCGATGAAATCATCGACTCGATTCATAACACCAAACTCATCAATCAGAAAAAAACGGTTATCCGTGTTCAGTCCCTGGTCGAACAATTGCAGGCGGTTCTCTCCCGTCGTCTCGAGGAGAAGGAACTCACCTTTAACCTGGCAGAGGGCCATGATCTGACCGTCCTCACAGAACCCAACCTGCTCTGCAATTCCGTCCTCAGCAATCTGTTAACCAATGCCATTAAGTTCTCACCACGGGGTGGAAGGATCGAACTATTTGCCCGGAAGGAGAAAGACCGGGTGAGGATTGAAGTTCAGGATCAAGGCCGGGGATTTTCACCTGAATGGATGCAGGCCCTGCGGGAAGGCCACCGTGTCCCCCATTACTCGGGAACGGAAGGGGAGTCCGGCTTCGGGCTGGGATTGGGGATAGCCGCCGCCTACCTCGATCAAATCGATGGGCGGCTGCAATTCCGAAACCGCCCGCGTGGAGCCTGCGCCGCTATCCTCCTGCCCGCAGCGAGTGAGTGACTAAGAGGCTGTCTAAGGTAAGATTGACCAAGCAGCGGGAGTTTCCTATAAAGCAGAGATGAATAAATCCTGGCATTGGATGTCACTCTCCGCCGCACTCATCATCGTGGCCTGCGCCACTATTTCCGAAACTGGTGAACAGCGCTTCATCCTGACCACCCCGTCTCAGGAGGCGCAGATGGGATTCACCGCCTTTAATGATCTCAAGCAATCGATGAAACGGTCCACCAATGCCGCGGCCGTGGCCCAGGTTCAGCGCGTCGCGGACCGACTCATCCCCCACGTCAATGTTCCCAATGCCCAGTGGGAAGTGGTGGTCTTTGATGATGACACTCCTAATGCCTTTGCCCTGCCGGGAGGGAAAATAGGTGTGCACACCGGGATTCTTCCCATCACCCAAACCGATGCCGGCCTGGCAGCGGTCATGGGGCATGAGCTGGCCCACATCACCCTCCGTCACGGCGGCCAGCGGGTCTCACGCCAACTGGCGGTCCAGTTCGGCATGACTGCCCTCGACATCGGTTTGGCCACCAGCCAGGAAAACTACGCGCAATACCGACCGCAAATCCTAGCTGGGCTCGGGGCTGGCGCCTCGATCGGGATGATCCTGCCCTTCAGCCGGGATAATGAATACGAGGCCGACCGGATTGGGATGCGATACATGGCCCGCGCCGGCTATGACCCACGCGAAGCGGTCGAACTCTGGAAGCGCATGAAAGCCCATTCAGACCAGCGGGGCGGCAAGCCACCGGAATTCCTCAGCACCCACCCCGCCGACAGCAACCGCATCGCCCAATTGGAACGCTACCTCCCCGAAGCCCAAGCCCAGTATCAGAGCGCAGCCCGGTAAAGCGGCACCAGGGCATTTTCGAATCAATGATTAACACGCTGTAAACCAGAATACGTGGAGGGCAGAGCGCCGTCTCTGCCGGGAAAGGGGAAAAAGGGGAACGGAAGCGACGGAGCACTTCCCTCCATGCCTAGGGATTGCAAACACCTGGCCGGATTCCTGCCATAACCAATGCGGGCAGGCTGCCCGCTCCCCCTGTGTTAACTCATAATTAGAAAACGCACCAGATCTGATGCGCGCAATCG
>CAYTLD010000152.1:1937-4657 GCA_964438585.1 uncultured Blastochloridaceae bacterium | reverse complement strand
TTTCATCCGCTTCTGGCTGCTGGAGGCGCGCACGCCGGAACGACTGGTCGAGCTGGTTCAGAGTTTCCCGGATGAAACGGAGGCCTGCCTCCCCGCTCGCCCTCTCCTGGCCGAGGCCCAAAGGAATGACCTGCCCTCCCTCCGCGAGGCACTCGATGCCGAGGTCCGCGTCGAGCAGGAAAAGGACCGCCGCTACTGGGAACCGCTCAAACGTGAAATGGCCGAATTCCGCCGTCTCGAAAATCAGGGCTGAGTATCAGTCATCATAGTGGAAGCGGCATTGCATAATCAGCAGGCTGTCGCCTTCCACACGATAGATTAGCCGGTGCTCCCGGCTGATTCTCCTGGACCACCATCCTTTGAGGTTATTTTTCAGCGGTTCGGGTTTTCCAATGCCAGAAAAGGGAGTCCGCTGTGCATCCCGGATGAGGTCGTTGACCCGCTGGAGGAGCTTGCGGTCATGCTCTTGCCAGTAAAGATAATCCTGCCACCCGTTCGGCAGCCACGTCAGTCGCATAGCTCGCCGGTCTGGATATTACCTGCCGCGTAGTCGGCCAGACTTTGATGGATTTGCGCTGCATTTGCCCTGGTGGAAAAAAGGTGAAGCGTTGTTTCCATGGCCTCGTACTCTTCGATGGCCAGTAAAACGACTTTACCACTTCCGTTTCGGGTGATGGTGATGGGCTCCCGGTCGCGGGTAGCGGTCTCCATCAACCCGGCCAGCTGATTGCGGGCATCGGTATAGCTGATCGTTTGCATATACTTAACTCAGCACATGAACAGAATTCTGTCAATAGTCGTCTTTGCCGATCGTGTGAACTTTCGGCATGGGGATGATGAATTTTCCGCCGCGTTCGAGGAAGTCGGATTCCCGTTTTTTGAATTCCTCGATGAAGTGCCAGGGGAGGACGAGGTAGTAGTCGGGATTCTGGGCGCGGGAGTCGTCTTCGGAGATGATTTTGATATTGGTCCCGATGGTGTAACTGCCCCACTTGCGAGGGTTGCGGTCAGCGATAGCGGGCAGCAGATCGGGAGAGATGCCACAAAATTGCAGGGTGGTGCTGCCCTTGGTCGAGGCACCGTAGCCATGAACGAGCTTTCCGTCCTCTTTGGCTTTTTTCAGGAAGGCCTGGAGGTCGCTGCGGATTTTTTCCAGGTTGTCCCGGAAGGTGGCGTAGGGGGCATCGGTCTCGATGGCCATCTCGAATTCGCGAATCCGCAATTCCTGCAGGCGGTCGTTGGCCTCGGGGGAAGGTTTGATTTTCCCGGCGTGGGCGACGACGAGACGGCTGCTGCCGCCATTGACATCATTGAGGTGGGCGTCGATGACTTCGAGGTGATGATCATTGAAGAGGCGCTCGAGGGCGGCCAGTGAATAATACTCGAGGTGCTCATGGCAGATGGTGTCGAAGCTGTTCATCTTCAGCATCAGGGGCAGGTAGCTCTGCTCGAGGATCCAGATCCCGTCTTCCCGGAGGACGTTGTAGATGTCCTCGACAAAGCGGTGCGGCTCCTCGAGGTCGTAAAACATGGAAATGCTGGTGATGACGCGGGCTTTTTTCTTGGGATAGATACTGCGGAAGCTGCGCTCGGAAAAGAAATCGTTGATCACTTCAAACCCTTTCTCCCGGGCCATAAGAGCAACATCGGAGGGGTCGATGCCAATTTTCTTCAGCCCTTTGGTCTGGTAGGCCTCCAGGAGGGTGCCGTCGTTGCAGCCGATATCGAGAATGATATCATCCTTCTCCAGTTGGATGGTGGACTCGACCAGCTCGGTGATGCTCCGGAGGTTGTCACGCATCGACTGGTTGATCCCGGATTGGTAGTAGTATTTATGATAGAGAACCTTGGGAGGGACGGTGTGGCGCATTTGCACCAGTCCGCAGGCGTTCTCATCCACCGAGGGGTCACAGCGGACCAGATCGAGCGGAACTTTGCGCTTGATGAAGGCTTCCCCGGTTTCGCTGGCCAGAACCCCGCCGATGTATTGATCTCCCAGCGATACCACCGGCGTCAGTGATCGACATCCGCAGATGCGGCAGGTCGTGCGGGTGACGAGTATTGGTTTAAAAGCTTGTGCTCCCATAATTAGTAAATGGAGATAATACGTCCAGCCGTTCACGGCTGCAAGCCCTTTGCCTATTGCACCCAGGGCTAACCCGTAATGATCATGCACCGTAATTTAGGGACAGTGAGCGAATTCCAAAGTTGCTATTGTCATCTGACCGTGTGTTGGAATTCGCTCACTGTCCCTAAATTACTCACAGAACATCCGCTTGAAGTCGTATTCGTAATAAAGGATAGTGATGATGTGAACCGTCATCGAGAGAATGAGCTAAAGGCCCTCGCCATGGATCGGTGGATAGCCACGCGATTGGAGGAAGATCCCAGCCTCCTGGATCAGGCCCGCCGCACCCTGAAGCGGTGGGAATCAGATCAAAGTGCTCCCGCTGCCTGCCTGCGGGAATGGTCTGAAATTCTGGATCAGCCCCTATCGGAAATCGTTACACTCCTCCGCCGTGATGATGAGGAAGCCTGCCGCCTGCGCCAGTCGAGTCCGTTCTGCGGCATTCTCCCCCGGAAGGTTCGAACACGGATTCTATTGAGTAAGCCGGAGGGTTTGCATGAACCGGCAACAGCTTGAGCATCTGATCCGCGCGGCTGATAGAAACCACAGACCTCGAGTCCGACCGCCTGCAGCTTTGTCAGCAGCGCATCAA
>CAYTLD010000152.1:0-1837 GCA_964438585.1 uncultured Blastochloridaceae bacterium | reverse complement strand
TTCAGGGACGGAAGATTTCGCCCACGTTTTTCGATATAAGATCAGCAACTGTCTCCCGGCACCCGCTTCGATTGAGGTAGCTGCCAATTTCTCTAGTCACCAGCATGGTCTGCTCAATCACTTCCTGACAAAACTGCTTTTTTAATCCGGCATCCTCTCCGGCGGTCAACAGGTCCTGACGACGGATCGCATAGCCTTTATAATTAACGGTCAATGAGTGCAGCGCAGTGCCGCCTTCCTGAAGCCGACTGAATGTCAGGTCATAGGCCGGGCTGGGCCACCAGTCCCCGGGTTCCCTCATCAGAAACGCATGATTTTTGGCATGATCATCCGTGTTCCCGGTCAATACATTGAAGACCATACGGCGGAAAATTTCCTCAACAGCTCTCCGATGCCGACAGAGCTTTTGTGCCACTTCCATCAGCTCTTCATAGCTATGGTGACTGCCGCTTTCCAGGGTCGCCGGACGTCCGGTGAGGGCGGCCAGTGTTTGCATATGGATGCGCCCGCCTGCCTCATCGAAATCAAAGCGGCGCGAGATAAAATGTCGCTTGCCCAAATCCTCGACACCTTTGGCCTGGACGACATCTATCCCGCAGTCTCGTGCCATCTCCACATAGGCTAATTCCACCTCCGCCAGATTCAGGATGTTATTTTCATCCGGGTCACCGAATTTGATAATCCAATGATGGTAATTTTCCGGATGGTCCTGATGTTCAAAATATAATGCCCCGGTTTCGGGATCTTCGGCAAAGAGTGCTTTGGGATACCTCCCGCCAGCGGTTCCGGCGGCGGCCCTCAGTTTCGGCAGATCCACCGCTTGCCCGAGCCTCTGACTGTCCAGATAGGCCTCATGAACCTGAAAGGTGCGAAAGTCCTCGCCATCCAGCGTGGGTGAAAATGATAGTGCTCCCATTCCCCGCTGCCCCACATAGCTGAGCATTTGCACCGGTGTTGGCTTTAAAATTCCTCGGGTCAGGAACCATGCCCGCATTACCCCTTTCCCATACTGGTCCGGTAACGCATCAGCTAACATCGGAGGCAGCGACTCGAAATTCCGGTCTGAAAAAGTAAATACCCCACCACTGAGAGGCATGTGCATTGGTGAAAGTTCTATTTCAGTTTCCAGAAATTCCGGCGAATATTGAAACGCGGACTGCCCTTCCCGGTATTCGAGATTACCGACATGGTGCTCATGATACTGAACTTTCATGGCTTCTTTTTGCGGACCCGCTGCCGGACCTTCGTGGCTCCTGACTGACTGAATTCCTCCAGACTCCGGAAATTCTTTTTCTCAGGAATCAGATTCAGCAGGCACTGCTCCTCTCCTAAAACGGATAATATCCAATACAGGTTTTTCAGTGAAGCCTGCCCGGTGGATTCAAAAATCTGGTAGGTCCGCTGCCCCATCCCGGCGCGCTCGGCCATCTCTTCCTGGGTAAGGCCTTCACTTAAACGACGATGCCTGATCTGCTTTGCTAATTGTTTTAATATTCTCATTAAAACGCAGTATAATGCGCTTTAAATTCCTGAAAAGCTTTAATACGCATAAGAAAACACATTAAACAAGACCCTGATGGCGGGCAAGTAGTTGGAAGGTTCCGGGTCTGGCGAGCAGCTCCTCGAAGCTGCCTTCCTGAGCCAGCCGTCCCTGATCGAGGACGAGGATGCGGTCCATGGTGCGGAGGGTGGAGAGCCGGTGGGCGACCGAGAGGATGGTGCTGTCTTTGGGCAGGCGGTCGATGGCGTTGAGGATTTCCTTTTCGGATTCGGAATCGAGGGCGGCGGTGGCCTCATCGAGGACCAGGATGGGTGCCTGGCGGACGAAGGCGCGGGC
>CAYTLD010000151.1:0-4671 GCA_964438585.1 uncultured Blastochloridaceae bacterium | reverse complement strand
GATAAGACGTGGAGGAATGTGCTCTAACCACTGGCTTCCCAATGTTCAGAAAAAAAATTTGTGACGAATACGGGCTAATGCGGCTTGAATGGAGGGCGGGATTGCGCCAGTGTAACCTTTCGGCATGTCACTCTCACCTCGCGATAAAATTCCCTGCGCCATCATTGGTGCTTCCGGATATACCGGAGAAGAATTGGTTAAGATTGCCGGGGGCCACTCCGGAATACAAATCACCGCCATCACCTCCCGGCAGTGGGCAGGTAAAACCGTTCCTGAATGTTTTCCGCATCTGGCTGGGGCGGATTTTCCCACGTTCGAGGATTTGAATGCGGAGGAGGCTCATGACCGCGCGGATGTTTTTTTTCTGGCGCTTCCTCACGGCGTGGCGGCGGAATACGCCGTGCCGCTCAGAAAGGCGGGCAAGACGGTCATTGATCTGAGCGCGGATTTCCGCTTGAAGGATCCCGTTGTTTATGAAGCCGCCTATGGGAAACCCCATCCGGCACCGGATCTTCTGGAGGAAGCGGTTTACGGTCTGGTCGAGTGGCAGCGGGAGGATCTGGCCCGTGCGGATCTGATTGCCTGTCCCGGCTGTTACCCGACCTCCGTTCAATTGCCGCTCATCCCCCTGCTCAAGAACGGGCTGGTCGGGGAGGGGGATATCATCGCCACGGCCTACTCCGGAATTTCCGGGGCGGGAAAGAAAGCGGACAGTTTCTATTCCTACGCCGAGCGGGCGGAGAGCCTGACCGCATACGGATTGCCTTTCCACCGGCATGTCCCGGAGATGGAACAGGAACTTTCGACCCACGCTGGATATGAGGTGAAGCTTCATTTTGCGCCTCATTTGGCCCCGCTCATCCGGGGAATGCTGACCACCATCAGCATCCCGCTGGAATCTGATTTCGAAAAAATATCTGACTGCCTGGCGGGGGCGTATGCGGAGGAATCCTTCGTATCCGTTTTTCCTCCGGAGGGTGTATTCCCGGATACCCGGCAGACCCGGGGAAGCAACCGCGCCTGTCTTTCCGCCAAGCCCGATGGCCGCAGCGGGCGGGCCTGGCTGCTCAGCTCTATTGATAATCTAGGCAAGGGAGCCGCCGGTCAGGCGGTTCAGGCCTTTAACGTGCGTTTCGGATTTCCGGAAACCACTGGATTGGAGACCGCCGGTGATTGAATGGCTGGAAAATGGAGGCGTCACCTCGCCGCTTGGCTTCCGCGCATCCGGGGTGGCTACCGGCATCAAGTCGGGCAACGTGAAAGATCTGGCCCTGATCGTCTCGGAAAAAGATGCCAAGGTCGGCACCGCCTTCACCTCGAACCTCATTAAAGCTGCCCCGGTCAAGTTGAGCATGCAGCACAGCCGCCGCTCCCGGGTGCGGGCCGTTGTGATCAACAGTGGTAATGCCAACGCCTGCACCGGCGTGCGCGGAATCCGTGATGCCCAGACGATGGTGGATAAAACCTCCTCCGCCATCGGATGCAAGCGCACCCAGGTGCTCGTCTGCTCGACCGGGAAAATCGGCGTGCCACTCCCGATCAGCAAAATTACCAAGGGGATTGACAAGGCTACCAAGAAACTCAGCGGAAATTCAGGCCGCGCCGCCGCCCGGGCCATCATGACCAGCGACACACATTCCAAGGAAGTCGCTCTGACCCTCGACCTGGGTGACGCCCAGGTCACCATCGGAGCCATGGCCAAGGGCGCGGGTATGATCCACCCCAACATGGCCACCATGCTCGCCTTTATCACCACCGATGCCGCCATCGACTCAAAAACACTCCAGAACCTGACCACCGAATGTGTGGCCAATACTTTCAACCGGATATCCGTTGACGGCGACACCAGCACTAACGATACCGTCATCGTCCTGGCCAATGGCATGGCGGCCAATCCGCTCATGGACGAGAACCATCCGCACTATCCGGATTTTGCCGATGCCATCCGTCAGGTCATGATGAAACTGGCCTGCATGATTATCCACGACGGCGAGTCGATCACCCATGTCGTTGAGATCAATGTCAAAGGGGCCATGGATGCTGCCGACGCCAAGCTGGTGGCCGAAGCTATCGCCCGCTCGCCCCTGGTCAAATCCTCCTGGGCCGGAAACGATCCCAACTGGGGCCGACTCATGGATGTCATCGGATACTCCGGGGCACGGGTCAAGGAGGAGCTGATCGACATCTTTTATGAAGGGCTCAATGCCGTCCGTGGCGGGGCCGCCACCCGGGTGCCGCATGCGAAGCTCCGGGCGATCGCGGCCAAACGTGAATACACCATCACTATCGATCTCCACCAGGGACAGGGGGAATACTGGCTCCTGGTCAATGACCTGACCGAGGGATACGTGCGCTTCAACATGGGAGACTAGATCGCGATATGACTTCAACCGATGACATGACCGCACGCGCCAGCCTCCTGATTGAGGCACTGCCCTATATCCAGAATTTTCGCGGTCACACCATGGTCATCAAATATGGTGGCAGCGCCATGGACGATCCCCGCCTCGTGGCCAGTGTCCTCCGGGATATTGTTTTCCTCGAAGCGGTCGGGATTAACCCGGTTATCGTGCATGGTGGAGGGAAACGCATTTCCCAACGCATGAAGGAGGTCGGGATTGAGCCCGCCTTTGTCAACGGTCTCCGGGTCACGGATGCCCGGTCGGTCGACCTGGTCGATGAAGTGCTTAATCAGGTCGTCAATCCGGGGATCGTGGAGGAAATCAATCAATTGGGCGGACATGCCCTTTCCATCGCCGGTCAGGAGGTCTTTCGCGCCTGCAAGGCACCTCCGGTCTGGGCCGATGGCCAGGAGTCGGATCTGGGATACGTCGGAGTCATTGAGGGCTGCCGGGTCAGAAAGATCATTGAGGCCGTGCGCGACGAAAAAGTCCCTGTCATTTCGCCCCTGGGATCGGATGCCTCCGGCGGCATCTACAATATCAATGCCGATACCGCCGCTTCCGAAACCGCCGTCGCCATCGGGGCCGATAAGCTGGTCTATCTCTCCGATGTCAATGGAGTGCTCCGGGAACCGGAAGATCCCTCCTCACGCATTCCCACCATCCGCACGGATGAAATTGAGGAACTCAAAGCCAACGGCACCGTCAGCGGCGGCATGATCCCCAAGCTGGAATCCTGCGCCCGTGCCCTCAGCCTCGGGATCAATAAAATCCACCTCATCGATGGGCGCATCCCCCATGCCCTCCTTCTCGAACTCTTTACCAAGGAAGGCATCGGCACTGAAATTGTGCCCTCTTAATCATTTTTTTCCAGAACAATCCACATGTTGTCACTGAGTGGATGGCGGTCGAAAAATCCGAACTGCCGGATATTGAATCCGCAATCCCGGCACATGGTGGCGAGTGAAGCCGGTGTGAAATAGTTGAGGTGGTCCGGGTATCTGAAGCCACACCACCTGCTACCCCTAACCACCCGGTTAAGACAGGCGTAGTTGGGGACTTTTATGATAACCCTTCCCTTAGTTGCGGAGACACGGCAGGCCTCCTGCAGAAGTGTCTTTGGTTCCATCTCGTGTTCGAGAAAGGCACTCATGATGATGCCTGAAAATGTGTTGGCATCGAATTGCCTGACTCCGGAGATGGCATCGGTATGAACCACCTCGCCGCCTCTCCTCTGGACTGCCAGCATGGCTTTATGGGCGAGTTCTTCAGAAATTTCTACCCCATAAGGTGTAAATTTAGTATCGAGACTATTCAGCGTGCCTCCGCCCGCACAGCCGATGTCCAGGACCTTGCCGGGAAGGAAGTAGCGTTCGATCAATGTTCCTAATTTGCGTCTTTTCAGTATCCGGCGGCGAAAATGTTTTAACGCATTGCTGGCGACTTGCTTATTGGGTTCCCGGGTCGTGCGCTGAACCTTCTCCAAGTGGGATGTTTTTTCCCAGGCGTATTCGACGCTCAGCGCTTCATAGGGAGGGCAATTTTCCAGATAGACAAAGCCGCATCGGGAACACTTTTTTATCATCCACCCATCACGCGAGTAAGGACCCGGCTTTTGATCCGAGTTGTCAGACTTACAGTTGGGACAATGACGATGCAGTAATCTCATACAGTTGGATCACGAATGATCCATCGAATCATTTAGTGATATCAGGTTAATCTCTTATGCAACCATAGGGGGCGGTCAGAGCAAGCTGGAAATCAGCAACTACTTCATTCAATCCAGCATGATCGGTTATGAGAAAAGATCGGCGAAGTGTCCCTGGACTTCTTCTGAGAGGTGCTCAGGCAATCCGGCGGATTCGGCAATTTCCGGCCAGCGGGACAGGTTGGTATGAATTTGGTCGAAAACGGCCTGAACATCCCTTGAGTCCAGAGAGGCGGACTTGGCCACCTCCAGGCAGTCCTCTTTTTTTATCCCAAAGCCCTTTCGGTTGACCGAGCAGGCGCGGGCGTCATTGGAGCCGGGGATGGCGTAGGTGATGTCAAAGGCCGGGGAGAGCCGCCACTGCCCTTCCTGATCCATGAGGAATCCGTGATTGCGCTGATGATCATCCCAATTGTTGACGATCAGGCTGAAGACCATTCTCCGGAACATTTCCAGAACATCACGGTAGTGTGCGGTGCGCTTTTTAACTTCATGCAGGAGGTGGACGTAATCCGGTGCGGAGTAGGGAAAATAATCGTTACCGGTCATGGCGGCATAGGA
>CAYTLD010000150.1:0-4708 GCA_964438585.1 uncultured Blastochloridaceae bacterium | reverse complement strand
CCCGGGTTTTCGATCCACTCCTTCACTTTGACGAGGAAGGTGACGGCTTCTTTGCCATCGACGATGCGGTGATCGTAGGTGAGGGCGAGGTACATCATGGGGCGGATGACGACCTGGCCATCGATGGCGACCGGGCGTTCCTGAATGGTGTGCATGCCGAGGATGCCGGACTGGGGCGGGTTGAGGATGGGGGTGCTGAGGAGGGAGCCGAAGATGCCGCCATTGGTGATGGTGAAGACCCCGCCCTCCATGTCAGCCACCTGAATTTTTCCGTCTTTGGCCTTTTGACCGTAGGCGATAATTTCCTTCTCGATCCCGGCGAGGGAAAGTTGATCGCACTCACGGACGACGGGAACCAGCAGTCCGCGCTCGGTGGACATAGCGACTCCGATATCGTAGTAGTGGTTCTGTAGGATCGAGGTACCATCGAGTCGTGCGTTGAGGGAGGGGACGGCTTTGAGGGCGTAGATGACGGCCTTGGTAAAGAGGGACATGAAGCCGAGTTTAACCCCGTGGGATTTCACGAAGGCGTCCTGGTGGCGCTTGCGGAGGGCGATGACGGCAGAGAGGTCGGCCTCGTTAAAGGTGGTGAGCATGGCGGCAGAGTGCTGGGCCGCGACCAGGCGGTTGGCGATTTTCTGGCGGAGAGGGCTCATTTTCTTAACGCTGGTGCGTTCGGAAGATAAGGGTGAAGGGCTCTCGGACTCTGTGCCCTGTGCCCTGTGTCCTTGATCCCTGACATAGCTGAGCACATCCGCTTTGAGGATGCGACCGTCCTTGCCGGTGCCTTTGATGTCGTTGGGATTGAGGTGGTGTTCCTCCAGCAGGCGACGGACAGCGGGGGAGTGTGACTCCGTCGCGAGTTCCGCCGTCGCTCTTTCAGCTTTGGCGGATGGGTGCGATGCTTCTTTTTTTGCGGTGGGTGAAGCTATTTCGTCTCCGGCCCGGGAATTCACCTCTGAGTGAGGACGACTGGGGCGGTTGTCCTTATCCCCGGAGGCTGACTTCTGACCTCCGTCCTCCGACTTCTGAGTTCCGCTCTCCGGCTTTTTCGCGGATTCGTCGATCTTGCCGACGACCTGGCCCACTTTGACTTCGTCGCCCTCTTTGGCCAGGTGTTTGATGGCACCGGAGGCCTCGGCATAGACCTCGGAGGTTACTTTATCGGTTTCGATCTCGAGGATGGTGTCACCGGATTTGGCATAGCCGCCGTCCGCGACTTTCCAGGCACCGAGGATGCCGGAGGTGATGGATTCGCCTACTGAGGGAACTTTAATGTCCATGGCTGGTTGCTAGTTACTAATTGTTGATTGTTGGGAGGAGTGGGGAGAAAGTTTGAATAAAACCATATGTAAAAAATCGCAGATCAAAAATTATCCATGTCAGCGGACTAGGGCCTGTTCGAGGAGATCGGTTTGTTCGAGCAGGTGGATGGCCAGGGAACCGGTGGCGGGGGAGGCGGAGGCGTCGCGTCCGGCGTAATGAATCTCACGTCCGAGCAATTTTCTTAACTTCGGTTCGATATACCTCCAGGCTCCGTTGTTCTCGGATTCTTCCTGAGCCCACATTACGCGAGGTGCGTCAGGGGCGGTTGTGGATTGAGGGCTATCAGTTGTAGGCCCCAGATACGGTTTGAGGACTCTTAGCAATTTTTTCTCATGGAGCGGGTAGAGTTGTTCGATCCGGATGAGGGCGACATGGTTCAACTCATTTTCCTTCCGGTAGGTATCGAGATCGAAGAAGATTTTGCCTGAGCAGAGGATGACGCGTTTGACGGATTGGGGATCGGGCTTGGTTGGATCGGGAAGGATTTCCTCGAAATGTTTTTTCGAGAATTCTGCCAAGCTGGAGGCGGCGCGCGGGTCACGCAGCATGCCCTTGGGGGTCATGATGACGAGGGGTTTTTTAATCGGGCGCAGTCCCTGGCGGCGGAGAATGTGGAAATATTGGGCGGGGGTGGAGCAGTTGGCGACCTGGATATTGTCCTCGGCGGCGAGGGTGAGGAAGCGCTCGAGCCGGGCGCTGCTGTGTTCCGGTCCCTGTCCGTGGTAGCCGTGGGGCAGGAGGAGAATGATTCCCGAGGTCACGCCCCACTTTGATTCCGAACTGCAGATATACTGGTCGATGATGATCTGGGCTCCGTTGGCGAAGTCACCGAACTGGGCTTCCCAGAGGCAGAGCATATTCGGGTAATCGAGGGAGTAGCCGAAATCGAATCCGAGCACGGCGTATTCGGAGAGGGGCGAGTTGTAAACACAGAAGCTGGCTTGTTTATTGGAAATATTTTTCAGGGGAATGTAGCGCTCGCGGGTTTCCAGATCGTATAGGACCGAATGACGATGGGAAAACGTGCCGCGTCGGCAATCCTGTCCGGAGAGTCGGATGGGAACGCCTTCGTCGAGAAGAGTGCCGAAGGCGAGGTGTTCGGCAAAGGCCCAGTCGAGCGGTTCTCTTTCCTCGATCATGGCCAGGCGGGTATCCAGCAGGCGCTGGAGCTTGGAATTGATTTTATGGTCTCCGGGCACCTTGGTCATGGAGTTGCCGACGCGCTTCAAGCGGGGAGCATCAACTCCAGTGGCCACGGGTTCGAGCAGTTGAGGGCAGGAGAGGGGCTTACGGATTCCGGGGCGGAATTTCTTTACCGCCGCCTTGGATTCACTGAGTGCGTCTTCGAGGTATTTGCCGAGTTTTTCAACGTATTCATCCGCTTGCGCCTCGGTGATGGCTCCGGTTTCGATCATCTGCGGGATCAGGCTTTCTGAGACCTTCGGATGGGTATCGATTTCCGAGTAGAGGGTGGGTTGGGTGAAATTGGGTTCATCCCCCTCGTTGTGTCCGTGGCGCCGGTAACACTGAAGGTCAATGAAGACATCCCGACCGAATTTCTGGCGGTAATCAATGGCCAGTTCGAGGGTGTAAACAGCGGCCATGGGGTCATCGCCGTTGACGTGAAAGATGGGCACGCCGAGCATTTTCGCTATTGAGGTGCAATAGATGCTGGTGCGGGCGTCATTGGGGACGGTGGTAAACCCAATCTGGTTATTGATGGCGATGTGGAGGGTTCCACCGGTGCGGTAGCCTTCCAACTGGGACATGTTAAGAGTCTCCTGGACTACGCCCTGGCCGATCATGGCGGCATCCCCGTGCATGAGGATGGGGATGACCTTCTTGCGTTCGGCGGAGTCATTGAGGATGCGCTGGTAAGCCCGGGCTTTGCCTTCGACGACCGGGCCGACCGCCTCGAGGTGGCTGGGGTTGGGTGCCAGGCTGATGCCTACCGAGACCCCCTCGATGGTATTGACCCGGCAATCGTATCCGAGGTGGTATTTGACATCACCATCGCCGAGGACGGTTTCCGGAATGAAATTTTCCGCAAATTCATTGAAGATTTCCTTGTAGGACTTGTTGAGGATATTGGCGAGGACATTGAGGCGACCACGGTGGGACATGCCCATGACCAATTGGCGGACTCCGCGTTTCGGGCAGCCTTGGACGAGGGTGTCCAGCATGGGGATCAGTGTTTCTCCTCCCTCAAGGGAAAAGCGTTTCTGCCCGACGTAGCGGGTGTGGAGGAAGCGCTCGAAGAGTTCGGCGGCCAGGACCCGGTTGAGAATGCGGCGCTGTTTGCGGTGGGAAAAGTCAGGCCGGTTTCCGCATGATTCCATACGGTCGCGCAGCCAGCGGCGCTGCTCGAAATTTTGCATGTGCATGTATTCGACGCCGATGTTCCCGGTGTAGGTGGATTTCAGGATGGAGATGATGTCCCGGAGCGGGCGGGGGCCGCCGCCAGCCAATTTTCCTGAATCAAAGGTGGTATCGAGGTCCCGGTCTTCGAGTTTGAAGTTCTCGATATCCAGCGGGGTGTCGATGGGCTTGGCCAATTCCAGCGGGTCGAGGCTGGAGATTTGATGCCCAAGGCTGCGGTAGGCAAAAAGCAGGTTGTAGATTCTGGCCTGCTTGAGGAGGTATTCAGAGGTACCGACGGATGAGGGTGTTGTCGGATGGCTGGCTACCGGTGCGGAGGAAATGGCTTCGATCCCGTCAGGCAGCGGCGGGGCCTGCTGGCTACCCAGCTCGAAACCTTCGAAGAACGAGCGCCATGATGGTTCGACCGAGGCCGGATCGGACATCCATTGGTCATGCAGTTGTTCCAGAAGATCGGCGTTATCAGGTGAAGCAATGGTCCCACGCGCCGGGGTTCGGGATGTGTCTCCGTTATTGGAGCGTCGATTCAGGCGGTCGATATTTTCGAGATTTACCTCATGCATGCCTTTAAACGATTAGAAGTCTTTATGAGGATGTCAATGACGGACGCACGGGAGGGTGGGCATCCCGAAACCTCTGAATTGGCACCCCCGTTCCCGAAAAAACGAGTACACCAAGAGAACCTCGATGTTCTTGTTTGGTGTTCAATTCAACGTCTTCCTCCAGCAGCGAGCATTTCAATGATTCCCGGTCTATGGTCGCGTCCTTTCGTAAATCCGATGGTAAAGATAACGGTGTAGATAAGAAAACCAAAAAGGATGTAACTGAACGCCCAAACATGATTATCGCCTTTCTCTGGAATCCATTCAAATATCAAACCGATCAACACTGCCAGAACAGAAACGAGACCTATTAACCCCGAATATATCAGTGCCTTATATTTTCGAATCTCACCCCGAGTCAGGCTGCGCCTTTTTTCCGCGTTGCTTGGGTTATCCCGATA
>CAYTLD010000149.1:0-4782 GCA_964438585.1 uncultured Blastochloridaceae bacterium | reverse complement strand
TCATTCCCCTTCCCGGTCGCCCCGTGAGCCACCGCATCCGCTTTTTCCTTGCGGGCGATTTCCACCATCCGCTTGGCAATCAAGGGGCGGGCAATGCTGGTGCCCAGGTAATAAAGATTCTCATAGAGCGCGTTGGCCCGGAACATCGGGTAGATAAAATCACGGGCAAATTCCTCGGTCAAATCATCGATGTAACAGCGGCTGGCGCCGGTGCGGAGTGCCCGCTTATCAAGCCCTTTAAGTTCCTCCTCCTGACCGACATCCGCACAGAAGGCGATGACCTCGGCATCGTAGGTCTGCTGGAGCCATTTGAGCAGGATGGACGTGTCCAGGCCCCCGGAATACGCGACAACAATTTTCATGACGGCTTAAGCGACTGCGGCGGGATTGGATTTTCCAGCCGGTTTGAGATCTTTCAGGAAGGGCCGTGCTTTCTGGAGGGTCGCCTCAGCGGTCAGTCCATATTTTTCCCGCAGCAAGTCCTCCTTGCCGTGCTCAATGAATTGATCCGGCCAGCCAATGCGCACCACCGGAGCCTGGATGTTCAAATCACACATCGTATCCGCAACGATGCTGCCAAATCCGCCTTCGATGACATGGTCCTCGAGGGTGATGATCAAATCACAGGAGCGGGCGAAAAATTCCAGCGTCCCGCGATCGAGCGGCTTGGCAAAGCGCGCATTGATCAAAGCCGTCGAGTAGCCCTCCTTCTCCAGTTGATCCGCGACTTCCTGCCCGACCATGGCCATTTTCCCATAACTCCAGATCGCCACCTGAGAGCCGTGGCGCAGCACCTCCGCTTTGCCCAGGGAAATCAGTTCCGGCTCCGGCTTGATCTCGGCACCGGTGGCATAGCCCCGCGGGTATCGGAGGGCAATCGGTCCGGAATGATGGATGGCCGTCCAGAGCATATCGACAAATTCATCCTCATCTCTGGGTGACATATGGACCGCATTCGGAATGCTCCGGAAGTAGGCAATATCGAACAGGCCATGGTGAGTCGGCCCGTCATCGCCGGAGACCCCGCCCCGGTCCATGCAGAAAACCACATTCAAGTTCTGCAGACAGACGTCGTGGACGAGCATGTCAAAGGCACGCTGCAAAAAGGTCGAGTAAATGGCACAGACCGGCTTGTACCCCTTGGTGGCCATCCCGGCGGCAAAGAGGACCGCGTGTTCCTCCGCAATCCCGACATCGAAGTAGCGATCCGGGTGTCGGGGCTGGAAACGATCCAGTCCGGTGCCGTTGGGCATTCCCCCGGTGATGGCGACAATCTTGTTATTCTGATCAGCGAATTTGGCCAGGTGGTCGGCAAAAATTTTTGAAAACGTCGGTGGTCCGCCGCCCTTAGCCTCACCGGTCTCCAGATCAAATGCCGGGGTGCCGTGAAAGGCCTTTTTCTTGGCCTGAGCTGGCTCGAAGCCCCGCCCCTTCTGAGTCAACGCGTGCAAAATGACCGGATGCTCCTGCTCCTTAAGGTATTCAAAGGTTTTGATCAGGTTCTGGAGATCATGCCCGTCGATGGGCCCGTAGTAGTGCAGCCCCATTTCCTCGAATATGACGCTCGGCAGCACCAGTCCTTTAGCAGCCTCCTCCACTTTACGGGCATACTTGACCATCGATTTCCCGCCGATGCGTTCGATGAAACTGGCCGCTTTTTCATGCAGGTGGGAATAGTTCGGATTGGTGACGATGTTGTTGAAATAATCCGCGATCGCCCCGACGTTCTTGTCAATCGACCACTCGTTGTCATTGAGCACCACGATCATCCGCTTGGTGCTGCTGGCCATGTTGTTCAAGGCCTCAAAGGAAACCCCGCAGGTAAAAGCGGCATCACCGGCCAGCGCCACCACATGTTCATCGGATCCGCGCAAGTCCCGCGCCACCGCCATGCCCAGGGCAGCCGACAATGCCGTTCCCGCATGCCCGGCCCCGTAGCAATCATGAGGGCTTTCCGCGCGCACCATGAATCCGTTCGGCCCGCCGGGTTGACGGATTTTATCAAATTCCTTCCGCCGCCCGGTAAAGAGCTTGTGCACATAGGCCTGGTGGCTGACATCGAAAATAAAATTATCCTTCGGGGTCTCGAAAACCCGGTGCATGGCGATGGTCAATTCCACCACGCCCAGATTAGGCCCCAGGTGGCCACCCGTCTTACTGGTGACTCGGATCAGTTCATCTCTGACCTCCTGAGCCAATTCCTCCAGCTTCTCAGCGGGAATTTTCTTCAGGTCATCAGGGCTGTTGATGGTATCGAGTAATCTGGGCATATGCGACTATCTGTTAACTGAGCTTGTAATCAAAGAGATAAGTTAAAATAAATCAATAGCATCCTTTTCTTCTTCGTCTTCCTGATCGGGTTCATCCCCCTCACCCTCAGGCTGCAATTGCTCGATTTTCAATTCCGCTGCCTTGAGTTTCTCCCGGCAGAATTTCAAATACACCATCCCCTCCTCATAGGATTGGATGATATCATCGAGGGGGAGATCAGCAGATTCCAGTTTCTCGATGATCCCGTTGAGCTTTTCCAGGGACTCTTCAAATGATTTCGGCGCGGGTTCTGATTTCTTTGCTGGCATAAAAGCGTATAATTCAATTTCAATTGTTCGGGGTCGAGGAAAAAAACCTATTTCTTGAATGTCGTCTGAAACTGTCCATCCGAAAGTCGGATCGACAGATCGCCGGCCTGCTCAGCAGCCTCGACCTGGCGCACAATCTTTCCTTGCGGATCAAAAACAATCGCGTAACCGCGGTCGAGGGTGGCCTGTGGTGAGAGTGCCTCCAGCCGCGCGCCCGACTGCGAGAGCGTGGCCTTCAGTTGCTCCACCTGCCGCCCCGGATGCAGCCGCCGGAAAGATTGGCCCGCGTCCTGCAATCGGTCGCGGGCCTCCTCCCGCCCTTCATTCAAGCTGCGCCGCATCTGGTCCCTGATATCGTCGAGCCGCTGATAGTACTGCTCCACCACCCGGATCGGTTCGCGGAATATATAATGATCCCGAAAGCGGGCGAGGTTCAGAGAGCGCTGCTCGATGGCGGATTCGACCCGCTCCCGGATTACCGACTGCACCCTGTCCAGCAGGTCACACCACTCGCTGTCGGAACGGCTGAGCAATTCAGCCGCCGCCGAGGGGGTCGGGGCCCGTAAATCAGCGGCGAAGTCCGCGATGGTAAAATCAATTTCATGCCCGACCCCGGACACCACTGGCACTCGGGAAGCGACGATCGCCCGCGCCACCACCTCCTCATTGAACGGCCAGAGGTCCTCGAGGCTCCCCCCACCCCGGCTGACCACGATCAGATCGACATCGCCCTCCCGGTTGAGTTGCGCGATGGCGCGGGCAATTTCCTGTGCCGCCTGCTCCCCCTGGACGCGCACCCCGATGGTCACCACCGTCAGTCGCGGACACCGGCGACTGAGCACGTTGAGAAAATCCTTGATCGCCGCTCCCGTGGGTGAGGTGACCAGCCCGATGCGCCGGGGGAACATCGGGAGCGGACGCTTCCGGGCCTCATCAAACAAACCCTCCGCCCGCAGACGCGCCTTTAGTTCCTCGAAGCGCTGCTGCAAGTTCCCCTGCCCGCGCAAAGCCAGGCTCTGAACTCGGATCTGGTACTGCCCCCGCGGGGCATAGACAGTTATCTTGCCGGTGGCCACCACCTGCTGGCCATCCTCCAGAGAAAAATTCAGACGCGATGCATCTCCACGGAATTGCACCGCCAATAGCTGAGCGTCCGCATCTTTTAGCGTATAGTACAGATGCCCGGAACTCTGACGACGGAAGTTGGATATTTCCCCCTCCACCCGCACCGTGCCGATGCCACTTTCCAGAAGATCGCGGATCCCGGTCGTCAACTGGGTCACGGTCAGGACGTCGGACTCACTCACTGCTCACCTCACTGGCCTGATTTTCTTTTTTCTCTCTTGCCTCATTTTCCCCTTTGCTCCCTCCCACATCCGCAACCGCCACTTGCAGCCGCTCGATCAACCGCGCCTTCCCGGTGGCATCATCGATCTCTACCATCACACCATCCGCCCGCAGTCCTCCCCAGGCCAGCTTCATCCTCACCGGCAACTGGTTGCGATGACGTTCGAGAATAATCCCCACCTCTCGTCCAATCACCGAGTCATGGGCTCCGCAGAATCCCACGTCCGTAATTGCGGCCGTCCCGCCGGGCAGAATGCGCTCATCCGCCGTCTGGACATGGGTGTGGGTCCCGACCACCGCGCTCACCCTACCATCCACCACATAGGCCATACTGATTTTTTCCGAGGTCGTTTCCGCATGAAAGTCGAGGAGGATACAAGGTGTCTCCCGGCGCACCTCATCAATAACCGCGTCAATTCCGAGAAACGGGTTGGCCAGGGCCGACTTCATAAAGGTATTTCCGAGCGCATTGATGACCCCCAGGCGCAGGCCGTTGCCCGTCACCACTACCTGCCCCCTCCCCGGCACCGCCTCCGGATAGTTGAAGGGACGAATGACCCGCGGCTCCTGAGCAAAAAAATCGCGGATTTCAAATTGATCAAAAGCGTGGTCGCCCAAGGTAATGACATCCACCTTTGACCGCATTAATTCATAAGCCAGCCGGGGGGTGAGCCCCGCGCCACCGGCCGCATTTTCACCATTCACGACCAGAAAATCCGGTGCCCACCGTTCCCGGATTTCCCCCGCCGCCTCCTTCAAGCAGGTCCGCCCCGGCTCCCCCACCACATCACCAATAAAAACAACTCGCATCCAGGCAACCTAACCGATATGCCCCTCCCCGCAATGACATTCAGCC
>CAYTLD010000148.1:0-4871 GCA_964438585.1 uncultured Blastochloridaceae bacterium | reverse complement strand
GGATCTCCGCATCCTCCGCCCGAACCCGGCAGAGACGGAGCTCTGCCCTCCACGTTTTATACCCAACCCGCGTCGAGGGAGGATTCCCTATCTACCGCCGGAACGCGGCAGAGGCGGCGCTCTGCCCTCCACGTCTTATCATCTTGCCACGTGGAGGGAGGATTCCCATATCCTCCGCCCGAACGCGGTAGCGACGGACTTGTCCGCCGTAGCCTTGCGCGAAGGTGGAGCGCTTCCCTCCGCGTCTTATTTCCGATCCGCGTGGAGGGAGGATCTCCGTATCCTCCGCCCGAACGCGGCAGAGACGGCGCTCTGCCCTCCACGTCTTATACCCAACCCGCGTCGAGGGAGGATTCCCATATCCTCCGCCCGAATGTGGATGTGAAGAAAAACGAAATTGAATAATCGGTGTCCTGGTAATATACAGGAGGTATGAAGCGCATGCTGATCACCTGTATAGTACTGTCTCTGGCCGTTACACTCCTGATGGCGGAGGAGGCCTCTCCTGACAAAAAGCCAATCCCGCAGGGCTATATGCTCCATCTGGCCCAGCCCAATGGGTGGGGAAAGGATCCGGAATCGGCGATTAAAGATCTGCGTGAGCGGATTTTCCCGATGTATGAGCGGATCTGGGGGCATAAGCCGGGGTTCACGATCGACTGGCACTGGTATGCGCTGGTCGAAATAGCCGATGGTCGTCAGTGGCAGGCCGATGGCCGTCTCTGGTGGTATGTGCCGAAAACCAAAACCCGGAACAAGCGTGTGACGGTGGGAGCGGACCGGGGGCTGCGCACTAAATAAGGTGAAGGGTGAAGGGTCAAAGGTGAAGGGTAATGGCTAGAAACATTGTTTATTTTGATCTTGAGACTCGGCGCAGTGCGCAGGAGGTGGGTGGCTGGGATAAAATCCGAGAGATGGGAATGTCGATCGGGGTCACCTACAGCACTGAGCGCGGCGGCTATGAAATCTATACCGAGGAGACGGTGGGCGACCTGATTTCCGAGTTGCAGCGGGCCGATCTGGTGGTGGGCTATAATGTCATCCGGTTCGATTACACCGTTCTCGAGCACTATGCCTGTTTTGATTTCTCTCAGGTGCCGACGGCGGATCTGATGTTGGATCTGGCCGAAGAGATCGGGCACCGCATCAAGCTCGATGAAGTGGCGGAGGCTTCCCTGGGGGTCAGAAAGACCGCAGTGGGGACGGAAGCACTGCAGTGGTGGAAGGAAGGTAAGATTATGGAAATCGCCGAATACTGCTGCTTCGATGTCAAGGTGACCAAGCTGGTGCACGAGTTCGGTGCCGCCCACGGAAAAGTCCTTTACCCCAACAAGCGCACCCAGCTCAAGCAGGAGGTGCCGGTGAAGTGGTCCTTGCACTAATCCGCACCCGACACAAATTTGTGAGGCATACGGGCTAAATGTCTTGTCAAGAACCCTGTAATCCCTATGCTATGCAGCTATGACTACAGACTCAAGGCTTGCAAGACAGACGGCGGAACGACTCATCGGGTCCCGCGCTCAACTCCTCAAATACAAAGGACTGGTCGGATTTGACGGTTTTATCGATCAAATCGCGGAGGTGGTGGACCAGCGTCAGACGGCCACCAAATACACGCCGTTCAAGTCGATCGCGACCTTCAACAAGAGGGTAGCCGCAGCGGCCGGGAAGAGCGGAAATTTCGAAATGGTGGTGCAATCGGAAAAGATGGGCGGGAATGGCCCGATTATGGCATTTGCCCTCAGCACCCTGGGAGCCCCGGTCGAATACCTCGGAATGGTCGGAGAGGGAAGCGAGCCTCATCCGGCCTTTGCCGAATTTGCTAAGCGGGCAAAAATCCACGGCATTGCCCAACCCGCCCAAACCCTGGCCCTGGAATTTTCCGATGGCAAATTGTTGCTGGGTCAGCACGCCACCGTTCACGAAGTCAGCTACGAGAATATCAAGAAGCGATTCGGGGATAAAAATTTCAAGAAGCTTTGGAAGCAGTCGAACTTTGTCTCCATGGTCAACTGGACGATGTTGCCGCACATGTCGGCGATCTGGAAAAAGATGCAGACAGATTTCAAACCGGCCAAGGGGGATGAGCGGAAAGTGCTGTTCTTTGATCTGGCCGATCCGGCCAAGCGCACCGACGCCGACCTCAACGCAGCTCTGAAAATCATCGCTGAATTTCAGGTCAACCACGATGTCATTCTGGGGTTGAATGAAAGTGAGGCGAACCATGTGGCCAAGGTCCTGCGCCTGAAAAAATTCCCGGCCACCCCGAAAGGGCACACCGGCTTATCCGGTGCTATCCGCGAGAAACTCGAGCTTAACACGGTGGTCATTCATCCCTGCAAGTATGCCTGCGGTGCGGACGCGGAAGGGGAAGTGCACGTGACCGGGCCTTTCACGGCCAAGCCTAAAATCAGCACCGGAGCGGGAGATCACTTCAACGCCGGATTTTTGATCGGTCGCCTGCTCGGGCTCAGTCTGGCCCATTCTCTGCAACTGGCGGTAGCGGCATCCGGCTTTTACGTTCGGCACGCCAGCAGCCCGAACCGCGAGCAACTGGTCAGGTTCCTGCAGACGCTGTAGGGAGATGGAAGATGGAAGATGGGATATGGGAGGCCTAGCTTCCAGTTTTTATCTGCCAACTTCCACTACCGTTGTTTCCAACTGCCGTCGGGATCCTGGATCCATTCACCGGGGAAGGCGCTTTGGCGCCGGGCGTTGGCGTAATCTTTCCGGATGACTTCGAGAGGGCGTCCGCTCTCGGTCGCCTCGGCTTTAAGTAATTCCAGCCGGTCATTATTTTCGTTCTCGATTAATTGGCGGGCGTAGCTGGCATAGGTGGAGTCATCAGGCTTGCGGCGCATTTCCAGCAGGCCGTCATTTTTTTCGCCCACGACGCGGTCATTTTTGAGATTCTGGATTTCCGTCATCCGGTTGCGCTGCCGCTGGGCGGGGCTGAGGTTGACGGGCTCTTCTTTCCCGTTCTGGCCGGACTTTTCTTTATTTTCTTCAGCGTCACGGGAGGTGACATCGACCTTCATGTTGACGTCGATACGCACCGGCTCGGGCGTATCCAGTCGGACCGTGGGGGTGCAAGATCCCAGTGCCAGGAGAATTACCAGGCCAAGGTAGGAGTTTTTCTTAAGTCCAGCCATCGGACATCAAAGTTACGGGTTCCCTGGTCCCCGTCCATCCTCAATTGCACAAAACTCTTGGGCGGAGCGTAATTGAATTCACATTTTCCCTGGTCATAGCGGTAGTTCTGGAAGGCCTTCAGGCTGACCTGACTGATCTCTTTCTTGAGCGGGCTCCAGTGGTCGGGCAGGCGTCCGATCAGTTCGTCAATGGCGGTGATGGTCAGCTCACCCGGGCTGTCGAAATCGACTTCCCCGTAGAAGCGCCGGATTTCTTTTTGCAGGCCGGAGACGACAAAGGTGCCGTTGACCTTTCCGTCGAGGACGACATTTCCCGGGCTGAGCCGGTCACTGATGGGGCCGGCTTCGACTTCGGAAGCGTAGGCGGACGCCACCCACTCGAAGCCCCGATCCGAGAAGACGGTCAAATCGCCGCCCACATATCCATCGCCCCGGTAGCCGCCGAATTTGGCAAAGAGGCCGCGGACATCGAAAGTCATACTGACGTAGGCTTCGGTGAGGTCGATTTCACGCCAGAGCAGTGATTTGAAGTAGATGGTCTGAACGACGTTATTGGCATCTTTTCCCGGCGGGAGGCTGAATTCGAGGTTCCCCCTCATCCCTGCCACCCGGACGTTGTACTCCGGGTAATCGAGATCGATTTCCGGTATGTCACATTGGATATCCAGAGCCAGTTCATTGAAATTTTCCAGGATCAGGTTGTTGGCTTTGGTGCCAAAGGTCAGGGGCAGAGTGAATCCGGGTCTCCCGAAGGTGGTGACCGAGACCTGGCCTTCACGGATGCTGAATGTCTTCAGTGACCAGGGCTGGGGGCCCATCGGTTTCTCATCGGGTGTGTCACCCAGGGAGGGCGGGACGTTATTTTCCTTGATGAGGTTGACGAACCAGAAGAGATCCTCACCGACGTAGATGATCGGACGGGTAATGGTCATCTCATGAATTTCCTTTTTCTGGATTCCGGCCCAACTGAATTGGAATCCGATCTCTTCAAAGAAGAGAACGGGCGCGAGCGGATCGAGCGGGGACTTGATGGTGATGTTAAAGGCGCGGGCTTCCTGGAGTTCATTGGCAGCCGGATCGGAGGAGGGGCCGCCGAGGTGCAGGTCATTGAGCACGATCGGATCCACCTCTCCGATATTTACCGGGATGGGGGGGATTCCTTCACCGAGTCCCTCGATCATGAGGGTGGCCTGGCCGAGGATGAGGCGTTTGAGAGTGAAGGGGATGAGTTTTTTTTCCTGGGTGGAGTTGGACTGTGGCATCCGGTTGAGCCAGAGCCGGATGCCGTGAACCCGTAGTTCATCCACGGTTTTCCGGAGCAGGTTCTGGTAATCCCATTGAAGTTCAAGGTAGTCGATCTGAGCGTAGTCCCGCTCCTGACCGGACTCACGGAGGCGGACATCACGCAGAACCAGACGTCCAGACGGAAGGAGGGAAAAGTCGAGGTTATCGAGTGTCAATTCCTGACCGAACTGACGGGCTGCGGAAGCGAGCAGGGGCTGTGGATTATCGAGGATAGCCCGGATCCAGATGACAGCCGTTAGGGCCAAGGCCAGTAAGAAGACCAACGCCCAGAGCAGAAGCCGGCGCTTGCGGCGGGGCTGCTGGACCACTTCTGTCTCGGGAGTTTCTGTCACCCCTCCTTTCTATCGCATTTCAGCCCAATGACAATAACCCGTAATTAAGGGACAGTGAGCGAATTCCGGCGTTACTGTTACT
>CAYTLD010000147.1:0-4988 GCA_964438585.1 uncultured Blastochloridaceae bacterium | reverse complement strand
AATGAAGATTCGGACGGGGGTGTTTCTGGCTTATGGGATGATCGTGGCCTTTGGGTTTACGTTGCTGGTGCAGTTTATTGTCGATGGCCTGCGTCCGCGTTATCTGGAAGCGGTTGAGGAGGGGATGGTGGATAGCGGGCGGTTGCTGGCACTGGCGATTGCTCAGGATTCGGTGGATGGATTGCAGACCGACCGGATTGAGGAAATTTTCAGCAAGGCGGGGGCCGACCGGTTCGAGGCGCGGATTTATAGTTTGATCAAAACTAAAATCGACCTGGGGATCTATGTGACCGATGCCAGCGGGGTAGTGGTTTATGATTCGACTTATCCTGAGCGGATTGGTGAGTCCTTTGGCACCCGCTGGCGGGATGTTCGCCTGACGCTTGCAGGCCACTATGGGGCGAGGACAACACGGGGAGTTCCCAATGATCCGGGCACTTCGGCTCTTTATGTGGCCTCTCCGATCGAGCGGGAGGGGCAACTGCTGGGTGTGGTGACGGTTTATAAGGCGACGGATAATGCCAATCACTTTATTTCCGAAGCGGCCTGGGAGATTACCTGCGCCGGGGTGGCGATCGGAGGGTCGATGTTGCTGGCCAGCTTTGTCGTTTCCTTCTGGGTGAGCCGACCGATCGAGCGCCTGACCCGCTATGCCCGGAGCGTGCGTGACGGAGAGAATGTGCCGCTACCCCGTCTCGGCTATTCGCGGGAAATCCGCCAGATGGGCAAGGCGTTTGACGAAATGCGGGACGCGCTTGAAGGCCGGAATTACGTTGAGAATTATGTTCAGAACCTGACCCATGAGATTAAGAGCCCGCTCTCCTCCATTCAGGGGGCGGCGGAGTTGCTGCAGGAACCGATGGAGGAAAAGCAGCGTCTCCGCTTTGCGGAAAACATCGATGCCGAAACCCGGCGGATCGCCAACGTGGTCGATAAGCTGCTCCTGCTCTCCAGCCTCGAGGCGCGCAAGGGGAGTGTGGAAAAGAAGCCCGTGGACGTAACCCGTCTAATTGAAGAGGTGCTGGTGCTGGCGGGCCCGCTCATCGGGCAGAAGCGGCTTGATCTGGCGACCGATCTGGAGCCGGACCTTGTCGTCCGTGGGGAATCCTACCTGATTCGACAGGCGATTGATAACCTGATCCACAATGCGATCGAGTTCTCGCCGGAAGGGGCACGTCTGGGAGTCAGCGCACGCCGCTGTGGCGGGGGTGCGGAGGTGCGGGTGGAGGATGAGGGGCCGGGCATTCCCGATTATGCCCTGGCCCGGATCTATGATCGCTTTTATTCCCTGCCCCGTCCGGGCACGGCCCGTAAGAGCTCGGGACTCGGGCTCACCCTGGTCAAGGAAGTGGCCGACCTGCATCAGGGGCGGGTCACCCTCGGCAACCGGGAAGTGCGGGGAACCGTAGCCGTGCTGTCGCTGCCGTTGGAATAGACGGGCTACTTAGAGGCTGTCTAAAAAGTGGGTGATAACAAACTTTCTGCGCTAAATTCCGCCCTGCTTCGTTGCTCCTCAGTTACGTATCTATGGAGATATGCGCCTTCGTCGCGCCTCACAGGACCGAAATTTTTCTTGAAATTTTGTCACCACCATTTTTTAGACAGCCTCTAATTGGCGAGTGCTTTGAGAATTTCTTTCGGTTCCAGCCGTTTTTTATAATCCTCATTCACATGGGCGAAGCGGATGATGCCGTCCGTCCCGACGATGTAAACGGCCGGATGGGGCAGGAGGTGATGGGTCTTGCCGGAGGCGGCTTCGAGATCGATCTGGTAGTCGTCCTTGTATTTCTTGACAAGATCGTCCGGAACCTGGAAAACGATACCGAAGGCCTTGGCGGTTTCCATGTCGCTGTCGGAGAGGAGGGTGTAGCCGAGTTTCTCACGGTTGGGCGTGGCGGTGAGTTTGGCGGGTTGATCAGGGCTGATGGCGAGGATCTGGTGCCCGGCGGCGAGAATCTCTTTTTCGATTTCTGCCAGGGCGGAGAGGTGGCGCGTGCAATACGGACACCACCCGCCGCGGTAAAAAATCAGGACGGCTGGTTTTTGCTTCGCCAGGTCGTGCAGGCGAACAGAGTCACCTGCCTCAGTCCGCAGGCTGGTGTCCGGTAGGGACGCGCCTTTTTCGAGAAAGTCCGCCATCGAAGCGGAGGTCAAAAGCGGGATGATGGACAGGAGGTAAAGTATTTTGCTCATGACTCATTAGGAGCGCTCAGCCGGGGAAATATTCCATGCAATTTTTGAGCCCGCATATGATAAAGTATGGGAATGACCGTTGATCAGTTAATTGAGCTGGAGATCATAGCCCGCGACCGGATGGCTGCACTGGAGACGGAAATGGAAAAGGCCCGCGAGCATCTCAAGCCGCCGGAAAAACTCGGCGGGGCTGAAGGGCGACTGTCCCGGCAGGACAGCATGCTCAGCCATGAGATGGCCAAGGAGGCACAACGGCGGAGGAAAAACAGCCTGGGGGAACTGCAGGAAGCAGTCGGACGCATGGACGCGGGCACTTACGGAAAATGTGAGCACTGCGGAAATATGATCTCCTATGAACGGCTGCGCATCCTCCCGGAATCCCGTCTTTGCGAATCCTGCTCCGGGTAGAATTCACTTTTCGCGTTGACCTGACTTCAATTGCCACGGACACTTCATCTCATGGCGGCGGGAAAGAAAAAGAAATCTACATCAGGCAAGAAACCCAGATACCGCCGGATCGTGCTCAAACTCAGCGGCGAGGTCTTGACCGACGGCTCAGAACCGATTATGCGGGAGGTGACCGAAGGGATCGCGCGGCAGGTGAAGGAAATCCATTCCCTCGGTGTGGAAGTGGCCCTGGTCATCGGCGGCGGCAATATCTGGAGAGGTGCGACTCAGTCCCATGCCGGTATGGACCGCACCACAGCGGACTACATGGGAATGCTGGCCACGGTCATCAACGGGCTGGCCCTGCAGGATTCACTCGAATCCCTGGGAGTGCTAACTCGGGTGCAGACGGCTTTGGAAATCAAGGCGGTGGCTGAACCGTTTATCCGTCGCCGGGCAGTGCGTCATTTTGAAAAAGGACGGGTCGTCATCTTTGTCGCCGGAACCGGGAATCCGTATTTCTCCACCGATACTGCCGCCGCCCTCCGGGCCAGTGAAATCGATGCTGATGTTATTTTGAAAGCCACCAAGGTGGACGGGATCTATGATAAAGATCCGAACAAGTTTAAAGACGCAGTCAAGTTCGATAAACTCACCTATTCCGAGGCGTTGAAGCGGAGACTGAAAATTATGGACTCAGCCGCATTCAGTCTTTGCATGGACAACCAGGTGCCTATTATCGTGTTTGACGTCTTTAAAAAGGGCAATCTCAAACGGGTCGTCTGCGGTGAAGCCGTCGGCACCAGGGTGAGTGAAGAAGACAAAGATAACGGATAATCAAAGAAGAAGGATACGCATATGCCAGTAGATGAAATCATGTTGGATACGGAAGAGAAGATGGAAAAGAGCCTGCACCGGGTGGAGGAGGAATTTTCCCAGGTCCGCACCGGAAAGGCTTCACCAGCCCTGGTCGATGGTCTACGGGTCGATTGCTACGGCACGACCATGACGCTCAAAGAACTGGCCGGGGTGACCACTCCGGAGCCGCGTCTCATCCTCATCCAGCCCTGGGATGACTCCAATGTAGATCCCATCCGCAAAGCGATCGAGGAATCCAACCTCGGGATCAGTCCCCAGGTAGACGGCAAAATTATCCGCATCCCCATTCCCGAACTCTCTGAAGAACGCCGGGTCGAGCTGACCAAGGTGGTGAAAAAAATCGCTGAGGAAGGCCGCATCGCCATCCGTCACAACCGCCGCGACGCCATGGACCAAGTGAAAAAAGAAGGCAAAGACGGCGACATGACCGAAGACGATGTCACCCAAGGGGAAAAAGAAATTCAAAAACTCACTGACAGCTATATTAAACGGATCGACGACCTTCTCGAAAAGAAGGAAGCCGATCTGATGAAGGTCTAAGAAACTGTCATGACTATCCACATATATTAACACTTATACTTGCAAAGGGTTGAGTCATGACCTACTCTGCACCATGGCTCAATTGACAATATATCTTGATCAGGAGACGGAAAAGCGGGTAAAAAAAGCCGCGAGGGCATCGAAGGAATCGGTCTCACGCTGGGCGCGGCGATGTCTGAGCCGTGCGGCTACGCCGGATGACTGGCCGGAGGGGCATTTTGAGATCCTAGGTTCATTGGCAGAGAGTCCGTTGCAGGAGGCGGATCGTCGCAAAGCTCGGAAGGTTGACCTCTAATGTGGCTGCTGGACACGAATATCTGGATTGCGCTACTAAACGGGAGCACACCGGAAATCAGCGAGCATTACCGCTCACATCGTCCGAATGAATTATCGTACTCTTCGATGAATAAGGCGGAATTACTTTATGGAGCCGCTAAAAGCACCCGAAGGCAAAAGAGCACCATGGCTGTAGAGACGGTTCTGAGACCTCATACCGAAATCGAGTTTGGTAGTAAGGCATCAGTTATCTACGGCAACATTCGAGCCTATCTGGAACAAAAGGGCACGCCCATCGGCGGGGAAGATCTAATTATCGCTTCCTGCGCGCTTGCTTCAGGGCGGGTGCTGGTGACTCGTAACGAAGGTGAGTTCAAACGCGTCCCCGGCTTGCAGGTGGAATGTTGGACTTAGAGAGCCTCAAAGACTTGAGGCTGGTCGCTGTTCTCAGCGGCACCCCCCAGAATGTGAATCAACATCGGCATTTCTTATGCACACATTAATCGGAATTCTAGTTTTGAGCAATGCTCAGTCGTGACTAATCACCGCCGATCTTCTGGAGTATGAAGATCATCATCCGCAAATTCAGGGAGTGCCCCCGAGAGATTGATCCAAGCAGGTGCGCATTGAGCCCTGCTACAGTTGTGTTCGTTATATTCGTTTGGCTGATTGTTAAGATTTAGTGAAGGCGCGGATTGCCTTTGTCTTTTTGC